>JBBKWG010000281.1:0-13749 GCA_037968835.1 Paracoccaceae bacterium
GCGCAAGGGACGGGGTGAAATCTGCGCCGACGTCGTGGCCTTGCCGGCGAAGACGACGAAGCGGTGGCTGTCGCGCGCCATCTGTTGTTCGGCGATGACCGCCGGGTCGGCGCTGTCCAGCCGCAGGATGTCGGCGTTCATCATCCAGTCGCGGTTGTCGCGCCACCAATGCGTGACGGACTTCAGGACCTCGGCCTCGTCAACGGTCAGTTCGCGGGGGTCCATCTCGAATCCCATGTGGCGCTGTGCGGCGACCCAGGCGCGAAACCGAATGCCCAGCGTGCGCCCTGAGGTGTGGCAGGTGCGCGGCCCGACGTGGCTTCCCGTGACGGCGGACGGCAGGAACAGCGCGGCGTTGCTTTGCATTTTCAGCCGCTCGAGCGCGTCGTTGGAATCCGACAGCCAGACGCGCTGGGTCCGCTTCAGAATGCCGAAATCGACGCGACCGCCACCCGAGGCGCAGCTTTCGATCTCGACAAGCGGAAACGCCTCGCGCAGCCGGTCGATCAGGGCATACGATCCGCGCGTCTGCGATGCGTCGGGGGCGGGCAGAACCCGGTTGTGATCCCACTTGATGTAATCGATCGAATGCCGGGACAGGATTTCCGATATCCGCCCGAAAAGATATTCGCGCACGTCGTCGCGGCTCATATCGAGAACGTGCTGTTGGCGGCCGGGGATCTGGTCGGCGGGGCCAAGCACCCAATCGGGATGGGCGTCGTGGGTACGCGAGTTGGTGTTGATCATCTCGGGCTCGAACCAGATGCCGAAGCTCATGCCCAGACCCTGGATATGCGAGATCAGCGGATCGAGGCCCTCGGGATACTTGCGCGGATCGACGGTCCAGTCCGAAAGCGAAGTGGTGTCGTCGTCGCGCTGTCCAAACCAACCGTCGTCCAGAACGAACCGTTCCGCGCCAAGATCGGCGGCGCGATCGGCGATGTCTTTCAGGACGTCCAGGCGATGGTCGAAATAGACCGCCTCCCAGCAATTGTAGTGAACCGGGCGCGGCCGATCCGGCTGTGGCCACGAAACGATCCTGTCACGCAGATGGCGCTGGAAACCGACCGCGCATCCGTTCAGCCCGTCCGAGGAATAGACTGCGTAAAGCGGCGCGGTTCTGAATTCGGTCGCGGCCCTGGTTTCCATCCGCGCGGCGTGTCCCCACTGGATCTGGCGGCGTCCGTCTGGAAGTGCCTCGGCGATCATCCGATGGCCGCCGGACCAGCCATAATGGAACGCCCACGCCTCGCCGGTGGCGTTGGTGGCGCCGCGTCCGAGGACAATCAGGCCGGGAAAGTGTTCGTGGCCGGTGCGTCCGGTCCGGTTTTCGCGGTAGCGGATGCCGGGCGACCAGGCGGTGCGGTTCAACTGGAACTCGCCGCACC
Organism: Paracoccaceae bacterium; assembly: GCA_037968835.1. Lineage (GTDB taxonomy): Bacteria > Pseudomonadota > Alphaproteobacteria > Rhodobacterales > Rhodobacteraceae > JBBKWG01. Next base: position 1,389 of record JBBKWG010000281.1, read on the forward strand.
AGCGCCCGGCGACGTCGATCATCTCGTCGCTGAGTTGCGGTCCCGGCATCACCGGCGCCGAAAGCCAATGCAGGTGCAAGGGCCGGTCGGCGTGAACCCGCGCGCTCATGGTCAGGATATGGGTCTCCGGGTCGAGGTCGATCTCGGCCACGTAGGAAAGGCCGAGGTCGGCATCGACACAGGTGAGCGCCAGTGAGGTTTCCGAGGCATCTGCCGATTGGAACCGGAAGCGGGGCAGCAGCGGGGTGCCGTCACGATCCCGCAAGATCAGGCCGGGCTGGCCGGGAAACGACCGCGAGGCTTCCGGGCAGAGCGACAATTCGGGGTTGGCGTCCAGCATTCCGCCGGTGACGTCGATGTCGCCGGCGCGGGCGAGCATTTCCAGATCCTCGCCCGCGGGCAGCGGCGATCCCCAATAGATGACTTCAGGGATACGGCCACCCCGAGAGGCGAGCGCCAGGGTCTGGCGCCCGTCGTCCAGCCGCCAGCTTTGCGTCATTTTACGGCGCCAAGCGTCAGACCTGCGATGAAGTGCTTCTGCATCAGGAAGAACATCAGCACCGGCGGAAGCGCGGCGACGATCGAACCGGCGCTCATCAGGTGGTAGGCGGCGCGGTATTGGGCGTTGAAGCTGGTGATGCCGGCGGTCACGGGCTGGCTTTCGGGGCCCTGGGTCAGCACCACGGCCCAGAAGTAATCGTTCCAGATGAAGGTGAAGATCAGCACGGCGAGTGCTGCCAGTGCGGGTTTCATCAATGGCAGGACGACATACCAGAAGATGCGCCACTCGGCGACGCCTTCGACCCGCGCCGCTTCGATCAGCGGGAACGGCAACTGGCGGATGAAATTGCGCATGAAGAGCGTGCAGAACCCGGTTTGAAACGCGATGTGAAACAGCACAAGGCCGGTCTTGGTGTTGTAAAGGCCAAGGTCCAGCGTCAAGTCGCGGACCGGAATCATGAGGATCTGGAAGGGCACGAAATTGCCGGCGACGAACATGAAGAACAGCCAGATGTTCGATTTGAACTTGTAGATGCCAAGCGCGAAGCCGGCCATCGCGCTGAGTGCGACCGCGCCGATGACTGTCGGCACGGTGATCAGGACCGAGTTCAGCATGTAGCGCGGCATGTCGGAATTGAAGAACACCTGCCCGTAATTGTTGACGCCCTCGAACGAACCGGGAATGCCCCAGTAGTTGCCTTGGGTGAAGTCGGTGGCGGGCTTGATCGAGAACACGGCGACCGCGATCAGCGGCAACAGCCACATGATGAGCGCGATCGGCAGAAGGGTCTGATATGCGATTTGCGCCGATGGTGCGCGCTTCTGGATCGGGGTCGGAAACATCAGGAGGCCTCCTTGCGCGCGGGCAGGGCCGCTTGCGCTTTTTTGGTCAGGTTGGCGCGCACGAAGTCGTAAGAGACATGAATGCGGTGCGTCAGTTCATCGGTCTTGGTGGTTTCCGGCAGCGTGATCCAGCTTTTGTGGAAATAGGCGGCCTTCTGACCGACACCGGCCTCGATCAGCATCGTCGCGGTTTCGACGTCAGGCGTCTTGACGGACACGCCGGGCGCCACGGCACCGATACAGGCGAACATCTTGCCGCCGACCTTCCAGGCATCGTGGCCGCCGCCCCAGGGGTCGGACACTTCGGCGCCCGGCAGGGGTTTGCAGATGCCGGTGACGCGGGCGCGGAAATCGCCGCTCATCGCACCTTCTCCTCTTTCCACATCGACCACAGGAAGTAGGCGATGAAGACGAGCATGATGAGGAACAGCACGACCGCGATTGCGGCGCCGTAGCCCATCCGGAAACCGTATTCCGACAGCGCCTTCTCGAACATGTAGAACGACAGCACGCGGGTCTGACCGAAGGGGCCGCCGTTGGTCATGATCGAAATCAGGTCGAACGAGCGCAGCGCGCCGATGATGGTGACGACGAAGGCGATGAATGTCGCGGGCTTCAGTTGCGGGATGATGATGTACCAGAGCATCTTCCAGCCCTTCGCACCATCCAGTCGCGCTGCTTCGACCTGTTCTGGATCGACGGCGTTGAGGCCGGTCAGATAGAGGATCATGCAATAGGCGGTCTGGGGCCAGAGACCGGCGGCGATGATGCCGTAGGTAGCGAGTGTCGGATCGCCGAGCACGTTGATCGGTCCGAGGCCGACAAGTCCGATGATGTTGTTCAAGAGCCCTTCGTTGGGCAGGTAAAACCACGAGAACACCAACCCGACCACGACCTGGCTCAGCACGAACGGGAAGAAGAACAACGACTTGTAGATGCGGATGCCGGTGACGGTCTGATTGAGAAATAGCGCGATGAAGAGACCGGCGGGAATGGCCAGCAGATAGAACACCAGCCATTTGACGTTGTTCCAGAGCGACACCTCGAACGCCGAGTCGTCGGCCAGTTCGACGTAGTTGCCCAGGCCGACGAATGTCGCGTCGCCCAGTCCGTCCCAGTCGTAGAACGAGATATTGATCGACTGGAAGATCGGATAGATGACGTAGAATGTGAAGAACAGGATCGCCGGTGCCAGAAACAGCCACGGCGTGAGCGCGATCTCGTTTCGCTTGTACCATCCGCGCCCACCTCGGTCGGCGTGAAGGTCGGGCAGGGTTGCATGGGTCACAGGCGGCACTCCCTTCGTGGCACATGCGAAAGCTTAAGCGGGGCTTACGGATGGGTCACGTGCTGGTGAGAGTGTAAGGCGGGGAGTGAACCCCGCCCTACGGGATTGAGGTGCGGCGGGAAATCACCCCGCCGCAACGATCCTACTTGTAGACGCGCTCGCGCACTTTTTCGAGGCGCGCAAGGATGTCGTCCAGGTTGTCCGGGAACACCATGAACTCTTGCAGACCCTGCATTGCTTCTGCAGCCATCTCTGCCGGGAAGTCGCGATCGAAGAACTGCGCGACGCCGCCGGTCGAGTTGTTCGACAGCATCTCGAAGCCCTGGTTGAGGAACTTGTCGTCGTCGACCGACGCCGAGGCGTTGACCGGCAATTGACCGAGGTTCTTGCCGTTGTTGATCACGGTTTGAACATCCGCCGAAGCGACGAACCGCAGAAACTCGCGCGCTGCGTCCTTGTTCTTGGCGTTTGCCGGGATGTGGAACGTATCCGTGGGTGCATCCTCGGCAAAATCGACGTCCGGGTTGATGACCGGGAACTGGTAGAAGTCCAGTTGGTCGTCGCTCAGACCCGCTTCGCGCAGCGGTGCCACGGCAAAGTTACCCATCAGATACGCGGCAGCTTCGCCGTTGACCATGAAGGGCAGGGCTTCCTGCCAGGAGTAGTTCTGGTGGTTGTCGACATAAGCGCCCATGTCGATCAGCTCGCGCCAGTTGGCGAAGGTCTGACGCACGCGGTCGTCGGTCCACGGGATCTCGCCCGCTGCCATCTGCATGTGGAAATCGAAGCCGTTCGTGCGCAGGTTCAGATAGTCGAACCAGCCGCCGGCAGTCCAAAGAAACTTGGTGCCGATCGTGAAGCACTTGACGCCGTTATCAAGCAGCGTCTGGCAATTGGCCTTGAATTCATCCCAGTTCGCCGGCTCGCTCAGACCGTATTGGTCATAGATGTCTTTGCGATAGTAGACGCCCCACTGATAGTAGGTATAGGGCACGCCCCACTGCTTGTCGTCGATTGTCATCGCACCCTTGGTCGAAGCAAGGTTGTTGGCGATGTCGTCTTCGGCCCAAAGGTCCGAAACGTCTTCGAAAAGACCGGCTTCGACATAGGGGCGCATCCGGTTGGCGGCATACCATGTCGCCACGTCGGGCGCGTCTGCCGTCAGGAAGTTGCGGATTTGCGTCTTGTAGGCTTCCCGGTCGATCACCGTCGTTTCGATGTTCAGATCGGGGTGCATTTCCTGGAAGTCTGCGATCATCGTTTCCATCGTCGCGCGCGGCGCCGGGTTCGATGTGTCGAGGAAGATCTTGAGATCTCCGGTCAGCGGTGCCGTGTGGCTTGCCGCGAATGCGCCACCTGCCAGAATGGCAGAGGCAGTCAGCGTCGCGATGGACGCTTTAAGCATGGAACGCATGGTGTCCTCCCTGAGTGTCCCACTATGAAATGAGTTCCATTATTTGAAACTCGGTTTTGTATATTGAAATCCTAACACGGAATCGGTTAGGCTTGTCAACAGTCGCGTAGGCAGCAGCATCGAACTTCCGCCGCGCCGACAGAGGGAGAAACGATCCGATGCCACGCGAAGCGTCCGGAGATGGAACTGTTGGAAAAGCACTTGGCGTGCTTGATCAGATCGCATCGTTCGGTCGCCCGGTCCGGTTCACGGAACTGCTGTCGGAATCGCCGCATCCGAAAGCCACCTTATACCGATTCGTCCAAACTCTGACGAATCAGGGAATGCTGAGTTACGACAGCGAGCGTCAGACCTATGCGATGGGTGTGCGGCTTGTGCGCTGGGCGCATATGGCGTGGGAGCAATCCTCGCTAGCGCCGATTGCGCGCGCCCATGTCGATGCCTTGGCTGGCGAACTGGGCGAAACCGTGCATCTGGCGCAACTCGATCACGCGCAGGTGCTGTATGTCGACAAGCGCAACGCGGTAAACCCGATCGAAATGTATTCTTCGGCGGGAAAGGTCGGACCGGCTTATTGCACCGGCGTCGGCAAGGTGATGCTTGCGTTCCTGGGCGAAACCGAACTGGCACCGATCATCGCCCAGCAAAGCTTCCACCGCTTCACGCCGGCGACGCTGAACGGTCCGGAGGCGCTGAGGGCCGAGTTGAACCGGATCCGCGAGCTTGGCTACGGCTTTGACCGCGAGGAACATGAGCCGGGCATAATTTGCGTCGCGGCGCCGATCGTAACGGATCGAGGCCGGGTGGTGGGCGCACTGTCAGTAACATCATCAACGGCACGCAAGACGCTTGCGCAGTTGGAAAAACTGGCGCCGCGCATCAAGGCCGCGGCTGCCGCCATTGCCGAGGAAGTGCAAACCTGGCGCTTTCCGGATCAGTCACGTCACAGGGAAACAGCGGGGACGCAATAATGTCGGGTGTCACACTCAACGAGGTCATCAAACGGTACGGCGATGTTCAGGTCATCCACGGTGTCGACCTGGAGATCGAGGACGGTGAGTTCTGCGTGTTCGTCGGTCCATCGGGTTGCGGCAAGTCCACGCTGTTGCGCATGGTCGCCGGGCTTGAGGAGACGACCGAGGGCCAGATCAATATCGGCACGCGGGACGTGACCAGGCTCGATCCGTCCGAGCGGGGCGTGGCGATGGTGTTCCAGACCTACGCGCTTTACCCGCACATGACGGTCGAAGAGAACATGGGGTTCGGGCTGAAGATGAACGGCCACCCCAAGCCCGAGATCAAGTCGAAGGTGGCCGAAGCCAGCCGCATTCTGAAACTCGACGACTATCTGAACCGCAAGCCTGCCGCGCTTTCGGGTGGCCAGCGCCAGCGTGTCGCCATCGGGCGTGCAATCGTTCGGGGACCGGAAGTGTTCCTGTTCGACGAGCCACTCTCGAACCTCGATGCGGAACTCCGGGTTGAAATGCGCGTCGAGATCGCCCGCCTTCACACCGAAATCGGCGCGACGATGATCTATGTCACCCACGATCAGGTCGAGGCGATGACGCTGGCCGACAAGATCGTGGTGTTGCGTGCGGGCCGGATCGAACAGGTCGGCGCGCCGCTTGATCTCTATCGCAATCCCGACAACCGGTTTGTCGCCGGGTTCATCGGTTCGCCGGCGATGAACTTCCTCCAGGGGACGGTCAAAGGTGGCGCGGTCGAAGTTGCGTCGCTGCAAACCACGGTGTCGCCACCGGTATCGCTTCCGCCCGACGGCACCGAAGTGTCGATCGGCATTCGCCCCGAGCACATCCTCATCGACCGCAACGGAACGACCCACAAGGTCGAGCTGACCGAGGCGCTGGGCGGCGTCAGCTATAGTTATCTGGCCGGGCCGGGGGGCGAGAAGATGATTGTCGAGGAACGCGGGGAAGTCCGATCCAGGCTTGGCGATACGGTCGGGATCGGTTTCGAGCCGTCCTCGCTGATGGTGTTCGACCGCAAGACAGAAGCCAGAATTCGCTAGGCCAGCACTGCCTCCGGCGGGAGTATTTTAACCACGAAGAAAGACTTTCCGCGTCATCCTGATTGCTCGGTACAGGCGAGAGCGCCGATGACCGCCCAAGGAGAAGTGTCTCCGGAAGGCGTCCTGCCGCTTGGGGCGCCTTCTTCTTAGCAAAAATACTCCGGGTGAGACGCCGAAGGCGGCGGGGGCAGCGCCCCTCTGGCACTTGCGGCGCTTTTCAGCGAAACGTGGCGCTTATGGGCGTGGATCTCATCATCGAAGACGACCGCTGGAAGGACGCGGCGATCAGCACCCTTGCGGAACGCGCTGTCGGTGCGGCGCTTGCCCATCTCGGCTATGCGCCCGACGACTGGGAAATCGCGCTGCTGGCGTGCGACAATGTGCGAATCGCGGCATTGAACGCGGACTTTCGCGGCAAGCCGCAGCCGACCAATGTGCTGTCCTGGCCCTCGGCCGAGCGCGGATCTGCGAAAGCGGGCGTCCGGCCAGCGCCGCCGGAGCCTCACGGCGACCCGGAACTCGGCGATATTGCGCTGGCCTATGAGACATGTTTCGCCGAAGCCAAGGCCGCCGGGCGACCTGTGGCGGATCATCTCACCCACCTGATCGTGCATGGAACCTTGCATCTTTTGGGATACGATCACATCCGCAAGTCCGACGGTGACTTGATGGAGGCCACCGAAATCGCGATACTTGCGAAACTTGGCGTGCCGAACCCATATGAGAGTGCGGGACCGGACGGTTCCGAGTGAGTTTAGGCCGAGCGAGTTTGGGCCAGAGTGATATTGGAAAGGAACGATGGGCGAAGCGACGGACGGATCCTCTAACGCAGCGCAGGGCGCGCAAGACGAGGAAGAAGAAAGTTCGAGGGGTTTCTTCGGACGGCTGATGGAAGCCTTCGGCAGCGCCGAAGAAGATGCAAACAGCAGTGAAAATGGGGCAACTGGCAGAGACGGCGGCAATCGTTCCGTGGCCGCGGGGTTGCTCAATCTGACGCGTATGCGCGTCGAGGACGTCATGCTCCCCAAGGTCGAGATCGTGGCGGTTCCCTCTGACATCGAGAAGGACGATCTGGTCGAGGTGTTTCGCCAGAGCGGCCTTACGCGCCTTCCGGTTTACCGGGGCACGCTCGACACGCCGGTGGGCATGGTCCACCTGAAGGACTTCGCGCTCAGCCACGGGTTCAACGGCACCGGCGAGCGGTTCACGCTGTCAAAGATGCTGCGTCCGTTGCTGTATGCGCCGCCATCAATGCCGATCGGGGTGCTGTTGCAGAAGATGCAGACCGACCGGATGCACATGGCGCTGGTCATCGACGAATACGGCGGAGTTGATGGTCTGGTCACGATCGAGGACTTGATCGAACAGGTCATCGGCGAGATCGAAGACGAACACGACATCGCCGAAGGGCGGTTCTGGACCGAGGAAGCGCCGGGCTGTTATCTGGCACAGGCGCGCACTCCGGTTGACGAATTCGAGGATGAGATCGGTCAGAAACTCGTCGACGAGGCGGACGAGGAAGAGATCGACACGCTTGGTGGACTGGTCTTCATGCTGGCCGGTCGCGTGCCTGCGCGCGGCGAAGTCGTGAAACACCCCGACGGACCGGATTTCGAGGTCGTCGACGCCGATCCCCGGCGAATAAAGCGACTGCGCGTGCGTCTCAAAGCAGCGAAAGCCGCCGAGTGAGCACGTGAGAGGCGCCACGACCGGGTATCCGAATGCGCGCATGAGTATCGGCTGGGCGTTGCTGGCCGGTGCGCTGGCGGCACTTGGCCATGCGCCGTTCGGGCTTTGGCCGCTGGCGTTGGCCGGATTTGCCGGGCTTGCCTATCTTCAGTCGATGCCGCTGTCGCGCGGACGTGCGGCGTTGCTGGGTTGGGCCGGCGGTGTCGCGTATTTCGCGGTCACGCTGCATTGGATCGTCGAGCCATTCCTTATTGATATCGCGCGGCACGGCTGGATGGCCCCGTTCGCGCTTATTCTGTTGTCGGGCGGTCTGGCCCTGTTCTGGGCGGTTGCGGGTTATATCGCAGCCTGGATCGGGCGACCGAGGGCAATCGTGTGGGCGGTTGCATTGGCGGGTGCTGAACTTGCGCGCGGCTATGTGCTGACCGGCTTTCCGTGGGCGCTTCCGGCCTATATCTGGACCGACACGCCGACCCGCACCGTCGCCTCGCTGGTTGGCCCATATGGCCTTAGTCTGCTGACGCTTGTGCTGACGGCATTGCCCTTCGCCCTTCCGCATCGCCAGCTTGCCGGTTCCGGCGCGCTTATCCTGCTGGCGTCGCTTGTCGCCACCGGATGGGTGGGTCTGAGCGGGACCGAGGCGTTTCGCGGCACGGTGCGGCTGGTGCAGCCAAACGTCCCCCAGAGCGAAAAGTGGGACCCCGAGAAGGCATACGGATTCGTCGAGCGTCAGATCGAGTATACAGCGGCGCCGAAGAGCGGCGTCGATTTCGTGGTCTGGCCCGAAACCGCCATTCCCTACCGCCTCGACGATGCATCACCGTTGTTCCCGCGAATCGCGTCGGCGTCCGAAGGCGTGCCGGTGGCGTTCGGCATCACTCGGATCGAGGACGGGCTTTTCCACAACAGCCTGGTCACGATCGACGGCACAGGTCAGCCCGACGAAATCTATGACAAGGTCCGGCTGGTTCCGTTCGGTGAATACATCCCGCTTGGTCAGTTGGCCCGCTTAATCGGTCTCCAGAGTTTCGCTGCCCGCGACGGGTTTGGCTTCAGCGCCGGACAGGCTGTGCGCCTGATTGACACGCCGCTTGGTCGCGCCCTTCCGCTTATCTGCTACGAGGCAATCTTTCCCCAGCATCCGCGCGGGCTTGTGCAGCGGCCGGATTACTTGCTCCAGATCACCAACGACGCGTGGTTCGGCACGTTTTCGGGCCCTTACCAGCACTTGCAACAGGCGCAGTTCCGCGCGATCGAGCAGGGACTGCCGCTGGTGCGCGTCGCCAATACCGGCATTTCAGCGGTCATCGACCCGAAAGGGCGGATCGTTCAATCTTTGCCGTTGGGGGTTGCGGGTTTCATTGATGTCGCGATGCCGAGGGCGGTGTCGCCAACGCTTTATTCGCGCACCGGCGACTGGCCCATTGGCGTTATCGTTCTGGTAACCCTGAGCGCACTCACATTGCGGCGTTACCGAAACACAGTTGCATCCGAGCCTGCATCGTCGTAACGCGGGCCTCTGACTGTCACAACGGCTTCCTGGCGTGGCGGATTAACATTTAACGGAGCACTTCCCATGAACCGTCAGAACTACATATTCACCTCGGAATCCGTGTCCGAGGGCCACCCCGACAAGGTTTGCGACCGGATCTCGGACGCGATTCTCGATGCGTTTCTGACGGAGGAACCCGAAGCCCGCGTGGCGTGCGAAACTTTTGCCACGACCGACCGGGTTGTGATTGGCGGCGAAGTGGGACTTTCCTCGCCCGAGAAGCTTGACGACTACATGGGTCGTATCGAAGGCATCGCGCGCGAGTGCATCCGCGATATCGGGTACGAGCAGGAAAAGTTCCACCACGCGACCTGCAAAGTGACGAACCTGCTGCACCGGCAATCCGCGCATATCGCCCAGGGCGTCAACGCGCGCGATAACAAGGACGAGGGCGCGGGCGATCAGGGGATCATGTTCGGCTATGCCGTCCGCGAGACCCCCGAACTGATGCCCGCCCCGATCCATTACGCCCATGCGGTGCTGAAGCGGCTGGCAGAGGCGCGCAAATCGGGGGACGAGCCAACGCTGCGCCCGGATGCGAAATCGCAATTGTCGCTGCGCTATGAAAACGGCATGCCGGTCGAGGTGACGACGATCGTGTTGTCGACCCAGCACGCCGACGAGTCGCAGACCAGCGACGACATCCGCGCCATCGTCGAGCCCTACATCCGGGAAGTTTTGCCCGATGGCTGGCTGACGGAGGCCACCGAATGGTGGGTCAACCCGACCGGCACGTTCGTGATCGGCGGACCGGACGGCGACGCCGGGCTGACAGGTCGCAAGATCATCGTCGACACGTATGGCGGCGCGGCTCCTCACGGTGGCGGCGCGTTTTCCGGCAAGGATCCGACCAAGGTGGACCGCTCGGCTGCCTATGCCGCCCGCTATCTGGCCAAGAACGTCGTCGCGGCGGGCATGGCGGAACGCTGCCTGATTCAGTTGAGCTACGCTATCGGCGTCTCGAAACCGCTGTCGGTCTATGCGGACACGTTCGGCACCGGCGAGATTGATCCGACGGCAATTGAACGCGCTGTGCAATCGGTAATGGACCTCAGCCCGCGCGGCATTCGCGAGCATCTGTCGCTGAACCGTCCGATCTACGAGAGGACTGCGGCCTACGGCCATTTCGGCCGCGCTCCGGAAAGCGACGGCGGGTTTTCGTGGGAACGCACGGACCTGGTGGATGCGTTGAGACGCGCCGTCTGAACCGGACGTTTGCGAAACTGTCGGTGCGTTGCGGCGAGGGAATGCGCTGCGATGAGCCGTCCTGCGTGTCGGCATGATTGAAGGACGCGGCGGCAGGCGGACTTTCGACAGCCGAGCGAGATTTCTCTCGTAATTCAAAATTACTTTGGCGTTTGGCTAAGTAATTATTGACGGCCGTCCGTATCGGCTCATACTTAGGCGTATGGCTAAGCATGATTCCGACCTCGACCGCATATTCTCCGCTCTCGGCGATCCGACGCGCCGGGCGATATTCGCGCGACTGTCCCGTGGCCCGGCCAGCGTCAGCGAATTGGCCGGGCCGCACGACATCGCCTTGCCGACGTTTCTCGGTCATCTGAAAAAGCTGGAGATGTCGGGGCTTGTCGAGACCTCAAAGAAGGGCCGGGTCCGCGTTTGCAGGGTCTCGCCCGAAGCGTTTGCCCCGGCTCAGTCGTGGCTCGACGAACAGCGACGGCTTTGGGAAACGCGGCTGGAACAATTTGACAATTTCGCAATTAATCTAGCAAAGGACAGACAGCGATGAACCTTGACTCTGAAACCGATCTCAGCTTCACGCGTCAGCTTGCCGTTCCGCGCGCGCTGGTGTGGGAATGCTGGACGACGCCCGAACACATCAAGCATTTCTTCATCCCCAAACCACACCGCGTGACCGCTTGTGAAATCGACCTGCGCACCGGTGGCCGGTTCAACACGATCTTCGATGTGGACGGCAACGAGATGCGCAATATGGGCGTTTATCTTGAAGTCATCGATGGCGAGAAGCTTGTGTTTACCGACACTTATACCGAGGGATGGAAGCCCGCACCGGATCCGTTCATGACGGCGATGCTGCTTCTTGAGGATGGCGAGAACGGCGGCACCAAGTATACCGCCATCGCGCGGCATCGCTCGCCCGAGGCGCGACAGAACCATGAAGATATGGGATTCTTCAGCGGCTGGGGGACGGTTGTGGATCAGTTGGAAGAATATGCGAAGGGCCTGAAGGCCGCTTGAGCCATGGGCAAAGAAAAAGCCCCACCGAAGCGGGGCTTTCACCTATCAGATCGTTGATCCGACTTACTTTTCGTCTTCGACTTTCAGTGCCGCACCAAGAATGTCGCCGAGAGATGCGCCAGAGTCCGAGGAGCCATACTGCTGCACGGCTTCTTTCTCTTCGGCAATCTCGCGCGCCTTGATCGACAGGCCCAGCTTGCGGGTTTTCGGATCGACGTTGGTGACGCGAACGTCGACCTTGTCGCCGACGCCGAAACGGTCGGGACGCTGTTCGCCACGGTCACGGCTGAGATCGGAGCGGCGGATGAAGGACTTCATGCCCTCGTATTCCACTTCGATGCCGCCATCCTCGATAGAGGTCACCGAGACGGTAATGATCGAGCCGCGCTTAACGCCATCGACAACTTCGGTGAAGCTGTCGTCCAGCGCCTTGACGGAAAGCGAGATACGCTCTTTCTCGACATCGACTTCGGTGACGACGGCCTTGACCATATCGCCTTTGCGGAAGTCCTGGATCGCCTCTTCGCCGCGCTGATCCCAGCTTAGGTCGGACAGGTGAACCATTCCGTCGATGTCGTTTTCCAGACCGATGAACAGACCGAATTCGGTGATGTTCTTGACCTCGCCCTCGACATGCTTTCCGACGGGATGCGTTTCCGCAAAGACTTCCCACGGGTTGCGCTGGGTTTGCTTCAGACCAAGCGACACACGCCGCTTCGCGCTGTCGATCTCCAGCACCATCACTTCGACTTCCTGCGAGGTCGAAACGATCTTGCCCGGATGGACGTTCTTCTTGGTCCAGCTCATTTCCGAAACGTGAACCAG
>JBBKWG010000282.1:0-4500 GCA_037968835.1 Paracoccaceae bacterium
GCGAAGAAGAGGATAAGACTAAGAGTAATCGCTATCGCAACGACAATTGAAAGAAGCACTTGAAACGCCGTTCGGCGAAAGGTCAGCATTGCAAAAAGGAAGAGAAGCATCGAAGCAAAAGCGTGAACCCACGCCCCACGGGAGTAAGTGGAAATAAGCGCACCTAAAGGAATAATCAGAGCAAAAATCGCGGCGACCCTCATCCGCGCGGATTCAAGAGTGATCCAGAACGTGAACAAGATACACGGCACCAAAAAAGGCCCAAATACATTCGGATCTTTAAAGGTAGCCTTTACTCGGACACCTGCACCGTCGCGAAAGAAGTATCCATTGGTCGGCACGAAGTCTAGAAGTAGGCCCACCGCAAAAAGAGACGCCACGAGCGCTCCGATTGAAAGCGCCACGAGAATTGAAAAAAAGGCATCGTCTCCTCGAATTTTCGTGAAATAGGCCGTAGTTACGAAAATCGCAACCATATAGTACTCTATCGCTACCGCGCGAAAGGCTCTCAATGGTTCAGCCGCCGCATGGATCAGAGCGAGAGTCGAGAAAAAAAGAAAGAGCAGAATTCCGGTAGTGGCAACGCCGCTCAGGAACCGTGTCTTGACTGGACGGGAGAGTAGCAAGGCAAACAACGAGACTAGAAAAACAAGGTCGGTCGGCGCCGGTTCGAACATTACAAAGAAGCTTAGCGCTATGGCCAAGACGTAAGTCCGCCAACTGAGGTCGCCCATTACGTCTCGTGCGCGAGGTCCCGCTGCAAGATAAGTCATGGCCGCTGGCGCCATTTGGTCAGGTCGCACGACAAGAGGGCCTCTAGACGTAGAATCTCCTCTTCATGACGGTCGGCGAGAAATGTCCAAGCCGCAGGGCAGTCTTTCAGCCTAGGTACGCTCGCACGACTGAACAGGATGCGGTCCAGTGAAGGGTTATCTTTCATCCAGCCAAGTACTTGGCCCATCCCAACAGACCTCATGGCGATAGCAGCTTTCTTTAGAATAGCGGTTAGTCGCCGATTGCGCGCGACACGGGCCACGTTCCTTGCCTTGCTATTCGATGGAGAGATCTTCCGGCGAGCAACGCCAAGAAAGTCGTGAAGTGTATCTGCGACGTTCTGCGGATTGTCGCGGATATCGTCGAACCATAGGATCTTGGTTCTCTCTCGGCCAAAGAGCCGCCAGGAGCGTTCGATCGCGTCGGCATAGGCGCTGCAGCCCGAAAGTAGGCGGTGGCCGGTCTCAATCTCACTTTCAAGTGGACCGTAAGCCTGACCCGTCCTCAAGAGGTGCTGATAGGCTGACCAATCACGCTCAACTGGATCACGCAAAGAAAAGAAGATGCGCGCATCTGGGATCTGCTCTGCAAGGCGCTCAGCGGCTTCCGGGACAAAGAGGTAGTCAGTTGTCAGATCGCAAAGCGCCACGTGATCGGGCCGCGCGCCAGCATAGAAGCTTTCGTACCAGTTCGTTCCGCGATCGTAGAAATCCGTGAAGAACTGAACGTACTTTCCTCTCGGCACAAATATCTGCGGATGCGCGTCCAGTAGCGCAAAGATCCAAGAAGATCCCGCTTTAGGCGGTCCGCCGTAAAAGGAGTTAGGAAGGGTCATCTAGTGCATCATTCTCCGGCGAAGGGCTGCACGTTGCAGTCGGGCTCTATTACCAGTTACATACTTGTTTTTGGCTCACGTTCGCATACTGTTACTCCACCCGATAGCAGTAGGATGGACAGTCTTTTCAAACTGACCGATACTAGATTTGATCGCATGAACAAATGCCGCAGCGCAAATACTTTTGAAGGGAACTCGCACCTCAGCCTGTCAGTCATAGCTGACCCGACGAAGACGACTTCCGCGCCAACAAGTTGGGGGCAGGGTTCGAAACAAGGACCAACGAACCGATGCAAAACGAATTCCACCGTATGTACTCTGGCCAGCCTGAACAAGATGATGCACCGATAGGGGTAGTGGAACTTTGGCGTATCTTGTGGCGAAACCGTCTGAGGATAGTGCTTCCCGCCGCAGGTCTCGGAATGCTCGCTACCGTCTATATGTTGAGCTCCGAAGACGTCTACACGGCTGAAGCGCAACTATTATTGACGCGGAGCAATCTGGACATCATCGAACTCGCAGGGGCCGATGAACTTGGCTTCAACGCAGGGGCGATTGCCAATGCACTTGCTATGCTGTCATCTCGCACGGTCGCACTCCGAGTCATTGAGCTGCTAGATTTGACCGAAAAACCACATACCTTTTCTGATCTCTCGGCAGCCGATTCAGGACCACAAACGGACGCTTCGTCGCGTCAGCCTTTCTTGGACTGGCTCCCCAATATAACAGGATCCGCCGGCGACCGGCTCTCAAGCGCATCTCCGGAAGAAATCGAAAGGCCGGCGCACAACACCACCGTCTTGCGACAACTTGCACTCGGCTGGCTCACTGAAGTGACGCACATCACATCGGTTCCTGATACAAACGTGATTATTGTTCGGGCCTCCACACTTGATCCACAGCTTTCGGCAGAAGTGGCGAATGCCTACGTCAATGTCTACCTAGATTATCAGCGCCAACTTGCGCGGCGGCGGACGGAACGTGCTGCAGAAGCGCTTGAGGCACGGGTAAGCGAATTAAGCAGCCAACTTGAAAAGGATCAAGAATCGCTACAAAGTTTCCGCGCTCGCGTTCAAGGCGCGGATCCAGAAAGCGCTCAGGCATTCGCACTTGAGGCATCCAATCTGCACTCACGTATCGATGCAACCGATAGCAGTCTTGCTGACCTTGAGAAAGCAATAGTTCTTCTGAGCCCCACAATCATCGAAGACTTCGATAGCCTTCGGGCGCTCTTCAGCACTACCGATATTCTCAACCGTTTAGAACAGTCCACACTCGGACGAACGATCGCCCAGCGAAGCTATGAATCTGATCGCGTCCGACTCCTGGCCGCGTTGAAGGCAGAAAGCAAACGCCTCGGCCGTTTGCGCGATGCGCTTCGGCGTGGCCTCGACGCAATTGAGACTCGCATAAACGAAGCTAACGCGGCCTCCGTCGTGCTGCGTCAGCTGACTGTCGAGCTCGAGACCACGTCACAGATTTACGAGTCGTCCTTAGCGCGTCTTAAGAATCTACCTCTTCAGGGCCGTCTGCGGGACGCAGGTGCGCAGTCCCTTGCTACCGCGGAGGCACCACTAGAGGCGTCGGCAGATAGGCTCGGTCGAAATGTAACAATTACCGCCTTTCTTGGGCTGTTTCTTGGAATTGCCCATGTATTATTGCGGGAGGCAGCGAATGAACGTATCCGCAGTGTTTCAGAACTGACACGAGCCTCGGGCATCGATCAGGTGATCGGGATTCCGCCAGAGAAACGAAATTGGGGTCCCGCAACCCACTTCAAGAAGTCTTCGAGTACACCCTACCATGAAGGCATTCGGACATTAAGACATCGCCTGCTTTTGTCGACCAGACAATCCCAAGGGTCGTCAGCCGTGGGGATCTTCTCCGCTCTGCCCGGCGAGAGCAATTCATCGGTCGCCAAAACGCTCGCCCAAAGCCTCGGAGCGATCGACAGACATGTAATCCTTGTCGACGGCAACATGCGCACCGGCAACTTGTCTAATTATTGCGCCATTTCGCTCGGGTCGCCGGGGCTCAGCAACCTGATCAGCGGCAAAGTAGACCTCTCACAATCTATTCTAAATTTTCCAAATGATGGTTTTGACTTTCTTCCTTGTGGCAAGTCCGACACGAACCCTGGAGATCTCCTAGAGTTAGATAAATTTAGACAATTGCTTGCCGCGTTGCGCAAGACTTATGAATTCGTTCTCATCGACGCGCCTCCTGTTCTCGTTGCGCCGGATGCGTGCAATATCGCGGTACATGTTGACGAGCACGTATTTTTTGCTTTGAATGGCTACAGTCACAGGCCCGCTGTCCGTGATGCGCTCGCGGCATTGCACAGCTCCGGCGGTCGCCAACCGATTGTCGCACTGCTCAATGCACGAGAAGCATTCGGGAGCGAGTACGGCGCTGTACGGAAAGGCTACACGTGATAATTCCGTACCTCGTTTTCCAATTGCGTAACACTTTCTAAAAGTCTGGAGACTAAAGCGTTTTGCTGCTAATCTGAGGCATATCCAGCAGCTTTGATGAAGTTCCAGCATTCCTGTGGATTGAAGAGGTCGCAGATGTCGCCAAGATCTTCAAACAGGGCGTTGAAAGTTCTGGCCCCGATCCGTCGCAAGTGGGATTTGAGCTTTGAAAATGCCATCTCGATGGGATTGAGGTCGGGACTGTATGGCGGCAAGAACAAGAACCAACAGCCGTGTCGTTTTAGTGCCTCTGCTGCGCGCGGGCTTTTGTGGGTGGACAGGTTATCGAGGATGACAATGGTGCCGGGTTCGAGTTCGGGGGCCAGTTGCGTTTCGACATAAGTGTCAAATGCCGGGCCGTTCATAGCGCCTGTGATGACCCAGGGCGCGATGAGCGCGTTTTGCGTCAGTCCGGCG
>JBBKWG010000283.1:0-4138 GCA_037968835.1 Paracoccaceae bacterium
GGAAAATCCTTTTCGAACCTG
The DNA here is from genome assembly GCA_037968835.1 of Paracoccaceae bacterium. GTDB lineage: Bacteria > Pseudomonadota > Alphaproteobacteria > Rhodobacterales > Rhodobacteraceae > JBBKWG01. The sequence goes on from JBBKWG010000283.1 coordinate 22, forward strand.
AGGATATTGCCGACCTCCGCGCCGCGCCAGCCATAGATCGACTGGTCGTCGTCGCCGACACAACAGATGTTCTTGTGCCCCCGCGCCAGCAGCCGCAGCCACAGATACTGGGCGAAGTTTGTGTCCTGATATTCGTCGACGAGGATGTAGCGGAACCAGCGCTGATATTGCGCCAGAACGTCGTCGTGATTCTGGAATATCCAGACGACGTGCATCAGCAGATCGCCGAAATCGACGGCGTTCAATGTCCGCAGTCGCTCCTGATACTCGGCATAGATCTCGGTCCCGCGATTGTTGAACGCCCCCGCTTCGGCGGTCGGCACCTTGTCGGGCGTCCAGGCGCGGTTCTTCCAGCCGTCGATGATGTGGGCCAATTGCCGTGCGGGCCAGCGTTTCTCGTCGATGTTGGCGGCGTTGACCAGTTGCTTCAAAAGCCGCACCTGATCGTCGGTATCGAGAATGGTGAAGTTGGTTTTCAGCCCCACGAGTTCGGCGTGACGCCGCAACAACTTGACGCAGATCGCGTGAAAGGTGCCAAGCCACGGCATCCCCTCGACGGTCTCACCCAGCAGCCGCGCAACGCGGTTCTTCATCTCGCGCGCTGCCTTGTTGGTGAATGTGACGGCGAGGATTTCGTTCGGACGCGCCGCCCCGGTGTTCAGAAGATGGGCGATCCGTGTCGTCAGCGCCTTGGTCTTGCCGGTGCCGGCACCTGCCAGCATCAGGACCGGACCGTCACGGGTTTCGACCGCCTGACGCTGCGCCGGGTTCAGATCGTCGAGATAGGGCGCGGGCCGTGCCGCCAGCGCCTGTTGCGACAGCGGGATGCGTTCCGACGGCGCACGGTCGGGAAAATCGTCTTCTGCGGGGGCACTGCTCATGGCGCGCAGTTTAGCGGTCATGGCATCAAAGCGAAAGGCTTGTTCTCATTCTGTTCCGCACATCGTCGAAGCGGCGATATTTGATATTAATGTCTTTCAAAGCATCCCTGACGCCGCGTAGAAAGCTCGCATGAACCTTGATACACGCTTTCCCGCCATTTCGGATCTTCGCGCCCGCGCCCGTCGACGGGTGCCGCATTTCGTCTTTGAGTATCTCGATTCAGCAACCGGGATCGAAGATCAGCACCGCCGCAACCAGGACGCGTTGCGAGCGATCCATTTCAATCCGTCGATCCTCGAAGGCAAGTTCGCGTCGGACCTTTCGGCCAGGGTTCTGGGGCGCGACTATCCCTTGCCGTTCGGATGCGCACCCGTGGGCATGTCGGGTATCATGTGGCCGCGGGCGGAAAAGATCATCTCGGCCGCCTGCGCCAACGCTGGCATCCCTTACTGCATGTCGACCGTCGCGACGGTCGTTCCCGAGACGCTGGCACCGACCATCGGCGATCAGGGCTGGTTCCAGCTTTACATGCCCAGCGACGATTCGATCCGCTCGGACATGATGCGGCGCGCGCGCGAGGCCGGGTTTCACACGCTGATCCTGACCGTCGATGTGCCGGTCGACAGCCGCCGGGAACGGCAAAGGCGCGCCAACCTGACGATTCCGCCCAAGGTGTCTCCGGCGATGGTCTGGGCGATGCTGACACATCCCGAATGGACGCTCGGAACGCTGCGCGAAGGTATCCCGAGCCTGAAGTTCTGCGAGGATTATGCCAAGCAGGCGCAGGAATATAACTCGGTGGCCCATGCCGGACACGTGATCCGGGGTCAGCCCGACTGGAGCGATATCGAAGAGATTCGGGCCGAGTGGGACGGGCCGTTCGTCGTCAAGGGCGTGCAGAAGGTGGCAGATGCCAAACGGCTGGTCGATGCCGGGGTCGATGGCATCTGGATTTCGAACCACACCGGACGGCAGTTCGATGGCGGCCCGGCCTCGATCCTGGCGCTGCCGGCGATCCGCGAGGCATTGCCGGAGGTGCCGATCATCTACGACAGCGGCGTCAGTGGCGGCCTCGACATCCTGCGGGCGTTGGCGCTCGGGGCCGATTTCGTGATGCTGGGGCGGGCGTTTCATTACGCGGTCGGTGCCCTGGGCGACAAAGGCCCGCCGCACCTCATTCACATGCTGCGCGATGACATGACGCTGGCAATGGGCAACATCGGGGCGCGGTCGATTTCGGACTTGAAGGACCATGTGATCCGGCCCTGACGTCATCTCGGCACACGTGTTATTACCTAAGCATATGTAATTAAAAGTTATTCTTTGAAGCAATCTCGGCAGCGCGGCCAAAATGTCTTGCCCGACGCCGCTGCGACCGCTAACAAATGCTGCAAGTGCAAAATGGGGATGCGTGAATGGCCGACTTCAAGAAGATCCTGATCGCCAACCGCGGTGAAATCGCCATCCGCGTCATGCGGGCCGCCAATGAGTTGGGCAAACGAACGGTCGCGGTCTACGCCGAAGAAGACAAGCTGAGCCTGCACCGCTTCAAGTCCGACGAGGCCTATCAGATCGGCAAGGGTCTTGGTCCGGTCGCCGCCTATCTTTCGATCGACGAGATCATCCGGGTCGCGCGCCATTGCGGTGCCGACGCGATCCATCCGGGCTATGGCCTTCTGTCCGAAAATCCCGATTTCGTGGACGCCTGCGTCAAGAACGGCATCGCGTTCATCGGCCCCAGCGCCGACACCATGCGCGCCCTTGGCGACAAGGCCAGCGCGCGTCAGGTCGCGATAAAAGCCGGCGTGCCGGTGATCCCAGCCACCGACGTGCTTGGCGACGACATGAAGCTGGTCGCGCAACAGGCTGAAAAGGTGGGTTATCCGCTGATGCTGAAAGCGTCGTGGGGCGGCGGCGGGCGCGGGATGCGGCCGATCCAGAAACCCGAAGAATTGGAAGAAAAGGTTCTGGAGGGCCGTCGCGAGGCCGAGGCCGCGTTTGGCAACGGCGAAGGCTACCTCGAAAAGATGATCCTGAAAGCGCGCCACGTCGAGGTGCAGATCCTCGGCGACAGTCAGGGCAACATCTATCATTTGTGGGAACGCGATTGCTCGGTCCAGCGCCGCAACCAGAAAGTCGTGGAGCGGGCTCCCGCGCCGTATCTGTCGGGCGCGCAACGCGAGCAGCTTTGCAATCTCGGCAAGAAAATCGCCGAATCCGTGGGCTATGAATGCGCGGGCACCATCGAATTTTTGATGGATATGGAGTCCGGCGAGTTCTTTTTCATCGAAGTGAACCCCCGCATCCAGGTCGAACACACGGTGACCGAGGAAGTCACCGGCATCGACATCGTGCGCGCGCAAATCCTGATCGCCGAGGGCAAATCGCTGGTCGAGGCGACCGGCGTGGCGACCCAATACGACGTCGGCCTGGACGGTCACGCGATCCAGTGCCGGATCACAAGCGAGGACCCGGCCAACAATTTCATCCCCGACTATGGTCGCATCACTGCCTATCGCGGTGCCACCGGCATGGGCATTCGACTCGACGGCGGCACCGCTTATTCCGGCGCGGTGATCACGCGCTACTACGACTCGCTGCTGGAAAAGGTGACGGCCTGGGCACCGACCCCCGAAGCCGCGATTGCCCGCATGGATCGTGCGCTGCGCGAATTCCGCATTCGCGGGGTCAGCACCAATATCGCGTTTGTAGAAAACCTGCTGAAGCACCCGACCTTCCTCAACAACGAATATCACACGAAGTTCATCGACCAGACACCTGAATTATTTGACTTTAAACCGCGTCAGGATCGGGCGACCAAGATCCTGACCTATATCGCCGACATCACGGTAAATGGTCATCCCGAGACCAAGGGACGGCCAAAGCCGCACGCCGAATCCCGCGATCCGGTGCCGCCCAAGCCGATGACAGACACGCCGGTTCCGGGGACACGCAATATCCTCGAGCAATTCGGTCCCGATGCGGTGGCGAACTGGCTCAGCGAACAAAAGCAACTGCTGATCACCGACACCACCATGCGCGACGGCCACCAGTCGTTGCTGGCCACCCGGATGCGGTCGATCGACATGATCAACGCCGCACCCGCCTATGCCGCCAACCTGCCGCAGCTTTTCAGCGTCGAATGCTGGGGCGGCGCGACGTTCGACGTCGCCTATCGCTTCTTGCAGGAATGTCCGTGGCAGCGCCTGCGCGATCTGCGCGCGCGGATGCCGAA
>JBBKWG010000284.1:0-9222 GCA_037968835.1 Paracoccaceae bacterium
CAAGAGGGTGCGGGAATGAATTTCCTATGACACTGACAGACACCCCCAAGGTTGAATTGCATCTGCATCTGGAAGGCGCGGCACCGCCAGCGTTTATCCGGGGACTTGCAGCCGAGAAGAAGGTCGATATATCGGGAATATTCGACGAGAGAGGATCTTACAAATTCAAAGACTTCTGGGAGTTTCTTAAAGTTTACGAGGCGGCAACATCCGTCCTGACGACACCCGATGATTTCGGTCGCCTGACTCGGGCGATTCTTCAGGAAAGTGCTGCGTCGGGCGTCATCTACACCGAAGCCTTCCTGAGCCCCGACTTTTGCGGCCACCGCGACGTGCCGGCATGGCGGGAATATCTGGCAGCAATCCGCGAAGCAGCCGATGCGGCCGAGCGTTCGGACGGGATCGTCATGCGCGGGATCGTCACGTGCATCCGACATTTCGGTCCCGATAAAGCCAAGCAAACCGCCCTTTGCGCTGCTGAAACGGCTGGCGACTGGATTGTCGGCTGGGGCATCGGCGGAGACGAAAAATCCGGTTCTCTCAACGACTTCGCCTACAGCTTTGACATGGCGCGCGAGGTTGGACTGCGGCTGACTGCCCATGCTGGCGAATGGGGCGGACCCGAAAGCGTGCGCGACGCTTTGGGACTTGGCGTCGAACGCATTGGCCACGGCGTGCGCGCAATCGAGGATCTGGCGCTTGTCGACAGGCTTGCCGAGGACGAAATCGTGCTGGAGGTCTGTCCGGGTTCCAATGTTGCGCTCAGGCTTTATCCGAATTGGCGCGCCCATCCCATCCACCGTCTGCGCGAGCGCGGCGTAAAAGTCACGATTTCGACCGACGATCCGCCGTTCTTTCACACGACGATGGCCAACGAATACAATCGGTTGGCCGAGGCGTTCGAGTGGGATGATGGCGTGTTTGACAGCATTGCGCGCACATCGGCGAATGCAGCGTTTTGCGACAGCCAAACCCGAGAGAAAATCCTCAAGCGACTGGAGCCGAAATGACGCAACACCTCACCATCGTGAACCACCCGCTGGTGCAGCACAAACTGACGCTTATGCGCGACAAGGAAACGCCGACCGCGGTGTTCCGTCAACTCTTGCGCGAAATCTCGCATTTGCTCGCATATGAAGTCACGCGCGAGCTTGAGATGACGACAAAGTGGATCGAGACGCCGCTTACTGAAATGAAGGCTCCAGTTCTGGACGGGCGCAAACTGGCGCTGGTCAGCATCCTTCGCGCCGGAAATGGCTTGCTGGACGGAATGCTTGATCTGATCCCGTCGGCGCGGGTCGGCTTTGTCGGTCTTTACCGCGACGAAAAGACCCTGAAACCTGTCCAATACTATTGCAAGCTGCCGGGTGAGTTGGCGGACCGACTTGTCATTGCCGTCGATCCGATGCTGGCGACAGGCAATTCCTCTGTCGCCGCCATCGACCTGATGAAGGCAGCCGGTGCGACGAACATCCGCTTCCTGTGCCTGCTTGCCGCGCCCGAGGGAGTTGCACGCATGAAGGAAGCCCACCCCGACGTGCCCGTGGTCACCGCAGCGCTTGATGGACGTCTGAACGAGAAGGGCTACATCGTGCCGGGTCTCGGGGATGCGGGCGACAGGATGTTCGGAACGAAATAAGCCGCGTCTGGTAGTGGGGAATCGCTTTACAGACCGTGACCCTGCATCCATCCTTGCGGCCTATTAATTGTGGGTGGGGGCGCACATGCGGACGATTCTGGCAGTACTTCTAATCGTTGGTCTTGGTGGCGGCGCGGTGGCGCAATCGCTTTCCGATCCGGTCGAGTTGCCGCCGCCGGGCTATGCGGGACGTTCATTCGTGGACAGTCGCGGGTGTGCTTATAGCCGCGCCGTAATGGGTCAGAACGTGATCTGGGTGCAGAGGCTTGATGGCGAGCGCCAGCCGCTTTGCGACGAAGTGCCGACGCTGGCAGGCGACAAGATTAATTCGGTGGTCACAAACCCTGTGTCGGTCAGCCTTGCACCCGCGCCTCAGACGTCCGCACCATCGACCATGAAGAAATTCACGCGGCGCTATCCCACCGGGATGCGGCCTGCGTGGAAGGATGGTCGCCTGAATGCGCAACGCGGTCCGCGAACTGCCGCAGGGGACGCCGCGATGTATCAGGTGTGGTCGAACGCGGTTCCCATGGTTCGCATCGCAAGATAGGAATGCGGCCGGTGTTGTCAGCCTCAGTTCTCGCAGATCTTCTGAAGCGCGATCCAATTTCCGTCGTTCAGTATCGGCATCGTTTGCGCTTCCATTTCGGCAACTTCGATCAGCGGCAACGTCGTTTCGCCTGATATGTCGCGCGCAAACGCATAGGGTGCGCTCGCGACTCCAGCCTCGGCCATCCGCGTCAACAGGGCGGCGTCTGGAACTGGTTCTGGCGTGGCGGCGACCAGCGTTTCGGCGTAATTGGCAAGTGTGGCCGGCGGAACGTGCCCGGTCGTCAACAGCGAGAAAGCGGCGCTTAGCCCGGCATGGTCCAAAAGTCGGCCGATTGGATCGCGCGCACGGCGGCGCAGGTCCTCGGCCAGAAGATAGCCTGCAAGGACTTCGGGCGTCTCGAAATCCTCGACCAGACGGTGACTGACTAACAGCGTTCCGCCCGGAAGATGCGCGGTTTCCGCAAGCGCCGAAGGCAACACCACCAGGCGGGTCGTGCCGCTGGGAAACAGCCGCGCCTCGACTCGTGCGAGTGCCCGCAATCCCGAAGCCTCGGCACAGGGCGCGCCCGCGACTCGGCGCACCTGGGCGAGCAGGTCGCGACCAATTGCGGCGCGCGCGGCGTCGGGCACAATCGAGGCGGTGTAGCGCGTGACCGCACCCGGCAGCCAGAACACCACCAGCGCCAGCACGACAAGGCTGATCGAACCGACACCGAGACCGCGCAGCCGACCCGGTCGGGCGCGTTGCCGTTCGACGGCCTGTAGCACCTTGCCGATAGCGTCGATCATCGTCGGGTCGGCAAGCTCTAGCGTTTCGGGCGCATCCGCACCTGGCGAGAAAAGCGCGGGTCGCTCGCCGGGGTTCAGGCGTTCGATGGCTGGCAGCGACCAGTGCGTCAACGCGGAGCCGTTCATCGCCGACAGAACCAGCGTCGCCTCGCCAATCGACACGATCACATCGCGGCGCTGGGCATCGGGGTCGGGGTGCCAGATGCCCTCGGCCTCAAGCCGCTGATATTTCGCAAGAACCGTCACTGTCGCCCGCTTGCCCCCGCATTTGGCGCGACGATAGCGGATCGCGGTGAAGGCGACAATTGCGCAGGGCTTGCGATGCGGGCGTTCGCCGAGTCAGATGGCGGCATGATCATTTCACCCGGTCGCCGCTACGTTTTCGTTCACATGCCAAAGACCGGTGGCACGTCGATGGCACTTGCGCTGGAAGCGCGCGCAATGGCGGATGACATCCTGATCGGCGACACACCGAAGGCGTTGAAGCGGCGCAGTCGGCTGAGCGGTCTTACTAGCGCGGGGCGTCTCTGGAAACATTCCCGCCTCAGCGATATCGACGGCATCGAGGCCGCGCGTGACTTGTCGCAGTTGTTTGTCTTCACGATGGTTCGCAATCCCTGGGACCGGATGGTCAGCCTTTTTTACTGGCTGCGAGTGCAGAGCTTCGAGCATCCGGGCGTCACCGTCGCCAAAGCACAGACCTTCGCGGGCTTTCTGGCCGACGACACTGTCGCTGCAATGCTGCGTGCGGATGGCGTTTCAAAATTCTTGCGCGATGCCAGCGGCGTCGAGCGATGCGACGCGTTTCTTCGCCTAGAACATCTCGACCACGACATCGCGCCGCTCGAAGCGCATCTGGGATTGAAGTTGCACCCGCTGCCCCACGTCAACAGATCCGAACGGCCGGATAACTACCGCACAGCCTATGACGATGCGACTGCGGAGCGGGTCGCGGACATATTCGCGGCCGATATCGCCCGGTTCGGCTATGCGTTCTGACGCGGCGTCCGGGGTGACAGGGCGCGATCACTGACGCATGGTCCGCGCAAGTACGAACGCCCGGAGATCGCGATGACCGACTATCCCCACCTTCTTGCCCCGCTTGATCTTGGCCACGTCACCTTGCCCAACCGGGTGCTGATGGGGTCAATGCACACGGGGTTGGAAGAGCTTGGAGATTTCAACCGGGTCGCCGAATTCTACGCGGCGCGCGCGAGTGGCGGTGTTGGACTGATGGTGACCGGTGGCATGTCCCCGAACCGCGAAGGCGGCGTGATGCCGGGTGCGGCGGGGCTTCATTCCGACAAGGATATGGCCAATCACCGCATCGTCACCGACCGCGTTCACGATGCGGGAGGTCGCATCGCGATGCAGATCCTGCACGCTGGACGTTATGCCTATAGCCCCGAATGCGTCGCGCCGTCGCCAATCAAGTCCCCGATATCGCCCTTCCCTCCGCGCGAACTGGACGATGCCGGGATCGAAAAGCAGATCGACGACATCGCCACCGCAGCAACCCGTGCGCGCGAGGCTGGGTATGACGGGGTCGAGGTGATGGGGTCCGAGGGCTATTTCCTGAACGAATTCCTTGTCACGCACACCAATACACGCACTGATCGTTGGGGTGGGCCCTTCGAGAACCGGATGCGTCTGCCGGTCGAAGTCGTGAAGCGGGTCCGCAAGGCGGTGGGCGACGATTTCATCCTGATTTACCGCATTTCGCTGATAGATCTCATTCCGAACGGCCAATCTTGGGACGAGGTCGTCACTCTCGCTCGCGCGATCGAGGCTGCGGGCGCGTCGATCCTGAATACCGGCATTGGCTGGCACGAAGCGCGAATCCCGACGATCGCCACTTCGGTTCCGCGTCGCGCGTTTACCTGGGTGACGAAAAAGCTGATGGGCGAGGTCGCGATCCCGATCATCACATCGAACCGTATCAACATGCCCGAGGTCGCCGAAGCGGTTCTGGCTGACGGCTGCGCCGACATGGTGTCGATGGCGCGTCCGTTCCTTGCTGATCCCGATTTTGTCGCCAAGGCTCGCGCGGGCAGGGCGGCCACCATCGCGCCCTGCATCGCGTGCAATCAGGCGTGTCTGGACCACACCTTCCAGATGAAAGTCGCAACCTGCCTCGTCAATCCTCGCGCGGCGCACGAGACCGAACTGGTCTATGTGGCCACCGATACGCCGAAATCGATCGCAGTCGTGGGATCCGGCCCTGCGGGACTTTCCGCGGCGCTTGTCGCTGCCGAGCGGGGCCACAAGGTCACACTATTTGACAAGGCAGAACGGATTGGCGGTCAGTTGAACATGGCGAAAGTCATTCCGGGCAAAGAGGAGTTTCGCGGTCTTGTGAACTGGTATCAGACCATGCTGGACGAGCGCGGCGTGAGCTTGAGGCTGGGCCGGGCCGCAGACGTCGATCAACTGGCGGAGTTTGACGAGGTCATCATCGCAACCGGCGTCCTGCCCCGCGATCCCGGAATCGTGGTCGAGGGTGACGCGCATGTCGTGAACTATATCGACATCCTGACGGGTCGCGAAGTGGCGGGCCGGAAAGTGGCTGTCGTGGGCGCTGGCGGAATCGGTTTTGACGTCTCGGAGTTTCTGACCGTCGAAGGCGAAAGCCCGACCGAAAACCTTCAGGAATGGCTGGAGGAATGGGGCGTCGCCGATCCCGCGGAACATCGTGGCGGACTTGCACCTGAAGGCCCGCAGCCCGAGCCATCGCCGCGTGAAGTGACGCTGTTGCAGCGAAAGACCGAGCGTCCCGGCAAGCGGCTTGGCAAGACGACAGGCTGGATCCACCGCGCCGCGCTTCAGATGAAAGGCGTTAGAATGATCGGCGGCGTCTCGTATGAGAAGATCGACGCGTCCGGCCTGCACATCCGCAACAGCGACGGCACGCCCGGTCTGATTGAAGCCGACACAGTGGTGCTCTGCGCCGGTCAGGTCTCCGAACGCAGCCTTGCAGATGCGCTTCAGGCCGAGGGCAGAACAGTTCATGTGATCGGTGGCGCCGACTTTGCTGCGGAACTGGATGCCAAGCGCGCGATCAATCAGGGCTCGCGACTTGCGGCGGCGCTCTGATAGGAGCGAGAGAGTCGGCCAGATCGGACGACAAAAGGCAGACCGCCGGATCATTGTGCAGGAATATGTGGCGCTGCTGTTTTTGCAGGTCTCAACGTCAATAATCTGATTTTATCTATGCATATCAATTAATTGATCCAAATCTATCCGTCGGGCGCTCGTTTCCGATCCTAAAACGATCCCGATAAAACCGGGAAATTGTCGGGCAGTTTCCGCATTCTCGCCCGATTTCAGGTTCAGAACGAGCTTTGCCGGGGGGCCAGAATAAAAAGGTTGAAGACCTGATGGATCGACTGACCGAAATGGAAGCGTTTGCGACCGTCGTGGATCAGGGTGGGTTTACCGACGCTGCCAAAAAGATGGGGATTTCGAAGTCAGCCGTGTCCAAGCACGTCTCCTCGCTTGAGGCCCGTCTCGGGGCCAGGCTCCTCAACCGGACGACGCGCCGCGTGTCGCCGACCGAGATCGGACTCGCCTATTACGACCGCGCTCGCCGTGTTCTGAACGACGCCGGCGAAGCCGATGCGCTCGTCACCTCGATGCAGTCCGCCCCCTCGGGTCTGCTTCGGATCTCCGTCGCCACTGACTTCGGCGTCAATCATTTGAGCCCGGTTCTCGGTGAATTCCTGCAGGAGTTTCCTGACATCACCGTCAACATGGTGCTGAACAACCGCTACGTCGAACTGATCTCGGAAGGTTTCGACCTTGCGATTCGCATCGGCGAACTTGAAGACAGCACGCTGCGCGCCCGTAAGCTGTGCGAGACAAACCGCCGGATGATCGCTTCGCCGGATTACTTCGCGAAATACGGCCGCCCGCAAAAGATCGACGACCTGAACGAACACAAGCTGCTGCATTACTCCAACAACTCTTCGGGCAACGTCTGGAAACTTACCGCTCCTTCCGGCGAAAAGCGTCAGGTGCGCACCGCCGGTTGGCTGACGGTCAACGATGGCCAATCGCTGCTGAACGCCGCCATCGCCGGGCTTGGAATCGCATACCTGCCATCGTTCCTTTATGGCGACGCCATCGAGTCAGGTCTGGTCGAAGAAGCGATCCCCGAATTGCCGATCGAAACCCAAGGCATTTTTGCGGTCTATCCGCCGGGTCGCTTCACCCAGCCCAAGGTTCGCGCCTTCATCGATTTCCTTGTCCATGCGTTTGCTGACAAAGGCCCTGACGCGTGGTAATCTTCTCCCTGCCGTGACGAGTATCCCTCGTGACGCAACTTGGGCGCCCTTGTGGCGCCCAATTTTTTTTGCGCGCGAGCTTCCTATTCGCGGCTGAGCAGCACCACCTCGACCCGGCGATTCTGCGCCCGGCCCTCGGGGGTGAGGTTGCTGTCGCGCGGCGCAAGATACCCGGCACCCTCGGCCTGTATCTGGGCGGCATTGACACCATATTCTGCGACAAGTCGCGCTGCGACAGATTGCGCACGCTGCCGCGACAAGTTGGTATTCGCGGCGAGGCTTCCCACTGCGTCGGTATGACCGACCAGAATGATCCGCGCCGATGGCGTTTCCGAAAGCCAACCTGCCAGCGTTGTCAGGCTATCGAATTGTCCAGCTCCAAGCTCTCCGGCACCCGATTCGAACACTAGGTCATCCAACACGACACTGCCCTTGCTTTCCAACTGAGCCATCATCCCGCTGGTTGTCTCGACAATGACTTCCGGCGACACTTCGGTTGGGGATTCAGGCTCTGATTGCTCGGCGTCCGATACTTCGGTGATGTGCACGAAGCCCGATGTTTGAGACCGCGAGGCAACCACAGAAATAGTATGCGGATCGGCGCTCCCGTCGCGGCGCATCAGTAGGTAGCGGAAGTCACCAAGATCGACGTGCATGTCCGGCTCGCCGAGAATGTCGAGTTGGAAACGGAAATCAAATCCGCCGCAGGCGGCGTCAGCGCAACTGAAAACGGTTTCATACCCGTCAGCTTCCAGACGTTCGCGTATTGGGGTGATCAACTGCAACGTCGTACGCGCCCCGCCGCTCAGGCGGTAGCTTTGCCGCCGGATCGCGCCTTCGATCTGAGGCGGGTCAACTCCTGTCGTCCACGGCCCATCGGGCAGGCGGACGCTGCCGGCAGGCGTGCTTTCGGTCCGCGTCATCACCGCGCCCTGCTGTGACAATTCCAGAGCGCCGACAGGTGCGGCCGCAAGCGCAAGCATTATCGTCAAACGGCCGATCACGACGGAGCCTTGGCGACACGCCGGTAGTGATAACTTGCGACCTGTGACATCCCGAGCGCCGAGTAGAGCGCGTTGGCTGGCGCATTCGCGCGTGTAACCGCAAGCGCGATCCACTGCGCTCCGACCTGAGCCGCCCAGTTTGCGGCACCTTGCATCATGCGACGACCAAGACCGGCTCGGCGGCAGTCAGGGCGGACTTCCAGCGCGTGAATCATCGCTATGTCACCGTCGAGTGCGACAAATGCCGTGGCGGCCGGCGTGTCGCGAAGGCGGCCGAGAATGGCGGTTTTCTTGCCAATCACGCGCTCCATCACAGCGAACCGAGCCTCGCAGATCCCGCCGTCGCACCAGATTTCGCGCTGAATCGCGAGTGGCGGCCAGACGGGCATCGCTGTCACCGGCGGAAGGGTATGGGTGAGATCATCTGCCCCGCAAAGGTACATCACAACCGGATCGACGATCTCGTATTTTCTGGACGCCAACCAGCAATCAAGCGCCGCGTCTTCGGGCCGCACCATGAACAAGGCGCGCTGCTTTAACTGCGCCATCCCCGTTTCGGCAATGTCGATGTCGCCGCACGTTGGGGTAGCGGTGGTGGTTGCCGCCGACACCCGTTGGCCCCCGCCATGACCGTCGCGCAACATCCAGGGCCCGGTCGGAAGAAACGCGGCAGCTGGCCAGGTCGCGTCCATCGCGGCGAACAGACGTTCTGCGTTCGGCTGGCTCACCTGATGGCTTCCGGGAACAGTTCGCACAGCCGGTCAAGTGCTGCATTTACAGCGGTTGCATTGCCTCCGCGTATGACAATGTTGGAGCCGTATTTTCCATTCTGAATAAATGGATACGAGCCAAAGCTAACATCCGCATTCGCTTCGGCCAATTCGCCGAGCGGTCCGGCTATGTCGCCTTCGCCGCGCTCGATCCTCAGTGTTTTCGAGACCAGCGGCGTGCCTCC
>JBBKWG010000285.1:0-16966 GCA_037968835.1 Paracoccaceae bacterium
GGCGATCAGTGAAGCTAAGTGTGGTTTTTACGGTCATCACATGACTCCTTTAGGTATGAATAAGTCATACATAAGGCTATATCATCCGTCAACTCTCACTAAAAACTAGCAGGCATCAATGAAATCGATACGGCCAACGCGTTTCCTTCCTGGTGTCACAGTTTATCTCTCACACAGTTTAGACTCGAAATTCATCACTTGATAAATTTTTTGACAAATTCAACGGAACGAATCCCCCAAATCTTCTGTCAAGATCAAGTAGAGCTTTCGCCCGACGTCAGAGTGTGATTATTAGGAAATTGTTGAGCAATCCTTTCGCTCTGGGCACATTGTTGACGATACTCTACCTATGACCAATCATTGGGGGCATAGAATATGTATTCTGACGAAATAATTCAGAACGCGTCGCGGGACATTGAGGGTCCTTCTGATCTGCCCAATCCGCGCCTTCGGTATCTTCCGAGAGGCATCTCGCGCAAGCGGTTTGCCGACCTGGTTATGGCGACTTGTGGCCTGGTCGCCACCGTCGTCGTTGCGTTTGGTCTCGTTTGCCTGAATCCTTTTTTCAATTCCGGCCCGCTGTTCTTCCGACAAGACCGGATGGGATTGCACGGTGAGCGCTTCACAATGTGGAAGTTTCGGACGATGACAGCGTGCCCATCCGGAACCAGCGCGCGTCCGTCGCTCGCCCCTCTCGAAAGCGAGCGAATCACAAAACTGGGGAATTTCCTAAGAAGATACCGTCTTGATGAGCTTCCAAACTTTCTGAATGTGCTGCGTGGAGACATGAGCGTCATTGGCCCGCGGCCCGATGCATGGGATCACGCCTTGCACTACCGGGTCTTGGTTCCTTTGTACAAGGAACGCTTTCGGGTGCGCCCGGGCATAACCGGTTTGGCTCAAGTTCAGGGAGGGTACGCCGACAACGCAAATGCGATCAAGCGAAAGGCGCGCTTTGACCATTACTACGTGAAGCGCAGGTCATTTCGGCTTGAGGTATTCATCGCCTGGCGCACGATTTGTATCTTCTTTTCTGGATTTGGTGCCAGATAGCTGAAAACGAACTCGATTGTTCGAAATAAGGGAGAATGCTGATGTTGAAAATCCCGCCGCATTTCAGAGCCGCCAGACGTTTCCTATTATTGAGCATTTTGATTGTGCTGAACGTGTCGCAGGCAGCGGCTGCAAAATCTTCGTTTGCGTGTCCGGACGTAAGCCAGCTTCAGGAAGAACGTTCACAAAACTTGTCCAATTTGATTGACGACCTAACCTCACAATTGCCCGATGCCTCCGAAGAACAAAGACAAACGCTCGAGAAACAGATTCAATTTCTTGGCACGCGCCTGCATTTGCTCGACGTCGCCTACCAGAGATTGAACAAGGACAACCTGAACGCCCAGAAATGCGAGGCAATCGAGGCCTTTATTCTTCGTTTCAGCAGCGTCTCTTAGAGATCTGCCGCGCAAGACGACCCGGTCTGAAGGATCGTTTCTCCCTCATCGAACCGGACCGCTGTTAAAATTCCGCTGTAGTAGGCGCCGGTGTCGATGCAGAGCCGGCCCGGCCGGTCCACAATCGTCGCGTTGTCAAAATGACCGTGGACAACGCGTTTGCCAGGAAGAGGCATATCGACGAGGGCATCAGGGTGCCCCCACAAAAGAGCGCGCGCTGTCTGTTCGGGAAGCGGGCGGGCCGGTTTGACGCCTGCATGACAAAAGACAACGTCCCCGGAAACCTCAAAAAGCGGCAAGTTACGCAAGAAGTCGAGATACGGATCAATCGCGTCCAGGAATTGACGGTGGATGGCGACAAGTTCAGATTTTTTGGGACGGAGAACAGGCACCGGAACGCCAAAGCTCGCAAGGGTTTGCCTCCCGCCCATCTCGATCCAGCGCGCCCCGAATGCTGGCTCCTGAACAAAATTAAGGAGTGCCGCCTCGTGGTTTCCCATCAGAAATACGGAGCGAGGATGCACGCGCGATAGGTTAATGAGCGCGTCAAGGACCTGTCGCGAGGCGTCTCCGCGATCGACATAATCCCCAAGAAAGATCAGTCTTGTAAGGCGCGCATCGCCCACGCGCTCAGCGTCGCCACAGATCGTGTCGACAAGTGAGTTCAACAGGTCGACGCGCCCATGGATGTCGCCGATTGCATAGAGACGATCTGAGCGATCGGCGCGGGGCGGCGGTTCCTCGTCGTCCCTTTTTCGCTTTCCGCGAAAGAACACGAAAATTTCTCCTCTGCTTGACGGTCTTCAAGTCAAGTACGTTTAAAAGCCTGCGCCCATCCAATCCCAAGTATGAAAGCGAAGAGTGCCGCAATCGCCGGAATCTGGAGGCTGAAATCGAAAAAAGCATGGAAGCCACCGGTTGCTGCCACGCCAAGCGCGAACCGGGGAAAGCGCGTATTCTGCCGTCTGTTCCGCGAGCCTCGAAAGAGGACGAAAACAATTGTCGCAAGCACCCCATAAAAGAGAGCCGCAATCGGAAGGCCCATCTCAAAGGCATTCTCAAGATAGCTCGAATGCGCCAAGTCGATCTCCCGCCGGGCCAGTTCAGGGGTCACATAGACGCGAAAGGCATCCTGAAAAGCCCCCAAACCATGGCCCAGAAGAGGGCGATCCTGAATCCCGTCAACGACCAGCGGATAGATGAGGAATCGGGCCTCTTCACCCGAATGGGCAAATATCCGTGCGAGCACACCGGAGGAGAGGGCGCTAAAAGAAAAGCCGACCAGAAGGAGGATAAATGCTGCCGCAAACGATCTGAGAGACGATCTGGAAGAGCGGCGCGTGAAATAAAAGGTTGCGAGTCCAAATCCCGTCGCAGCGAGTCCGGCCCGGCTTTCGCTCATCAGGATTGCTGCCAAGCACAGAAGCACGCCACTGGCGTAGATCCAGTTGCGGTCAAAAAACGCCTCGAGGAAATCGCGCAATTGTCTTTGCCCGTCTCGCGACGCGCTACCGCTGTTTTGATGGTACAGGGTGAGGTTTGCCAAAAGGCCCATTGCCGCAAACGTGGCGAAGTTGTTTCGGTTCACGAAGCTCGCGGACACAGATCCCGACGCCAGCTCGCCCAGGAGAGGATTGCTCGCCGTCACAACCGCGACGATTCCAAAGGTCGACAAGAGGGTGACGAAGATGGCAATCCACTTCAAGAAGACCTCTGCGCCTTGTGCTCTGACGGAATGACGCAGGGCTATCCAGAAGATCATGCCATAGGCCGCGAGCCTTGTGACATGGTGCAGACCCCCGATTGGGTCCGCCGACAGCAAAGGGGTTTGGTGCGGCACGCTGAGCCAGACTGGATGAGCAATCGAGGCCGGCACTGGCCAAAGCGATTGGACCAGACTCCAGGCGAGCACAGCCAGAAAGAGAATGCCGAGCGGTAGACCGCTCAGGGCAACCTGGTCAAGTCCCTGTCGGATATCTTTCGCAACTTGCAGTGCAAAAAGAATCGCAACCCCAACAGCCAGCAGGATCCACCACATCGGGCGATTGGCGCCGAGAAGCAGCGCCGAAAGAAGGACAAGGCCGAGTGTCAGTCGTGCGATCACGCGATGGCTTGCCTGTCTGTCATCGAGCTGTCCGCGACCATCACCTCGTCACGACACGTAGTAGTCTTTGTAGCGACCCCGGTAGTAGGAATAGCCGTCATAGGAATACTTCGAAGCACGTGTTTCGTTCAGCATCGTAAAGGTGACACCTATCAGCGGCGCTTTGAACGCCTCGAGTTCGCGGATACCTTCAAGAACGGCCCCGCGCGGCGTTCTGTCCCAGCAAACCACGTAGACCACGGCGTCGACATGACGCGACAAAATCTTCGCATCCGCCACAACAAGCGTCGGCGGCGTGTCGAAGACAACGAGATCGTAGCGCGTCTTGAGTTCGCCAATAATGTCATTGAATTTCTGGGAGGACAGAATATCGGCGGCATTGACGTTCGTACGGGGCTCCGAAGGGACCGTCATAAGCACGTCCAGTCCCGTGTCCGTGTCGTGATAGATGGCATCGTCAAGGTTTGCACTTCCCTCAAGAACCGAGAGAAGTCCAACCTCGCGCCCTTCATCGGGAAGGAGCCGCGCAAGCGACGGCAACCGGAGGTCACAATCGACAATGATCGCTGATTTGCCCATCTGTCGACTGGCCATGGCCACAAGCATGGAGGTTGTGGACTTGCCTTCGCGCGGGACCGAAGACGTGAACATGACCGTCCTTGGCGGTTCGTCGACTTTCGAGAAAAGGATACTCGTCCGGAGGGACCGGACGGCTTCCGCGAGTGCGGATTTGGGATTGGCACGAAACTGATTGACGACCTCACGGCGGTGCAAACGCCGCCCGACGCTAGGGAGCGCCCCGAGATAGCGTAGGCCGGTCAGCTGTTCCAGTTGCCCTGGCGCGCGGAATGTATTGTTGAGCTTGTCAATCAGGAAAATCAGGCCGACGCCCGCCAGCATCCCCATAAGGACAGAGAGCATCTGCGTGCGGCGCGATCGCGCCGCGTCGGCCCCAAGCGGAATCTCCGCCGGCGAAAGGACCCTGGCATCGGCCGTTTGCAACGCTTCCTGCTCGGAGGTCTCCTTCAAGCGTCCAAGGAAGTTCTCATAAAGGGCACGACTTGCCTCCGCCTCGCGCTCCAATTGCCGGACCCGGATTGCGTCCTGCGACTGGGACAGCGCAAGCGATTCAAGGTCCTGTAATTCAGCTTCAATATCGATCACCCGCTCGGACTGAGCGGCGACGTCGAGGCGCGCCGCCTCGACAATGCGGGTGGCTTCGCGACGGAGGTTGTCCCGCACTTCGGCAAGCTGCTGCTCGACGCGCACCCGGGCCGGATGATCCGCCGCCACACTCGCCGCGAGCGCCGCCTGCTGCGAGAGAAGTTCATCTTCGGCATTTCTATATCTTTGCACCAGGGGCGACGCGCGGAACTCGCTGATGGCCCCGAAATCGCTGTCACTGTCGATGGCGTCCTGTAAACGGCCATAGGTGGATTCGGCGCGCGAAAGCTCGGAGCGTGCCACCGAAAGCCCGGCATTCAATGCTTCGAGTTGCGCTTGGGTAATCTCGAGACCCTGACCGGCCTTTGCAGCCAGCTCCCCCCGCGCGGTCTCGACCGCCTCCTCTGCGGATTGAACGCGCAATCTGAGTTCCTCGACGCGATCGCTGAGCCAGACCGTTGCTTCCCGCGTTGCGTCGAGTTTCGCATCGAGCTGATCCGTGATGTATTGCTGCGCAAACGTATTGGCGACCTCGGCCGCCAGTCTTGGATTGCTCGCGGTGTAGCCGATTTCAATGACTTTCGTGTCCCACACAGGCGACAGACGCAATTGTTTTCGGATCTGATCGATCACGTTCAATCGCAGGCGTGCAGCGGCCTCAATTGCATCGGGGGGCGGAGCTGGAACGGCAATCAGCCCCAAGTTCTGCAACAGCGCTTTTGCGCCGTCCGGCACCGTGAAGAGGCCCCGAACCCTGGTGCCGAGGGTGTCGCGCGCCGGCCGGAGAGCCGGATTGAACTCAGCGTTTTCCGTCAGGCGAAGGTCAGACATGACCCGTTCGATCAAATTCGTCGATTGCAGAATCTCAACCTGGTTCTCGAGCGTTTCATCGAGCCGCACGACAGCCTGGCCAACGTCGATAACATTGGCCTGGTCGATGTCGAACATCACTTTTGTACGAGCGGTATAGGTCGCCTCGTATTGCGACGCGGCAAGGAACCCGAGAAGAGCCGCAAACAATGTCGAGATGAGGATAATCCATTTGCCGCGCCAAAGCTTTCCGAAGAGTTGCCGAAGATCGAACACAACTTCTTCATCCTCCGACGGCATGCCGTCGGCCGACCGAATCGGACGGAAATTGAGATTGCTGTCTTGTCGCATCAGGGCAGACGCTCCCGCTCGAGGAAAACTTTTTAAATTGGGAGCATAAGTCGACCTTCGCCCCGAAAAAGACCTAGACTAAACCGCAGAAAAAGCAAAGCCCGTTAGCGCTTATCGAGAAAAGCGGCAACGTGAAGCTGCCGGGTGTTGTCATCGTCCGACAGCTGTTGCGCATTGGCGTCAGGTCGAGAGATTATGTCAGATTCGCAAGGCGTTGGAATTGAAGGATTGAACCATCAGCCCCTGCATGGCACTTTACCACAAAGAGGATACGCGATGCGAAACTCAAGAAACCTGGTCTGGTGTTCAATCGTCACCGTTGCTTTGGTGACCCAATCTTCCGCGGACGCGCTTAAACCGGTCCCGTGCGGACTGAGCCAAAACCCAATCCAGGCGCGGCAATGCATGCTGGCGCAGCAAATTGAAGACACCCGCGTTGCTGGCTCGTTGGGCGCCATGGCCGGCCCGATGACCCTCGACCAAACGCTGACTCTGGAAACCAGGCTTGCAAACCTGCGCGTTCGCAAAAAGTTTTCCACCTATGCGGCGGTGGGAGATGAACGGGTGGAGGACGACCGGCTCGTGCTTGCGCCGGTTGGCAGCGGCGGCAACATCGGGGCCTTCGCACCCCTCCTGTTCTTGTTGCTGCTGTTCGGCCTGGGTGGCGGGTCGTCCGGCAAGCCGATCAGTCCGTCGTAGCGCTCGCCACCAGATCCTTGAGTATTCCCCCGCCGCCCACGAGTACGCCGTAGCTGCGCGCATCGTACGAGCGCAGCATCTCTAGATCGCGGATGGCCCCCAACGCTGACCCTGCTCGCGCCGCCGGAATAGCGTCGAGTTCTACCAGCAATTCAAAGAGGTTCAGGCGCAGGGGCGCGAGTTGCAGGCTCCACGGCGCCAGCGTCCACGATGTCGCAAGCGCCGATTCAGCGTCCTCGATATCTCCCTCCATCGCGGCCGCCCAACCCAGGAACGTCCAAGTATAGGCGTTTCCGGGCGCAAGCGCCGCGCTCGCCTCGAGGGCACGCCTGGCGCGTCCAGCGCGTTCCAGGGCAACATCGATAGAGGCCAGCTCGTCGCGCTCCTCGGTCGCAGCTGAACTGACCAGATCGCTCTGGAGAAGGCCGAAGCCAATCTGGAACAGGTAGTCAGACCGGTTGTAGAGCGCCGAGGCCACCGGTACCCGCCAATCGCCGAAAAGACCGGAGACGCGGGCATCCTGATCGAAAGCCGGCAGCGCTCTCAGGATGAGCAGGAGCGACCCACCGCCAACGGCAAGCAGCATGAGGCCGACACCGGCACTGAGAATCCGTCTCACCATACCCTGTCCTCCGTTGGCCCGTCTGCACTGCCCGCCATCAAGTGCATCTCAGGATTCTTCATGGACATCTCGAGTAGACCGAAAACCGTCGTGCGGGAAGCCCAGGATCTGTTGCGTTGGACACACAGCCGGTTTGTTCATGAGTCTCGGTCCCTTGCCCGGGTCGAAAAATTGGCCCAGAACTGCATGAAAGTAGTGGGGCAACTACATGAAAAATCGAGCAGTTCTTATTTTCGGCACCTGCCTTGTCGCCTCCTGTGCGACAGTCGGTCCTCGCACGGGTGAAATCCTTGGTGCGAGTGAAGAAATCGTTGGCAGCAGAGAGGCCGTCACCGGCAGCGGCCAGAGCGCCGCCAAATTCGCGGTGATCGAAGCGGACCGCAATGTCGCCTTCACCTGGCGGATGTATGAAGGCACAGGTGGGGCCTTCTTTTCCGATCCTGGTCCCGGACGGGTCGCCCTCCAAAGCGGCGACGTCATGGCAATTTCGCTTGTCTCAATCACCGAAAATGGCTTTGTCGATTTTACCACATCCTCGGTCAACCCGATTTCGACAACGCAACTTCCGCCACAAAAGGTCTCTGAGCTCGGAACAATTAACGTGCCACCAGTTGGGCGAATTCACGTCAAAGGTCGCACCATCCCCGCGTTGGAAGATCTTCTGGATGAACGCCTGGGCCAGGTTCTCGTGAACCCGTCGGTTGTGGTCCAGCTTGTGCAGCGGAACGGCGCTCTGGTCTCGGTCGTCGGGAATGTCGGCGCACCGGGGTCCTTTGCCTATACGGATGGTGATGCCAGGCTCCTCGATCTGATCAGCCTCGCCGGCGGTGCCTCGACGTCCCTGGACGGTCTCGAAGTCTCGCTGTCGCGCAACGGCGAAGTGCGAAGTGTTCCGCTCACCGATCTCTATCGCAATCCTCAGTTCAATGTACATGCCCGCCCCGGCGACGTTATTTCGGTGGACCCGCGCAACTATTCCATCGTGGTGCTGGGGGCTTCGGGAAAGAACGAGCAGGTCCTTTTCGACACACCCACCATGACCCTGGCGAACGTCCTCGGGCAGATCGGGGGAATCGAGAACCGGCGCGCCGACCCGAAAGGCGTTTTCCTCTACCGTCCGACGCCGCGCCGACTTGCCGAAATGCTCGGGATCGACACCTTTCGCTATCCCGGAGATGATATACTGGCGGTTTATCGCTTCAATCTCACCAATCCGAGCACATTCTTCACACTCTCGGAATTCGAAGTGCGGGATGGCGATATCCTTTATGTCGCCAACAGCCGCTATGAGGAGGTGGATGCCGCGCTCGATGTGTTCGCGGATGCGGTGCTGCGGCCAATCCAGATCGGGCGGTCCTTCGACTCCAACAATTGATCCATCCGCCAGGGCCCTGATCAGGCGAGCTGCCAGCCGCCCCGCTCGATCGAAATGCGGGTGTCGCGTCCGAGAAGGTCCATCAGGACCCAGATTCGCCTGTCGGACTCGATGCTATCGATGGTGGCAACGAAATCGGCAAATGGTCCTTTGACGAACCTGACGCGATCGCCCGCCTGAACTTCCGCGGGCTGCACCATGCGTCCCTGCGCGTCGCACCGCGACATCAGAGCAGCGATGAGATCTCCTGGAACCTCGGCCGGCCTCTCTCCAAACGAAACCAGCCGCGATATGCCAAGCGTCGCGTTAACCTGTCGATACCCGCCAGAGAGAGGATCAAAGCAGACGAATAGATAGCCTGGAAATAACGGCAACGGACGGGTGACAAACTGGCCCCGCGTTTTGCGTGTCAGATCCTGGAGCGGATTGAAAACGGAAAACCCTTGCCGCTCCAGATTCCGCTGGGCGATCCGGTAGGCGTTGGGTTTGACTTGCGCCAGGTGCCAGACGTGCCCGTCCATGGTATTGCCCTCCAATGCGCCGGTCCTCTCGTGGCAGATGACCGCGACACGCATGTTTCGGTCTTGTCCCAATGGCAAACCACGGAGTCAAGCTGGACTGTCCCCTTGCCCGCCCATAAGGTCACGCCAAGGAGGCCAGTCGGCGATGGTGAGAATGGGAAAAACGGCAGAATTTCGTGCCGGATGCGCGGCATCGACCGCGCTGCCCTGCGTTGCGCCCAACGAGCGCATCTATGCAATTGGCGATATTCACGGGCGTTTCGACCTGCTCATCACCCTGATGCAGAAGATTACCGCGGATGCTGACCGCATCAGCGATGGGCGGCGGTTCAAATTGGTGTTCCTTGGCGATTATATCGATCGCGGTGAGAACACGCGTCAGGTGATCGATGTTTTGGCGCGGATGGCCGCCTGGCATTCTCCAAACATCGTGTTCCTGCGCGGCAATCACGAAGACGCGCTCAGATTCTTCCTCTACGCGCCAACGGACGGCGCCCAGTGGCTAGAGTTCGGGGGGCTTCAGACCCTGGGGAGTTTTGGGATCCGGCCCCCCCGATTGCGGTTCGGAAAGGACGATCTGTTTCGCGTCAGAAGCGAATTGGCCAGCGCGATGTCGGCCTACGAGGGGCTGTTTGAGGCGATGGTGAACAGCCATAGGTCCGGCGATGTTGTCTTTGCGCATGCCGGCGTCGATCCGTCGAAAGACATCGATGCCCAATCGACGCGCACGCTCCTTTGGGGACAGGGCGGTGCCCGGAGCGCAGAGCCGATACCTGGTCTGCGCATAGTC
Organism: Paracoccaceae bacterium; assembly: GCA_037968835.1. Taxonomy (GTDB): domain Bacteria; phylum Pseudomonadota; class Alphaproteobacteria; order Rhodobacterales; family Rhodobacteraceae; genus JBBKWG01. The sequence goes on from JBBKWG010000285.1 coordinate 9,888, forward strand.
CATGGCCATTACGACGCTGAGCGACCGGTCTCGGAAAAAGGACGGATCTGCGTGGATTCCGGAGCCTATTATACCGGCTGCCTCACCGCGGTGCGATTGGATTCCGGCGAGAGGTTCCTGTCGACGGTGTCCGGCTGATCGCGGGATTTCCCGCCAGAATCTGTCATGATTCAATATCTGGTTCACTGTGCCGGCGTTCTACGCTATAGCTATACAAAAGAGGCGTGAGAGCAGGCCCTAAAACATGACGGATACGGCACACGAGCAGCCTTTCAGCGGGTCACTGCTGATCGAGGCGTCGGTCGATCGCACCAGCGTGATCGTCGAGGCACGGCCATGAACAAAGATCGCCTGTCGTTTCAAAACGGCTTTGTTGCGAACACCTCGCAGGATCTCTACGACGACGAGTTTGATGTCAGCGGCCTCGTCCGAACGCTCTGGCGCGGCAAATGGCTGATCGCGGCCCTGGCCCTGTTCGGGTTCTCGCTGGGCTGGTATCACGCAACCTACCGTGTCACCCCGTACTTTAAGGCAGACGCCACGCTGGCACTCGAGGTGGCGCGTGAAAAACTTCTGAATTTCCAGAGCGTGACCGAAGGGTTCTATGGGGACGATGCGGCCGTCACGACCGAGATGGCGGTCATCACCTCGCGCACGATGCTTGGCAAGCTGGCAGATGAGTTGAACCTTGTGCAGCATCCTGGCTTTAACCCGGCCCTGATGCCCGAGAGCAAGCCGGAACCGGTTCAGGCGGTGATCGCCGAGGCGAAAAGCTGGCTTAAAAAGCAACTCGGCGCGTCGCCTCCCCAGCCCGGCCTGCCGCTTAGTCAGCACCAGCTTCGCGAACACATTGTCAGCAGGCTGGGTGGCATGATCGACGTCACCAACGTGGAATGGAGTTATATCCTGGTCATCTCGGCCACGTCCCGAGACCGCGAGCTTGCAGCCCTTCTCGCAAACACGCTGGCGCGGCTTTATATCGAAGATCAACTTGAGTTGAAATTCGAGAAATCCCGTCAGGCCACGGAGTGGCTGACTGCACGCGTTACCGATCTGCAGGCCGATGTGGAGCGATCGGCGAACGAGCTGAAGCGGTTTCTTGCCAAGGCTGATCTGATCAGCGAAGAGGCGCTGGCTGCTACCAACCTGCGCCTCAAGGATCAGCGCGATCGCCTGATCGATGCCCGATCCCGACATGCCGCGGATCAAGACCAGCTGGCCCGCCTCAATGCCGCCGTGGCGGATGGCGATATCGCGCGAATTGCGGCGGTGGCAAATGACCCGACCCTGACGCGGCAAGCCGAGCGACAGGTCAACGACCGGCAGGCCGCGCGCACGTTCGCCACGCGGCTCGAGATCATCAAGGCCCGCCTGACCGGCGCGGCCGCCAGAGACGCCGATCAGATCGGCGTTCTCGAACGCGCCATTGCTGAACATGAAGCGGCGATCGCGCGTCAGTCCGAGGAGCTTGTCCGTGTCGAGCAGCTCGAACGCGAAGCGGACGCGAACCGCCTGCTCTACGAATACTTTCTCACCCGTCTGAAAGAGACCTCCGTTCAAGAAGGCCTCCAACAAGCCGATTCCCGGATCATCTCGTCGGCAATCGTTCCGTCCTATTCGTTCAATCCGAACGGGGATCGCACCATCGTTCTCGGTGTGCTTCTTGGCTTGATGGCCGGCGCCGGGTTGGTGCTCCTCAGAGAGCGCATGATCACGGCAATCCGCACGCCCGACGAGCTCGAAGACGCGACGAGCCTCCCGGTTCTGGGTCAGATTCCGCGCATCCCGGGCCGGACGCGGCCGGCGATCATTCAATATCTGACCAAACGCCCCGCTTCGGCCGCGGCCGAGGCCGTGCGGAACCTTCGGACGTCGCTTGTCCTGTCGCAAAGTGCTGCGCCGCCGCAGCTCACCGTCGTCACCTCTGCGCTTCCCGGCGAAGGCAAGTCGACGACGGCCGTGGCGTTGGCGCAGAACTATGCCGGACTTGGAAAACGGGTTCTGCTCATCGAAGCCGACATCCGCCGACGGACAATCGCGCGGTTCCTCGGTCTGACCGAGAGCCCCAACAATCTTTTGAGTGTTCTGGCCGGAGAGGTCGCGATCGCAGACGCGGTGCAACGAACCCCGCGTCTTGAATTTGACGTGCTGCTTGGCGCCACCACCGACGTCAACCCGGCCGATGTCCTGTCGTCAGACGCCTTTGCCGCACTTCTGAGCACCGCCCGGCAAGACTACGACGTGATCATCGTCGACACGCCGCCACTCCTGATCGTCCCCGACGCCCGGATCGTTTCGCAATACGCCGATGCCGTGCTTCTCTCGGTGCTCTGGAACCGGACCACTTTGACCCAGGTCACCGACGCGCTCAAAGAGCTCACGTCCATCGGCATTCGACCCTCTGGTTTGGTGCTGAGCAACGTCGATCCAAAGCGCATGAAGCAGCTCGGATACGGCCAGCGTTATGGTGCCTACGACCGGCGGCTTGGGCGGGGCTATTACAAGGGCTAATTCACGCCCGCGGCGTTGATGACAAAGCTCGGAACGATGAGCGAGACTGCGCGATTCCACCTGGTCACGGGTTGCTCTGCAATGAAAATGACGTCGTTCGGCCGGATCTCGAAACGCGTCGCAAGGAGCAGGTTCGCGGCATTTGAGGCGTCCAGATTATAGGCCGTCAGCCCGGCAAAGTCGCGCGGGTCTTGGTCCCCGCGCAACACGTAAATGTGGCGCGGATTGCCCTGCCGGGTCTGGAAGCCGCCGCCCTCTCCGTAAAGGATATCGGCCAGCGTTGCGGTCTGTTCATAGGGCAGCGCCACGCGCGACTGGTTGCCGACTTCTCCCGAAAGATAGACATAGTCCATGTCGACTGCCCCGAGTTGCAGAGCGCGGTCAAACCGTCCCTGCGCCTCGGCGATCTCGGTCTGACGCAGCGAGATTTCGGTCTGAAGCTGGCTGACAGCCTGCGACCGCGCCGCCTGACGAAAGTTGGTCAGAAGAATCTGTTCCTGGAAAAACGCCTGTGCCCTCGCAAGATCATAGGTGGTATCCACGAAAACGGCGTCATTCGCCTGCAACCGGGTATTCTGAAGATCAGGATCGGTGCGATAATCCTCAAACGGAATTTGATAGAGGCTGCCGTCCCGGTATATCCGGATCGTCACGTATTCCGGCGCCTCGGCGGCGACGCCCCCCGCAAGCTGCAGGCCCTCGTTCAACCGAAGCGGCGTCAGTGTCACCGGGAGCAATTGCGGGGCACGCACGGCGCCGCCAATCGTGATCCGTTTGGAGTTGAATTCGGACACTTCCAGACTGAAGTTCGGTTCCATGCCGGCCTTGACGAGGCGGGAAAAAAGCGCGTCCTCGGCCTCGTCCAGCGTCATCTCCGCGAGCATGACGCGACCGACATTCGGAATTCCGATGGCGCCATCGTCCTGGACCGTAAAGCCCTGCCGGGCCGTCTGGGCCGCGAGAATGCCGGTCAACTGCTCGACAGTGGAGCCGCCGGCGGGCGACGCAAAGAGAAGCACGTCGCCAATGCCAATCCGGTAGAGCATGTCCGGGACCGGCGGCGGCCGACGCAGGATCACCGGCGACGGCCGTTCAATTTCCGAGAACACGGCCGCGGGCGGCTGCACCACGCCTGGACGCGAGAGTCCGGCAGTTGCGGACGAGCGAAAGGCCGCGGGGATGGCTTTGGGCTGATAGGGTGAGCGATTTGCGACCATGACCGACTCGGTCGTCATCGGGACCACGCGCACCTTGACCCCGGCCGCGGTCGTTTCCTGCGTCACGCTCGGGCTGATATAGGCGACCCCACACGCAGACAACGAGAGACCAAGCGCGAAAACAATCAGAGTCCTTTGCACGTCGATGTCCTCGCTATTTGGATTGGGTATCGCTCGTCGCGCCGGAAGGACCGCCGGAAGAGCTGAGAAGGAGGCCCAGGAGTCCGAGCGCTGCTGCAGCCCGCAGGCCGGTGCCCGGAAGAGGGGCTGCGGTCCGATCTTCATCCGCGCAATTGAAGATCATTGTGTTCATCGTCTCGGGCCGGGAGTCGGCGGGATCCCGCTTGACCAGGCAATATTTCGAACAGTTTGGCAGGGCCGTCTGCAGGTAGTCATGAAGATCGGTCCCTTGCCGCGCGCATTGCCGGCCCTGCTCATCCACCCGCAGCCGGACGTCTTGCGCCGCCGCCAGTTGTGGTACGATTAATGCTGCGAGGATCAACGCAACTTTGGTTTGCCTGTATCGCATGCCTGCACTCCTCCGGCCATTCGGCCTGTTTCAATTGCCCGCGACAAGAACCACGGGCCTCTCGCCTGTCGCATCCAATCGCGAGAGACGAATGTGACCGATCTCCGGCCCCACCCATTGGCTCGACGTCACTATACGCCCTTGGCCATCGAGAACGTAGCTATTCTCGAAGGTGCGATCGGCGCCCACGCAGGTTTCACTCACCCGGCGGCGCCCGGCCGGGGCGGAGGCGATTGTGACCTCGCACATAAAGGCGCGGGCCAGGATCTGATTCTCGCCATCGAGATAGCGGTGCACGCGCGTTGCATCGCCCGATGCGCCGTCTCGCAACCGCGCCGCGATGTCCGAGACATCCGCCGAAATCAGATCAAAGCCGAGCCCGAATGTCGCGGACAGGAGGCCATGGAGGGTCACCAGTCCGCTTCCGTCCGGCGCGCGCCAGGAGATGTAATCTCCATTCCCGGCAGTCCGAAAGAACACGCCCGCGCGCCCCTGGGCGACAAGCTCGGCCCGGATACTTTCCGGCACGCCCGCCGGAAGTGCGACAGCCCGTTCAATCTCGGGCACCCTGTCGCGCAGCGCCACGCTGCCTTCGAGCCGCGATTGGGCGCAAGCCGAAAGGACGACTGCTGCCAGACACAGAAGAGGCAAACGGCGGCTCATCGCCAGAACCGTCCCCACTCGTCGCCGAGCTCTTTGCTGTGCCAGGGCCGCACCGTTTCGTACAGTCGGTTGGGCACGGCCAGGCGTGCGCCGCCGTCTCGCAGGATCGGTCGGATCGTGGTTCGGAACGTATCGCGGCCGGGCTCTCCCGTCAGCCATGTGATCGGGATCGTCACCAGGATGCCCTTGTCGAACGACCCCTCTCCGAATGTGTCAAAGCCGACGTCGGTCAAAGTCGCAAAACCGCCAATCCGAATTCCGTTTTCGAACTCGCGTTCGAGCGTGAAGGTCGCGCCCCAATCTCCGGCCAGATATCGGCCGACATCGAGCTCGGTGTGAAATCCATTTCCGAGATCGTAATAGGCGGAAACATGGCCGGTGGTTGTCTCATAATCCTGAAAGCCAAAGAGCTGATCGAACTCCCGTTGCTTGACGTAATTGAGCTCGGCGCCAAACGCGAGCCGTCGATCGACAGGCTTCCACAGCAATTCTGCCGATACCCCGCCAAACATCTTTTCGAGATATCCAAAACTCACGCGGCTGTAGAGATTTGGGCCCGGCCGTCCGAACCGCTCGAGAACGGCATATTCCAGCGCCGGATCCCCGTTCTGGTTGTAGGTTGCGTTCTCGGACCGGACCTTCGGCAGGACCGAGGTCGAGGAGCGCGTGGACTTGTCGAGGGAGCCAAGCACCTTCTTTCTGATCGAGCCTGAAACAAATATCCCGCTCCCGAGCGCAAGCCGGCCTTGCGCGCGAACCCCGAGATCGGCGCGCAGCGGATCGTCGGGGTCAAAGAGCTCCGTGTCGACATAGGGCGCGAGAGACCAGTTGAAGCGCGGCGCGACCTCGGCGTGGACGCCTGACGCAGCGGCATCCCCCACCTCCGTGCGCACGAACGACAGCCACGTTCCATCCGGGGCAGGCTCAAGCTCTTCGAGGTCGCGACGTCGGAGGTCCAGGGCACTGAGCGCCATGCCGTCTTCTATGGGAATGATGCGAAAGTGCTCAACCTGGTCGGGGAGGACATGTGTCATCACGCGGGCTGTACGGCCAACCGCTTGTGGTGCCGAACGCCAGCGGGTGTTTGTGACGTGAACGGTGGCGCGGTCCCCCGCGACGGCCAGATGCTCAAGCGCAATCCCCTGCTCGCGGAGCGCGGCTGTGAGCCGCGCCTCGGTCCCATCGATCTGCCGCAGACCGCCACCGCCGCGAACAAAAACCGCAGGCGGGGCCGGATCGGGCGACGCCCCCCGAGGCGGCCGCTTTGGATTGAACCGCGTGGTCAGCAGGAGGCCGGTCTCGTTGCCAAGACGATGCGTGAGCGACAAATCGATCCCGTCGCTCACGCGGTAGGTGAGCCCGAAATTAAGCGGGGACGCTGGATCCACGAGCGCGCGCTGGTCTTCATTGGCATAGGCATCCGAGGAATACTCGGCTTTGAGTGTCACCCGCTCCGATGCCCGCCAGGCGACGCCGGCAAAGAGCGCGGCATCGCCGCGAAACCAGTTCTTGAGACCTAGCTTGCCGCCGGTGCCGACATCAATCCGACCACGGGTCTTGAACGCGTCACTGACAAGTCCGATGGGATTGTCAAAGCCGCCCCGCGATGCGAGCCGCCCCCAGCCGATCCCGCCGGAAAACTGCAGGCGCGGCGTGAGATGTTTGGTTGCGACAAGATACTCGCCGGAGAAGACGCCGGTACCGAGCACATCCTGAAACCCCAGAACAACGGCGGGTTGCCGGCGGGATTCGCGCGCAAGCGTGTAGCGAAAATCAAAGCTGCGATCGAACAGGTCGGCTCCGGCACCGCTAAAGTCGTCGATGATCGCATACCGAAAGCTCCCCGACAGGCGCGGAAAGACCTGGAAGGTGAAACTCGTCTTGGTCTGGCCGGCTCCGAAGGAGAAGGACGTTGCAATCTCGGCATCCTCCGGCGTGATGGCACTCGGCATGTCGATGAGGCCGGGGCTGCCATAGGTGTTGTAGGCGCCGGGCCAGGTAAGGTCTGCCGCGCAAAGCGGCGCGGATAGAAACAGAGCGGCTGCGCAAACAAACCCGCGACGAACCTCCAGCCTTCCGCGCCAGCGGAAGGGCCTCCTGGTGCTGCCCGCAGCGTCTGCCTGGCCTCTTTTTATCACGGCCTGTCTCTGATTGCCCCC
>JBBKWG010000286.1:0-21478 GCA_037968835.1 Paracoccaceae bacterium
GCCAATTTCTCGATGCTGTTCACGCATCTCTTTGGCGGTGGCGAGGCAAAGCTGGTTCTGGTGGAATCAGACGATCCGCTTGAAGCCGGTCTTGAAATCATGTGCCAGCCGCCCGGCAAAAAGCTGTCGACGCTCTCGCTGCTTTCGGGCGGCGAGCAAACCCTGACCGCGCTGGCCCTGATCTTCGCTGTATTCCTCGCCAACCCGGCCCCGATTTGCGTGCTGGACGAGGTCGATGCACCGCTCGACGATGCCAACGTCACCCGCTTCTGCGACCTGCTCGACGAGATGTGCCGCCGCACCGACACGCGGTTCCTGATCATCACCCACCACGCCGTGACGATGGCCCGCATGGACCGTCTGTTCGGAGTGACGATGGGCGAACAAGGCGTCAGTCAACTGGTGTCGGTCGATCTGAAAAAAGCCGAACAAATGGTGGCCTGAGGCAGTCTCGGCGGTAGGCATCGAAGCCCGGTGTCGGAAATCAATCCGGCACCACCGCCTGACATTCGATTTCAACCGTCATGCGGGGCTCAACCAACGCCGAGACTTCAACCAACGTCGAGGCCGGGCGATGTTCGCCGAAATAGGCGACGCGCGCGGGATTGATCGACGCCCGTTCCGAAATGTCGGTCATGAAGACCTGAACCTTCACCACGTGTTCGGGCAATCCACCGGCGGCGCGCAAACACGCATCCATGGCGTCCATCGCGATGTCGAACTGCGCCACCGTGTCTGCGGGGATGAAGCCGTCGGCCTTCATGCCGACGATTCCCGAGACCCAGATCAGATTCCCGGCCCGAACCGAGTGGCAATAGTGGCTGACCGGTTCCATTTGCCCGTCGACCATGAATCGCTCGATGTTCATCCCATGTCCTTTCCAGCTTTTCGAAGCTCCCGATCCGCCACACGCGCCGCGCGCGAAACGACGTATTCGCGCCTGAGCGTATACAGACCCGTCGCGATGATGATCGCCGCGCCGATCAGCGTCCAGCGGTCGGGCAATTGGCCGAAGATCAGAAACCCATACATCGTGCCCCAGATCATAAGCGAATACTGAACCGGCGCCACGACGACAGCCATCGCCATTTCCAGCGCCTTGATCACGCACACCTCGGCAATTCCCGCCAGAACCGCGACCCCGGTCAGGATCATGATCTGCGATGGATCAGGGGTTTTCCAGATAAACGGCAACGGCACCGTCAGGATCGCGCTACCGACGAACGCCGTGTAGATCACCGTCGTCGCCGTCTTGTCGCTGTCCGAAAGCGCCCGCGAGATTATCTGGCGGATCGCAAACATGAACGCCGCGATCACCACCAGAACAGCCGCAGGATGGATCGCCCCAAGTCCGGGTCTGAGCACGATCAGGGTGCCCACGAAGCCAAGACTGACCGCAACCCAACGCCGCACACCCACCGCTTCGCGCAGGATCAACGCGCCCATCAGCGTCACCATGAACGGCGCCACGAAACTGACCGCCACCGCATCGGCCAGCGGAACATAGGCGACCGCGACGATGAACAGCGCCGCCGAACAAGCCGCCACGGCCCCGCGCGCGACCTGTAGCCGGGGATGGTTCGTCACCAGCAAACTCCGCCCGTGCAGCGCCAGCAAGACCAGCGCGCCCGCCAGCAATCCAAGCTGACGGGTCCAGGTGATCTGAAGCGGGTGCAGATCGCTCGTCAGGAACTTCGCCCCGGTATCGACAGCCGAAAACAGGAACATCCCGAGCGCCATCAACAGGATGCCCTTGCTGTTGTCCGTGCGGCGGATCGGGGCGACTTCCTGCGCGGTAATAGACATGGGGGACGGGATATCGGCTCTCCGGATGATCGGGCCCATAGAGACCCGGTTTGACCCTTTCCGCAAGGCGTCGAAACGCATTCCACGCACCCCGGCCCGGTGCCGCATCAGCCTTGACTCCCCCCGCCTGCAATCGTAGACGACGCGTGACTTCCGGGAGCTCAAATCCTCCCGGTCCCGATAATCGGGATCGCCCTCCGTCAGCGCGTTGCGCCCACGGAGGCGTTTGGCGTTTAGGCGGTCGGTGACTATCTCCGGCCTGATGGAATTGGCGACAAGGAGCCGCGAACCATGTTCGAGAACCTGTCAGAACGCCTATCGGGTGTCTTCGACCGGCTGACCAAGCAAGGCGCTTTGTCCGAGGAGGACGTCAAGACCGCGCTGCGCGAAGTGCGTGTGGCGCTTCTGGAAGCCGACGTCTCGCTGCCGGTCGCCCGCGATTTCGTCAAGGCCATTCAGGACAAGGCCACCGGTCAGTCCGTCACCAAATCGGTGACACCGGGCCAGCAGGTCGTGAAGATCGTCCATGACGAACTGGTGCACGTGCTGAAAGGCGATGCCGATCCCGGCGCGCTCAAGATCGACAATCCGCCCGCCCCTATCCTGATGGTCGGCCTTCAGGGTTCGGGCAAGACCACGACAACCGCCAAGCTGGCGAAACGCCTGAAGGAACGCGACGGCAAGCGCGTGCTGATGGCCTCGCTCGACACCAACCGGCCCGCCGCGATGGAACAGCTTGCGATCCTCGGACTTCAGATCGGCGTCGATACCCTGCCGATCGTCAAGGGCGAGGACCCGGTCCAGATCGCAAAACGCGCCAAGACCCAGGCCAGCCTTGGCGGCTATGACGTCTATATGCTGGACACCGCAGGTCGCCTGCACATCGACGCCGAATTGATCGCGCAAGCCGCCGCCGTCCGCGATGTCGCCAACCCGCGCGAAACGCTGCTGGTGGTCGATGGCCTCACCGGTCAGGACGCCGTCAACGTCGCCACCGAATTCGACGACAAGATCGGCGTCACCGGCGTTGTCCTCACCCGGATGGACGGCGACGGGCGCGGTGGCGCGGCACTCAGCATGCGTGCAGTCACCGGCAAGCCGATCCGCTTCGTCGGTCTCGGCGAGAAGATGGACGCGATCGAGACGTTCGAGCCGGAACGCATCGCCGGGCGCATCCTTGGCATGGGCGATATCGTCGCGCTGGTCGAGAAGGCGCAGGAAACATTCGAGGCCGAACAGGCCGAGCGGATGATGCGGCGCTTCCAGAAGGGTCAGTTCAACATGAACGACCTGCGCCAGCAACTCGATCAGATGCTGAAAATGGGCGGCATGGAAGGCATCATGGGAATGATGCCCGGCATGGGCAAGATGAAGACCCAGATGGCCGACGCAGGCATGGACGACCGGGTGCTGAAGCGCCAGATCGCGCTCATTCAATCCATGACCAAGAAGGAACGCTCCAACCCCGCCTTGTTGCAGGCGTCCCGCAAGAAGCGCATCGCGTCGGGTGCCGGTCTGGAAGTCAGCGACCTCAACAAACTTCTGAAGATGCATCGCCAGATGGCGGACATGATGAAGAAAATGGGGAAAATGGGCAAAAAGGGCATGATGCGCCAGTTGGGCGGAATGTTCGGCGGTAAAGGCGGGATGCCTGCGGGCGGGATGCCCAGCCAGGCCGAGATCGAAGCCGCCCAAAAGCAGATGGGCAGCATCGGGGGATTTCCGGGAATGGGCGGCGGCGCTGCCCTGCCGCCGGGCCTGTCCGGTTTCGGGAAAAAGAAGTGACCGGTCCGATCATCCATATCCCGACGTCCGCAACCGAACGCCACCCCGAGGCAGTCGCATGACCGGGGTATCGTTCACCGTTCCGACGATCTCGACAGAGCGTCTGACGCTTCGGTTGCCCAAGGCGTCCGACTTGCCCGCGCACGTGGCTTTCCGCGCCTCGCCTCGCAGCGCGGGCGTTGGCGGCCCGTTCGACGCGGCCAGCAGCTTTCATCATCTGGCCGCGATAATCGGACAGTGGGGCCTGCGCGGATACGGCCGCTGGATGGTGGCAGATCGCCAGACCGACGCACCGCTTGGCGTCGTCGGCGTTTACCACCCCGATGACTGGCCCGAGCCAGAAATCGGATGGACGCTCTACGACAGCGCCGAAGGTCGCGGCATTGCCTGTGAAGCGGCGATGGCCGCCCGCGATTTCGTCTACCGGACACTTGGATGGTCGCGGATCGTCAGCCTGATCATGCCGGACAATGCGCGTTCGATCCGACTTGCGGAACGGATGAACGCACAGCGTGACGGCCATTTCGATCACCCGGCATACGGTCGTCTCGATATCTGGATTCATGCCATGCCGGAGGCCGCGTAATGCGCTGCGATCAGCTAGAACTCACGCCGGAAATGACCGAGAACGCCGCCCGTCTGGCCGCGCTGATCCCGGTCATCGAAACCGAACGCCTGCGCCTGCGCGCCCCCCGCCTGTCGGACTGGTCGGCGCTGGAACCGATCTGGACCGGATCGCGCGCCAGGCACATCGGCGGACCGTTCGAAGCCGAAACCGGCTGGCACGATTTCTGTCATGCCACCGCATCGTGGCTGTTGCGCGGGATCGGCTTCTTCACCGTCGAGCATCGCACCAGCGAAGAGATCCTCGGCTTTGTCGGCGTCACGCACGAATGGGGAGACGCCGAACTGGAACTCGGCTGGCTTCTGACCGACGCGGCCGAAGGACATGGCTATGCGACCGAGGCCGCGATTGCAGCCCGCGATCACGCCTACAAAACGGCCGGGCTCGGACCTCTGGTCAGCTACGTCGACCGGGGAAATCGCCGCTCGGTCGCGCTTGCCAAACGGCTGGGCGCAACTTCGGACAAGACCGCCGTTCTGAGCGGCCCAAATGACGACGGGGAAACCATTGCATTCCGCCACCCCGCTACCGGGACCGCACCATGACATTTCGCACCGACGAAATACCGACGCGATACCGACGCAATACCGACGCCCCGTTCGGAGTCTCAGATCATGGATAACCCGTCCGTCACCAGCCGCGCCGCCGAGCTTCTTGCCGGCCACCGCGACAGCATAGATCGCCTCGACGCGATCCTGGTTTACACCCTCGCCGAGCGTTTCAAACAGACCCAGGCCGTCGGTCGGCTGAAGGCCGAACATGCCCTGCCGCCCTCCGATCCCAAGCGCGAAGGGCAACAGATCGAACGTCTGGAATGGCTGTCCAAGGAAGCCGATCTCGACCCCGAATTCGCCAAGAAATTCCTGAATTTCATCATTCAGGAAGTCATCCAACACCACAAACAGCATCAGAAATAAGTCAGAAGGATCAAACACATGGCTATGAAAATCCGTCTCGCCCGCGGTGGCTCGAAGAAGCGCCCGCACTATTCCATCGTTGCCGCGGATTCGCGCATGGCGCGCGATGGCCGCTTCATCGAAAAGCTCGGCACCTACAACCCGCTCCTGCCGAAAGACAGCGAAGACCGCATCAAGATGGACATGGAGCGCATCCAGCACTGGCTGGACAAGGGCGCCCAACCCACCGACCGGATCGCCCGGATGCTCGAAGCCGCCGGCGTGCGCGAGAAAACCAAGCGCTCCAACCCCAGCAAAGGCGTCCCCGGCAAGAAAGCCACCGCCCGCGTCGAAGAAAAAACCGCCAAAGTAGCCGCCGCCGAGGAAGCCGCCAAAGCACCTGCAGCGCCAGTCGAAGAGCCAGCCGAAGAGCCAGCCGCCGAAGTCACGACAGAAGAGGCGGCGGAGTAATCCGCCCACTTTCATTGAACCGTCGATGATCCCTGGATTCGGCCTTTTTCGCCGTCTGATGACCCCGGCCCTGATCGCGTTCGCGTTCTGGTCGGGGCTTCATACCGCACGCCTTGCCGCCGAAACCCGCTGTTCGAATGCTGGCGGGACAGTCGATGCGCGTGGATTGTGCCGGGGATTGCCATGAGCGAAACCGAACCAGCCCGCGTCTGCGTCGGCGCGATTGCCGGTTCCTTCGGCGTCAAGGGAGAGGTGCGGCTCAAGAGCTTCTGCGCCGACCCCGAAGCGATTGCCACCTATGGTCCGCTCACATCCGAAGATGGCAAGTCATCGTGGGACGTGAAGATCACGCGATCCGTAAAGAACGGCTTTGCAGCCCGCCTGTCGGACGTGACATCGAAGGAAGCAGCGGACGCTCTGCGCGGCACCCGGCTTTATGCCTTGCGCGAACGTCTTCCTGCCCCGGGCGACGACGAGTATTACCACGCCGACCTGATCGGGCTGAGCGTGCTGGATAGCGGTGGAACCGAAATTGGCCGCGTCAAGTCGGTGCTCAACCACGGTGCAGGCGATCTACTTGAGCTTCAGGTGCCGGGGCGCAGTCAGCCGGTCCTCTTGCCGTTCACGCTCGCGGCTGTCCCCACAGTCGATGTGGCCGCCGGTCGGATCATTGCAGACCCACCGGAAGGGCTGTTCGAGGACTGAATTCTTCCATTCACCCTGTCACGAAATACCTCCGCCGGAGGCACGAAAAAACCCGGCCATTGACCGGGTCATTCTTTCGTCAACACTCGCGAAAGTTCAGTGCAGCTTAGCCTGAACGACCTTGATGGCTTCATCCACCAGCGAATTCGCCTTGGCTTCGCTCATGTTTTTCGCGATCACCTCGCCTGCGGCGGCAATGGCAATCCGCGCAGCCTCGTCGCGGACCCGTTTGACCGCTGCTTTTTCGGCGGATGCAATGTGATCCTCGGCGGCTTGGACGCGGCGCTCGATCGACTTTGCAAGGTCGGCTTTCGCAGCTTCGGCCGCTTCGGTCGCACCTTCGCGCGCTGCCGCGACGATACGATCCGCCTGACCCTGCACTTCGCGCTGCTTGCGCTCGTAGCTGGCAAGAAGCGATTGGGCTTCTTCACGCAGTGCCTTGGCCTCGTCGAGTTCCGACTTGATGCCTTCGGCGCGCTTGTCCAACAGACCCATCAGCAACGTCGGGACCTTGTAGTAAATCAGCACGCCGATGAACAAAAGGAATGCAACCAGAACCACGAAGTCGGTGTTCCCGAACGAGTAGAAGTCGCCGGAGAACACGTTCTTGGTGGCGGCCGAGGCCGGACCGGCGGCGACCAGAGCAATGACGGATATCAGTAGCTTTTTCATCGCTTACCCTTTCACACGCGCATCGACGGCAGCACCGATTGCCTTGTCGTCGGCATCGACGCCGAGGGCCAACACGACTTCGCGCGCCGTGTCCTTGGCGACCTCGCGCACGGCCTGAATCGCACCTTCGCGAATTTCGGCGATGCGGACTTCGCTTTCGGCGGTGCGGGCCGATATCTCGGCATCCGCTTTTTCCATGGCCACGGCAACCTGGGCCTGCATTTCGGCTTTCGCCTCGGCTGCAATGCGACCGGCTTCGGCGCGGGCATCAGCCAGCGCCTTGTCATAGGCCGCCTCGGCTTCCGCTGCCCGCTGCTTCAACTCTTCGGCGGCCGCGATGTCGTTGGTTATCGTGCCCTGACGTTCAGCCAGAACCGATGCTATGCGCGGCAGTGCGACGCGCGACAGCACCATGTAGATGATGACCAACGTGACCAGCAGCCAGAAGATCTGGTTGGGAAACGTCGAGAAATCGAGCTGCGGCATACCGGTAGCGGCTTCGCCTCCGGCGGCGCCATGTGCAGCGTCTGTTGTTTCGGTCGCCATGCGGACCTCCTCAAACCTTGCTCGGAAAACCGGGCGTCCCTATTTGCAGGAAGCCCGGCACGTAAGGATCGAAAGGGGTCTTATACCGCGAACATCAGCAGAAGCGCGACGAGGAACGAGAAAATCCCAAGGGCTTCCGAAAACGCGATACCGATGAACATCGTGGCCGTCTGTCCGCCAGCAGCGGATGGGTTGCGAAGTGCACCCGACAGGAAGTTGCCCACAACGTGGCCCACACCGACAGCAGCACCGCCCATACCTGTACAGGCCAGACCAGCACCGATGTAAGCACCCATTTGTACGACGTCACCTTCCATAGCGAATCTCCTTGATGTTGGAATTTAGTGTGATTGTTGTTCGTCAGTGGTGCGGATGCAGCGCATCCTTGAGATACACGCACGTCAGAATTGCGAAGACATAGGCCTGGATGAAGGCCACAAGAACTTCGAGAGCATAGATCGCGGAAATCGCGACGATCCCCAAAGGCGCGATCCATAAAATCGCGGCAAAGGTGGCGAACACCTTGATCACCGCGTGACCGGCCATCATGTTCCCGGCCAGACGAATAGAGTGGCTGACGGGCCGCACGAAGTAGGAAATCACCTCGATCAGCGCCAAGATCGGGCGCAGCACGAGCGGCGCCTGATCGATCCAGAACAGCCGCAGGAAATCCATGCCGTGCAGCACGAATCCCAGGATTGTCACGGCGAGAAACACTGCAATCGCCATGACGGCAGTGACAGCGATATGGCTTGTCGTGGTGAACGCCATCGGCAACAGGCCGACGAAATTCGCGAACACGATGAACATGAACAGCGTCATGATATAGGGGAAATACTTGACGCCATCCTTACCGGCGACGTCTTCGACCATCTTGTAGATGAAGCCATAGGCAAGTTCCGCCACCGACTGGATACGGTTCGGAATGATTGCGCGCCCACGGGTGCCGAGAACCAAAAGTCCGACAACGCACAAAATGGCGATACCCATCCAGAGCGTGACGTTTGTGGGCGTGTACCAGTTGACCGGTCCGTCGCCAAAGAGCGGTGAGACCAGAAACTGATCCATCGGGTGAAAAGCCAGACCGCCTTCTGCTTCCTCTGCCACCTTAGTCCCTCTCGCTGTCTTCACTGGTCTCTACCAGCGTCTCTTTCTGCATCTCCTGCGCGGTGCGCAGAACCGTCCGTATCCCGGCCGCAAAGCCCAGAAGCACGAATACGATCATCAGGAACGGTCTCGTCCCGAAAAACGCATCCAGCCCAAATCCGATCGCAAGGCCAATCCCAAGCCCCGCCACCAATTCGATCACCTTGCGCCAAGCGTGTTGTGCGTGAGAGTAGTGATCATCCATGTGGTCTTTCGGAACTTCAACCTGCCGCTTCTCGGCCAGCTTACGCTCCAACATTTCAAGCCGGGCTTTCCGGTCATCCGGATCAACATCGGCCATTTCAAAGCCCCCATGAGAACTTGGCCGGACACTAGGTAGCGTGCCCGTCCGAGTCAAGCGGCGACACAGCCGCGAAAGGCGCGATTAAATATCTGAATTTGTGCGATAAAATTCGGATGACATCTCACTGCGACGGCGACCAGCAGGCCAATTCATCAGGATCTGACGGCATCTTCATATTCAACCTTTTGGTTGACGATCCGTCGATAGAAAGAGCAGAACGCTGCGATGAAATCGGATCTCGATGCCATATTCGCAGCCCTAGCCGATCCGACGCGGCGAGCGATCATGATGATGTTGCTGGAAGACGATATGGCCGTCACGGACGTGGCGCAGCCGTTCGAGATGTCTCTGGCCGCAGTCTCCAAACATCTGACCATACTGACTCGAGCCCGACTGATCACGCAGGAAAAGCGCGGCAGGGTCAAATGGTGCAAGCTGGAACCCGACGCGACGCGCGCGGTTACCATCTGGATGCAGGGATTTGGTCAGTTCGAGGCGCTCGACCTCGACGCGTTCGAGAGATTCCTAAAACGCGAGCTGGGATCAGGCGATTCCGGCCAACCGAAGGATGACGACTACAACGACGATTAGGCCGATGATATAAATGACATTACGCATGGTTGGTTCTCTCCTGATATGTAAGCTGACAACCCCAGCATAAGCGAAATGGTTCCGTTTCAGCCTGCATTTTCGCAAGTAGCCAGTGTTCACAGCGTCACATCAAGCACAAAATACGCAGAAACCTCAGCAAAAAGCTCGATCTGACGACGCGGGTGGGTAGGATCGGCGCTGCTCGGGGGCGAACAGAGGTGTGTCATGAAATACATTCTTGCCGCGGTGTCGTTGGGACTATTTGGTTGGCTCGGCCTTGGTATAGCAGTGCGCGGAGTTCCTATGGGAATAGAAGCGCCGTTTGGGTCAATCAGCTTAGGACCGTCTATTGACGCTATTATTGACGGGATCGGGCCGGGCCTGTGCGGCGCGGGCCTCATGATATTCGGTGTCTTGCTGGCCGTCTGGTTGCTCAAGCGGGGTCGGGTCGCCGCATAACAGCGTCTTCTCGAAGCAGAATCGCCAGTGCCACTTTGGTCAGTGCGATTCCGACGAGGATTAATGGCGACGGCGGTGTACCGCCAAGCGCCAGTTCCCACAGAATGACGAACGCCGGCGTAAGATAAGTGTAGGCCATCACCTTGGCCGCCTTCAGCCGCATTGAAGCCACCTGTAGCAAACTGATCGACGCTCCCGAGGCAAAGATCACGAGATAGGCAAGCACCACCCACACCAGAACCGGCAGCGATGCCCAATCCGTTGCCGCGATCCGATTCCAGCCCAATGCTCCGACTACCACCGCCCCGGCCAGCATGACTCCGAATGTGAAGGCGAATACCGGTTCGCCCCGGTTCAGTCGACGCACCACCGGGATGTAGAAGGCGTGCGCAATGCAACCGACGAAATAGATGGCCTCGCCCTCGCCAACCCGAAACGCCAGCAAGGCTGCCAGATCGGCGCGGAAGATCGCCCAAAGCGCACCGGTCCCACCAATGGCAAGCGCAACGGCCATGCGCGGTGTCGTCACCTGGCGCAAGATCAGCCAGCCGAACCCGGCCGCAAGAATGGGCGTGAGCGTGAACACCGCCGCGGTCGAAACGGGCGAGGCCGTCTTCAGACCCTCGAACATCAAGACGAAATACAAACCGAAGGTCGCGCCAAGAATGCCATAGCGCCAGGGAGCGCGGAACGACCTTCGGGCAAGTGTGCCTGTCGCGGCAGCCATCGCGGCCATGAAGGCGGCTGCAAGCAGGAACCGGACCGCGGTCAGCGCCATCGGGTCGATTTCGTTGGCCACTCGTCCGCCGAGTGAGAACGAACCAGCGACAAGCGCCGAAAACAAGAGCATAGCTGCATGACCGCGAAGTTCTTCGACGCGCGATGGCACCGTATTGATTACCAATTCCGCGCTTCTTCCTTCAGGAATTTTAGGAAAGTCTGCACCTTCGTCGTGCGATGCAGATCAACATGGGTGACCAGCCACAACGGCGACGCCCATTCCTCGAACGGTCCAAGAATGGGGACAAGGTCAGGCATTGCCTCGGCTTCCCAGCAGGCGACAAATCCGATCCCGGCGCCCGAATTGATCGCCTCGCGCAACACCCGATTGTCGGTGCCGCGAAACGCGATTCGGTCAGCCGACACGTGCTCGCGCAGCCACTTCGCGAACGGCGCCCGCGAATGGAAATCGTCCAGGCCGACGAAATCATGCTCTCCAAGACCATCAATTCCATCGGGCTTGCCGCGCCGCGCAACGTAATCCGACGACGCATAGAGCGCGATAGATAGCGGCACGAACGGCTGAACCACATTGTCAGGCTGTTCAGGCGCGGCGCCAGCACGGATTGCGACATGGGCTTCGCCGTACTCGAGCCGAAGAACCGCGTCACCGGTCAGATAGCGGATCACCAGGTCGGGAAATTGGGCGCGGAACCGCACCAGAACCGGCGCAAGCCGCGGCGCCACCGAGGAAAGCGACGTAACCACAAGTTCGCCGGTCACATCGTCGCCGCGACCTCGGATTCGCCCGACAAGTTGCGTGAACTGGTCGTCGGTGGCTTGCGCTACCTGCAACAGGTCCTGTCCGGCTTCGGTCGAAGTATAGCCACGCGCATGACGCTGGAACAGCTTGACCCCAAGGCGTGCCTCAAGCGCGTCGATGTGGCGGATAACGGTCGCATGGTGGACGCCAAGCGCGTCCGCCGCCCCACTGACCGTTCCCATTCGGGCAACGTGATAGGCGGTTCGGATTTCATCCCAGGTACTGATCGACATGGTTGATCATCTCTTTTTCTTGTTCCAACCGGCGGCACCCGCACGGCCCCCCAGTCTGTTGTTGCATCGCTATTATGGTGCGAATTTTCATGTATGCCATGCGTTAACTCCGGCTATCACACAATTTTGCACAACATCCGTTCGCTTAAAGCCAGTTATTATCAGTCCCCCATGAACCTAAGTGTTCAACAGGACAAATGAAGGAACCTAATCAATGACAACCAACATTCTGCGCATCGACGCATCCGCCCGCCGCACCGGTTCGGTTTCCCGCGACCTTTCAGATCACATCGTCGCTCGCTACTCGGACGCTGGCGAAACCGTGGTAAAAACCCGCGACCTGACAAATGCCCTGCCCCAAATCGACGAAGACTGGATCGGCGCTAATTTCACATCTTCCGACCAGCGGAGCGACGCGCAACACGAAACGCTCGCTCTATCCGACACACTTATCGACGAACTGAAGGCCGCCGACATCATACTGATCGGACTTCCGATCTACAACTTCGGCGTTCCGGCATCTTTAAAAGCGTGGATTGACCTCGTCGCGCGCGCCGGTGTCACGTTCAAGTACACCGACACTGGCCCCAAGGGACTGCTCACCGGAAAACGCGCCATCGTGACTGTCGCTTCCGGCGGGACCGAAGTCGGTTCGGACTTCGACTTCGCAACTGGATACATCCGTCATATTCTGGGATTTGTCGGCATCGACGATGTGATTTTTGTCTCCGCCGATCAACTGGCAATGAATCCGACAGAAACCGTGACCGCTGCGCACAAGGAAATCGAAACCCTGTCGCTCGCAGCCTGAAACATCGCAATCGGCATTCACCTAGTGGCACGTACTCTCGGGGTCCGGGGCAGAGCCGCGGTGGGTCGCTGCGCAGTGCACGGCGACCCATCATTCAAATAGCTTTCCCGTCGCTGTCGAAGAAGTGCAGTCGCTCGCGAGGCGCCAACAGCCCGATCCTGTCGCCTTCGCGCACCGGTGTGTCGCCATCCGTGCGCACTGTCATCTGGCCCTGGGGTCCCCCGTCAACGATCAGAAAGGTGTCGGCCCCGAGATATTCCAACACATCGACGGTCGCGTCCATGAAACCCTCGCCTACGGGCGCAATCTCGATGTGTTCGGGACGCACTCCCATTTTGACCGCCGGACGATCACCGCCGAATGGACCGCCCCGCGCGCCCTTCAACCGGAACGTACCGGCATCGGTTTCGCAGTCCATGATGTTCATCTTGGGCGATCCGATGAACTGCGCGACGAACAGATTTGCCGGCCGTTCGTACAATTCCCGCGGGCTTCCGACCTGCGCAATCGTGCCGAACTCCAGTACCACGATCCGGTCCGCCAACGTCATTGCCTCGACCTGATCGTGGGTGACATATATCATCGTACGCTTCAGCGTCTGGTGCAGCTTAGCGATTTCGTAGCGCATCTCGACCCGAAGCGAAGCGTCGAGGTTCGAAAGTGGCTCGTCGAAAAGAAACGCGGTCGGGTCGCGGACAATGGAGCGCCCGATTGCGACGCGCTGCCGCTGCCCGCCCGAAAGGGCCTTCGGTCGCCGATCGAGGTAGGGTTCAAGTTTCAGCACGCGCGCGGCTTCATTCACCTTCTCCTCCATCTCGGCCTTGGGCGCACCGGCAGTCTTCAGCGAGAACCCCATATTGTCGCGCACCGACATATGCGGATAGAGCGCGTAGGATTGGAACACCATCGACAGCCCACGCTTGGAGGGCGGATCGCCGGTCTTGTCGACGCCGTCGATCAGCATCGCCCCGCGGGAAGTCTCTTCCAGCCCGCCGATCATCCGAAGAAGCGTGGACTTGCCGCACCCCGAAGGGCCAACGAATACGACGAATTCTCCGTCCATGATCTCAAGGTCGATTCCCTTGATGACCTGAACTTCGCCGAACCATTTCTCGACCTTCTGAAGTGTGATCGCACCCATCATTCTCTCCCGTCGCGGGGCGAAAGCCAGCCCAGCCATATTGCCGCAGTCCATGTGAACCGGCTGCCGCCAGCAGGCGCGCCTGTCATCGGGTCGAAGTACTCTGCGAACCCGTTTTCTTCGATAAGTCGCCGGGTCGTTGCCCTCAGACGTTCAGCCTCTTCGATGTGGCCGCAGTCTTCGAGACCTATACCGATCATGGTGTTCATGATCCCCCAGACCGGACCGCGCCAATACCGCTGTGGATTGAACTTCGGACCCTCGGGATCGTAGCTGGCGACGGCGAATGGCGCGGCATCCGACACCCGTTCCAACTGGTTCAGCATTCTGGGATTGTCGATCCCCGCCCACCAGCTAAGGAACGAGGCGTTCGACAACGATTGTGCGAATTCGCCCGTAACGACATCGCGACTGTCATAGGATTCCAGCACATCGTTCCACAGTGTCAGCGCGCCGGCTTCCAGTTCCTCGGTCCAGGCGTCGATTTCGTCGCGGTCCTCGCCCAGAACGTCTGCGATTTCGGCCAGATCCCGGTTCGAGCGCAATAGGGTAAACGTCATGGTCGGGTCGGCCACCATGAAAGGCCGGTCCTCGGCCAGCTTCGCTTCGTCCCAACCCAGCCGCCTGCCGCGCTGCACCAGCCAGATATAACGGTCGTAGTCTTCCTTTGTCGGCCGCATCATCGGGTCGACGTGACTGGTGTCGCGGCGTTTGTATTCGCCGACCCCAACCGGATCTATCGCGGACATCGCGCCGTCCCAGTCCGGTGCATTGTCGCGTCCGGATTCCCAGGGATGCGTGATGCACACCGCGCCCTGATCGGTGCGCCATGTCATGAACCAGCGATGGAACTCGACGATTCTCGGAAACAACGAGCGAAGACGTTCCTTGCCGTCCGGGTCGGCTTCGAAGATGCGGCGTATGAAGGTCGCTGCAATCGGGGGTTGGCTGATGCCCGACGACGGGACCGGCCCCGTCACACCGGCTTCAAAGCAGCCCCAGACATCGGGACCCGGGAAATAGCCAGGGTCGGATTTGTGAAACAGGATGTGGGGCACCATGCCGTTTGGCCACTGACCGGAAAACAGCGTTTCGATTTCCGTCCATGCGCGATCAACGTCGAAATCGGCGAAACCCCAGGCCGCGAAAACCGAGTCCCAGTTCCACTGATAGGGGTAGAGTCCGTCCGTCGGCACCGTATATCTGCCGCGATCGTTCCCGGTGAGGATCGCGCGCGCCTCTTCGTCGAAAGTCCTGGTGTCTGCCATGTCATTCATCCTTTGACCGATCCGGCCGTCAGTCCCTTGGTCATGAACCTCTCAAGCCCGAGGAACAGCGCCATGATCGGCACGGTTGCCACCACCGCCCCGGCCATCAGGTGCTGGCGCGGAATTTCCGACGAGTTGAGCGATGCGATCCCGCGTGTCAGTGTGAATTTCGACGGATCGTCGAGCAGCATGAAAGCCAGCAGGAATTCGTTCCAGGCGATCATGAACACGTAAAGCGAGACCGATGCGAGCGCCGGCAAACTGAGCGGCAAGGTGATCTTCCAGACGACCGCCAGCCGCGACAGCCCGTCCATAAGCCCTGCTTCCTCAACCTCGGCGGGCAACCCGCGGAAATAGCCCTGCAGCATATAAAGCGCGACCGGGATGGTCGTCACCGGGTAGATCAGCACTAGCCCGAAGATAGTGTTGCGAAGACCGGTCATCGAGAAAGCGATGTAGATCGGCAGCGCCAGAACGATCATCGGAACCATGTAGATCAACAGGATAGAGCGTGAAAACGCAGCCCGACCGCGAAAGCGAAGCCGCGCAACGGCGTAGGCACCCGGAATGCTGAAAGCCAGTGTCAACAGGACCGTCAGCACCGAAACATAGAACGAGGTCCAGAGGTAGGAGCCGAAATTAAAGTCCGCGAACAGCTCGACATAGCTTCGGAACAGATCGGTGCCTTTGGACAGATCAATGCTGAAATCGAGCGGGTTCTGGATCAGTTCGGACTGGTTCTTCAGGCTCGTCATCACCATCACGTAAAACGGTATGGCGACGATGGCGGTGAAGAAAACATAGCCGAACCCGGTCATGAAACGGATCACCGCTTCTTCAAACTCGTGACGGGTCGCCGTCCCGAACGGCAGATCACGGATCATCAGGTATAGCGGCCATGCCGTAGCCGCGCCGTAAATCACCCATGCTGACACGATAGTGAACGTCGAGGTCGCGTCGGCAGCCGTGATCGCGGGTGTGAAGAACCAGTAAAATAACGCCAGCACTGGCGCGAAAATCAGCGCCCAGCGGTTACCTCCTTCCAGCCACACCAGACCCAGCCACGCGCCGGTCAGAAGCGACCCCCACAGCGATGGAGCGAGCCCTTCGCCAGTCGAGAAGCTGACCAGGATACAGGCCGTTATGGCCATGACGAACGACCACAGCGCACCGATGACTGGCGCCGCGATGTAACCGAAGCGAAGCGCTTTCATAGCCCTTCCTCCTGACTGACATATTTGAAGAAGAAGATCGCAAACAGGATCAGCGAGCAGAAGATAACCACCGCCACCGCCGCTCCCGCGCCGATATTGGACACCGCGAACGCCTGTTCATAGACGTTCACGGTAAGCGTCCGCGTCCCTGCATTGCCGCCAGTCAAAAGGAAAATATCGTCGAACTTGTTGAACGTCCAGATGAAGCGCAGCAGGAACAGAACCGACAGGATGCCAAGCAGTTGCGGCACGCTGAGATACCAGAATTTCTGGAACGGCGATGCCCCGTCCATGTCCGCGGCCTCGTACATGTCGGTGTCGATGGATTGCATCCGCGCGAGGATGAACAGGAACGACAGCGGGAAATATCGCCAGATCTCGAATACGGTGACCATGATCAGCGCCAACGGCTTTTCGCCGAAGAAATTGATTGCCTGGTCAGTGACGCCCATCTGGATCAAAAGCGCGTTGGCCGAACCGGAAAACGGATCAAAGAGAATGATCCACGCAAAGGCAACGGCAATGACGGGGGCCACGTATGGGAACAGATAAAGGCCGCGAAGGATCCCTTGACCCTTGAATTCCTTGTTCAGCAACATCGCCGCGAACAGGCCGAACAGAAGCGCGCCAATAGTTCCGAAGATCGTGTAGAATAGCGTCACGCCCATCACGCCCCAGAACTCGTCGCCGTTGAACACGCGGGCGAAGTTCTTGCCGGTAAATTCGAAGTTGGTGAGTATGTTCTTTCCCGCCCCGGTCAGGATTGGGACCGATGCTTCAGCCGCGTTGCCAGCGGCGTCTTCGTCGCCGTCAAGCGCCACCAGGATCTCGATCTCGTCACGCCCGCCGCCGTCGAGATCTCCGAGATCGCACTTGATAGACGGCCCCTCGATCACGCAACGTGGATCGGCACTGAGTACGCTCATGCCACCGGGCAAGGTATCGGCCAGCGTTACGCCCGCGATAGCCTCGCTTTGGGAAGAATTACGTAGCCGGTACTGAATGCGAAGATCGTCGCCCGACCCGCGTAGCGCCTCGCGCACCACCGGCGCCGGCGGTCGCAAATCCGCCAGACTGATCGGCTTCACGCTGATCCAGAAAATCGCCAGCAATGGCAGGACCACCACCGCAGAAACGATGAAGATCGTCGGGAATAGCAACCCCCACGCCAGCCGCGCCTCGCGCCGCTGAAGGGGACCCGTCCCGGTTGGAGGTGTTGCAGTGGCCATGGAAGTGCTCCGGTTGGAGGGGCCGGGCGGCGACACTCCGCCGCCCGGCGCAGCGCCTTATTCGATAGCGCCGAGTTCTTCGTTCATCTTGGCCACGGCAGCCGGACCGTCGATTGCGCCGTCGATATACTCACGCACAATCCGGTTGATCGACTGGCTGTTGATCATCTTAGAAGCCAATGCAAGCTGACCGTCCGCCACGCCCCAACGCTGCGCGACGTCCAGACCGCCGACGATCTCGTCGATCATCGACGCTTCATAAAGCTCTGACAGCGGCGCCTTGCGGTCCACACCGACGTCCAGCTTCGACCACGCATCGACGAATTCGGTGGGGTTGTCAGCCGTGCCACGACGCACAGGGAATTTACCCTCGGCAGCGATCGACAGGGTTTGCGTGTAACCTTCGTTCATCGAATAGTTCACGAATGCCTGCGCCTCGTCGATGTTGGCGTCGGCGGATATACCGAAGTAACGAATATCGCCCCAGGCCGCACCGTCCGGGTTCGAAGGACCGGCAAAGTTGGTCACGATTCCGGTTTTCGATGCCAGTTCGGCCGAGGTCGGGTCGTCGTTTATCGTGGGCGGAGCGCTGTCACGCAATCCGGCGAGTTCATCGAGAATGAACGGCGACCAGATGATCATTGCCGCGTTTCCCGAGAAATAGAGCGTGCGAGATTGATCCCAGTACAGCTCTCCCGGAGGCGACGCTTCGGCGATGGCTTTGTAGAATTCCAGCACTTCGACGGTCTTCTTCTCGTCAAAACCCGTGAACCCATCAGGTCCGACCGGCGACGCACCGTTGGCGAGGAACACGTGCTCCAGAACTTGCGACATGAAGTTTTCATCGACCTTTGTCGCGGCCACGAACCCGAACATCTCAGGCGGGTTGTGGAGCGCCGCAACGGCAGCTAGCACATTCGCGAAAGTTGTTGGCGGCTCAAGCCCGGCTTCGTCGAACAGGTCCTTGCGATAGACGATCATCTGCGTCCAGCCATCGACTGGAACGGACGCCCATCCATCGTCGGTTGCCGCCATCGCCAATGCACCCGACGCGAATGTGTCGGTACCAAGATCGTCGATCACTTCGGTCGCGGCATCCGCATCCAGAATGCCTGCCTCGACCCACGGCAAAGCGTATTGCAGGGGGTGATAAATCACGTCCGGCAAGTCACCGGCTGCAAATGCCGCGGTAGCGCGCGTGCCCAAGTCGCTTTCTGTCACTGGGATCACCTCGACGGCGATGCCGGTCTCAGCTTCGAATGCAGCCGCCATTTCCTGCTGCTTTTCCAGCCGCTCTGGCTGCTCTTCGGTCGTCCAGAATCGGATGTCTGCGGCAGCGGTCATTGCGCTGAGCGCCAGGCCGACAGATGCCGTCAGCAACAGACGGGCCGTGGTTGTGGGTTTCGTAAATCTCATGGTCGTCCTCCCTTTGGGTGATTGGCTATGTCTCAGGAACTCGTACGCGCCGCAGCCACGCGGCGGGCAATTTCTTGGGGCGTGGAAACCGGCGGTCCATCCGAGCCGCGTTCGATCAGTCGTGCGGTGGAAAGATCGCGCAGCGTTGCGGGGTCTTCGCCCCGGCATTGCCGGATCAACAATCGCGCCAGGGCTTCGCCGGCTTTGCGGTTGTCCACGCGGAAAGTTGTGAGCGGTGGTTGCGCAAAGGCACCTTCGGGGATGCCGTCGTAACCGATGATCGAAACGTCACGCCCGATTTCAAGCCCCAGTGCCGGGATCGCCTCATAGGCGCCTAGCGCGGACTGATCGACGCTGTAGATGATGGCGGTCGGAGGCACCGGCAACGACAAAAGCCGCCGCGTTGCCGATGCACCCTCGGTCACCAATCGCGCATTGCGACACATCAGATCTGGTCCAACATCCAGCCTGCATTCGGCCATCCCGGTCAGATACCCTTCACGACGCAGGTGGGTATAATTGTATTCTTCGCCGCCCGCCACGAACCCGATGCGAGTATGACCCATTGAAAAAAGTCGATGCACCGCCAGTCGCATCGTTTCTTCGCCGGTGATGTCGTACCAGGAATAAGGCAGGGTCGCTTCGTCGACGCCAAATCGCGTGCGTCCATAGAGCACAAAGGGAACGGCAAGCTCGCTAAGCGTTCTGATCCGGGGATCCTCGCGCCGCGTTCGCTGAAGAATGAACCCATCGGCCTTCTGTTCTGCGACAAGACGTTCAAGGACGTCGCGCATATCACTGTCCGACTGCGCGCTCGCAACCGAAAGCGTCCAGCCCTCATGGCTAGCCGCGGTCGTTACGCCAGCCAGAAAATCCGTCAGGAACGGACCGTGCGCATCATGTTCGTCGATCTGAAGCACCAAGCCCAATGCCCGCACGCGACCAGTGCGAATTGCTTGAGCGTGGGTTAATGGGCGATAGCCCATTTTCTCTGCCTGACGCCGAACGCGCTGCTGGGTCTGGTCGGAAATATCGGGATAGCCGTTCATGGCACGGGATACGGTGCCCTTGGTCAGCCCAAGCGCATCCGCAAGATGGCTTATTGTGACCCGTGCTTTGGGTTGTCTCGTGCCCGTAATCTGATCCGATGCGTCCAGTTTTTTGTCCTCCCGACTCAACTAATCGATTCCGAAACCGGTTTCGGCAAGGGTTTTGCAATTCCTGCGCTCGCCGGTCCGATGCAGGCTTCCGAAATCGACTGGCAAAGCCATCAGCAAAACGGAGGAAGTGGCGTCTCAACCGATTACAAAGCGAGACAAAAAAAGACCGGGCACAAAGGCCCGGTCAGTCCAACAGGGAGGTACCATGTCATTGCCCGGACATGGAAACGGGGTTCTTTCTCAGGCGACCAGTCGATAGCCACCCGACTCGGTTACTAGTAAACGCGCATTTGACGGGTCTGGCTCGATTTTTTGACGCAAACGGTAAATATGTGTCTCGAGTGTGTGAGTTGTGACACCCGCGTTATAGCCCCAAACCTCGTGCAGCAAGATGTCGCGCGGCACCACGCCCTCGGATGCACGGTACAAGAACTTGAGAATATTGGTTTCTTTTTCGGTCAGCCGAATTTTCTTGTCGTTTTCGTCGATCAGCATTTTTTGAGCGGGCTGGAATGTATAGGGTCCAAGCTGAAAAACTGCATCTTCTGATTGTTCGTGTTGACGCAACTGTGCGCGTATGCGGGCCAATAAGACCGGAAACTTGAACGGTTTGGAGACATAATCGTTCGCCCCGGCGTCAAGGCCCAGAATGGTGTCGGCATCTGTATCGTGACCTGTCAGCATGAGAACGGGGCATTTCACGCCATGTTTTCTGAGGACCCGGCACAATTCGCGCCCGTCCGTGTCAGGCAGGCCGACGTCGAGAATGACCAGATCGAACAACCCCGCTTTGACCTTTTCCATCGCGGCCGCGCCGCTGTCGGCTTCGAAGACATCGAAATCTTCAGTCATGACCAACTGCTCACCCAGCGCTTCGCGCAGATCGTCATCATCGTCGACAAGCAGGATCTTCTTTACGTTCTGTGACATGGCGTCCTCCACGAACTCGTTTCATTACATGTGTTGCCCCGGGAGCCATCCGGCAAGAATTGCTGCACTTTCTCACGGCCATGTGTCGGAAGTGGTGGAAATGTTTCAAATTCTGTCAAACGGGGATAGAGGATCGGTAATATCGACAAGGATGCCATGACCCTGCTTCCCACATTGACCGAACGGATCGCCCGCGCCCGCACAGACTTGCGTCTGGGTCTGCCCGTAGTATTGGCTGGCAAGTCCGGCTCTGCGCTTGTTTTCGCTGCCGAGGGCCTGAGCGACGAACGACTTGCCGCCGCGCGCATGATCGCTCAGCCGGTCCTTGCGATTACGTCCCGACGCGCTGAAACCTTGCGGGCCCGACCCTACGATGGCGATCTGGCGCGGCTATCGGTTCCCAATGACGCCACAGCGAATTGGATCGCCTGCGTCGCCGATCCAAAGGACGATCTGTCCCAACCGATGAAAGGTCCGTTCACCGCACTCAGGGACGGCCCCGCCGATCTGCACCGGACCGCCATCGA
>JBBKWG010000287.1:0-8318 GCA_037968835.1 Paracoccaceae bacterium
GCGATTGCGGCTGAGCCGCTGATCGGCGGGTTGGTGCATTCGAGCGTTCTGCACCATTCGTCGCTGGAACGCGCATTGGCTTATCGTTTTGCGCTGAAACTGGCGTCGGGCGAGATGTCCGAACAGATCCTGCGCGAGATCGCTGACGAGGCTTATGCGTCCAACTCCGAATTGGGCGAGGCGGCGCGCGCCGATCTGGTCGCTGTGTTCGAACGCGACCCGGCGTGCCATCGACTGATGCAGCCGCTTTTGTTCTTCAAGGGCTTCCAGGCGGTGCAGGCCTATCGCGTCGGGCATTGGCTTTGGAGCCAGCGACGTCGTGATATCGCCTATCTCATTCAGGCGCGGGTCAGCGAAGTCTTCGGTATCGACATTCATCCAGCGGCGCGGATCGGCAAGGGACTTATGATCGACCATGCTCATTCCATCGTGATCGGTGAAACGGCCGTTGTCGGTGACAATGTGTCGATGCTGCATTCGGTGACGCTGGGTGGCACGGGCAAGGAAGACGACGACCGGCACCCCAAAATCGGGGACGGCGTTCTTATCGGGGCCGGGGCCAAGGTGCTTGGCAA
This sequence comes from Paracoccaceae bacterium, assembly GCA_037968835.1. GTDB lineage: Bacteria > Pseudomonadota > Alphaproteobacteria > Rhodobacterales > Rhodobacteraceae > JBBKWG01. The sequence continues at coordinate 576 of JBBKWG010000287.1, forward strand.
TATCCGGGTCGGAAACTGCTCGCGCATCGCTGCGGGTTCCGTCGTTCTGGAAGAAGTGCCACCGTGCAAGACGGTTGCTGGCGTTCCTGCGCGTATCGTGGGCGAGGCCGGTTGCGCGCAGCCCGCGCTTAGCATGGATCAGATTCTGAACGGAATGATAGCCGACTAGACGTCTTCTGATGTATAAGGTGATGTTCGGCTTTTTTGCCGGGCTTCACTTTTTTTGGGGGACGAGACATGACCAGCAGACAAACGAATGGTCGCGGACGGCGGTACGACAGCATTCTTGAAACGGTTGGCGATACGCCAGTGATCCGGATCAACAGGATCGCGCCGGACAATGTCACGGTCTATGTGAAATTCGAGGCCTTCAATCCAGGTGGGTCCGTCAAGGACAGGCTGGCACTGAGCATTATCGAGACTGCCGAGCAGGAGGGTAAGCTGAAGCCGGGACAGACCGTTGTCGAGGCGACCTCCGGCAATACCGGGATCGGTCTGGCCATGGTGTGCGCGGCCAAGGGATACCCGCTTGTGGTCACGATGGCGGACAGTTTTTCAATCGAGCGTCGGCGCATGATGCGGTTTCTAGGCGCGAAGGTTGTCTTGACTCCGCGCGCGCTCAAAGGATTCGCGATGTACACTAAGGCCCGCGAGTTGGCCGAGGCGAACGGCTGGTTTCTTGCCAGCCAGTTTGAGACCCCGGCAAACGCCACGATCCACGAGAATACAACTGCGCGGGAAGTCCTGGCGGATTTCGAGGGTGATCGGCTGGATTATTTCGTCACCGGTTACGGCACCGGGGGCACGGTGACAGGTGTCGGTCGGGTGTTGCGCAAGGAGCGCCCCGACACAAAGATTATCCTGACCGAACCCGCCAATGCGGCGCTTGTGAGTTCCGGCATTAAGCAAAGCCGTGACGGGAAGTTTCCCACTGGAAGCCATCCCGACTGGGAACCGCACCCGATCCAAGGCTGGACGCCCGATTTCGTTCCCTACATTCTGGAAGAGGCGATCGAGGGCAAATACTATGACGACCTCATTCCGATTCCTGGACCCGAGGGTATGGCCTGGTCTAAAAAGCTGGCAACGCAGGAAGGTATTTTCACCGGGATTTCGGGCGGTTCGACATTTGCAGTCGCCATGAAGGTGGCTGAAAACGCGCCCGATGGATCGGTGTTGCTGGTCATGCTTCCCGATACCGGCGAACGCTATCTTTCGACGCCGTTGTTCGAGGACGTTCCCGAGGGCATGACCGAGGAAGAGATCGCGATTTCTATGTCAACGCCGACCGGGCAGATGGCAGCCGAGTAGCTCGATGGCGATCTACGAGGAAATGGCAGCCGCGATGAAAGCTGACGATGTCGGCCGCTACGTCGGTCTTTTGCACGATGATTTTCAGTACATCAGGCACAAGTCGAAAGATGCGCTCAGTCGAGATGAAATGGGCGCGCTGCTTGGCAAAGTCTGGAGCGGCGGAAATCGGGTGATCGAGGACATGCGCTGCATCTACGAGAACGACGAGATCCTCGTGATGCACACGACCCTGCGCTTCAAGAGCGGCTCGCGGGAGGCCGCGTTGATTTCGCATCTGAAGAAGGATGGAAAGGTGGTCCGGATCGAATCCGGTGTTTCCGATCTGACCTGATCGCGCGGTTCCGGTCTAGCCAGGATGGAGACAGAGGATCGTCTTGCCGTTGCGCGTGAGACGGCCTTCGTCACCTTTGGCGAACCAATCTATTTCGCCAGCGGCATAGCGCGTGCCGGACGCAGAAGGAACGCGCGGCAATTCGACTGCGGTTCCGTCGGCAAAGCGAAGATTGACTGAGTCATCTTCGGGAAGCACGTAGATGCTTGGGTTCCCCGCGCAGACCCACGTGTTGGTCCGGTTCTCTTCACATCCGGCCAGGGCAAGTCCACCGGCCAGGATGAGGCTGACGCGCATCATGCCAACATCGCGATCGGGTTTTCGAGATTTTCTTTGATGGCGTTCAGGAGTTGCGCACCAAGGGCGCCGTCGATGACCCGGTGATCGACACTCAGAGTTACCGACATGACCGTCGCCACAGCCAATTCGCCGTCCGCTCCGACCACTGGTTTCTTGACGCCGGCACCAACCGCGAGGATCGCGCCGTGGGGCGGGTTGATGACAGCGTCGAAGTTGTCGATGCCGAACATCCCGAGGTTGGAAACTGCAAAACTGCCGCCCTGGTATTCCCCGGGGGCGAGCTTGCGGTCGCGAGCGCGCGCGGCGAGGTCTTTCATCTGTGCCGACAGCGTGGAGAGCGATTTCTGCTCGGCGTCCTTCAGGACCGGCGTGAACAGACCGCCTTCGATCGCGACGGCAACGGCGACGTCCGAGGGCTTCAGTTTCAATATCCTGTCGCCAGCCCAGACTGCGTTGGCATCGGGAACCTGTTGAAGCGCGATGGCGCAGGCTTTGATGATGAAGTCGTTGACCGAAAGCTTGACGCCGCGTGATTCCAGCTGCTTGTTCAGGGACGCGCGGAATTTCATCAGGGCGTCGAGTTGGATGTCGCGGCGCAGGTAGAAATGCGGGATCGTCTGCTTGGCCTCGGTCAGTCTGGATGCGATGATCTTGCGCATTCCGTCGAGCTTGACCTCTTGGTATTCGCGGCCCTCATACATTCTGGCAACCTGATCCGCACCCATTCCCGCTGGCATCGCGGTCTTGGGCGTGTCGCCTGGCTTGGCTGCGTCGGACGGCGCGGTGGCCTTGCCGGGTTCGGCTTTTTCGACGTCGGCCTTGACGATGCGGCCTTTGGGTCCAGAACCTTTTAGCTGGCTCAGGTCGAGGCCCTTGTCCTTGGCGATCCGACGCGCGAGGGGCGAGGCGAAGATGCGCGCGCCGTTGCTGCGTTCAGGTGCGGGCTCTTTCGTTGCATCGGTTTCACCACGTCCATTGCCCTTGGCCGGTTCGGTTTTTTCCGACGCTTTGTCAGGAGCCGTGTTCTTTGCCGCTTCGGCTTTCTTGGGTGCAGAAGATGTCTCGCCGATGTCGTCGGCGCTTTCGCCTTCTTCCAGCATCACGGCAATCGGAGTGTTCACCTTCACGCCTTCGGTGCCCTCGGCAATCAGGATTTTGCCAACGATGCCTTCTTCCACCGCTTCGAATTCCATCGTTGCCTTGTCGGTCTCGATCTCGGCCAGAAGATCGCCGGATGAAACGGTGTCGCCTTCCTTGACGAGCCATTTGGCGAGCGTGCCTTCCTCCATCGTCGGCGAGAGGGCGGGCATCAGGATTTCGGTGGGCATCAGGCATCCTCCGCAAGTGTAATCCGGTCGAACGGCGCTTTGGGACTGCCGTTTCCGATGTGTTGTACTTTCAGGGCGGCCAAGACCTGCCCCTGGTATTTTTCGAGCCAGCGATAGACTTCACCGTGGCCGGGACGGCGCTTTAGGCCGAGCATTTCCATGACCAGACTTTCGGGCACGAATCCAGCAACTTCGGTCCCGTCAACCGGGGCCGAAATGCGATAGGCTTCGCGAGTCATGTCGATGCCGTGGACCTCCATGCGATCAGCGGTATGTCACGGCCTTGACGGCTTCGATAACTTCCTTTGTCGATGTCAGCGCCAGCCGTTCGAGGTTTGCCGCGTAGGGCATCGGGACGTCCTTGCCGGTGCATTTCAGAACCGGCGCGTCGAGATAATCGAACGCTTCGCGCATGATCTCGGACCCGATATGGTCGGACATCGAACAGACCGGCCAGGCTTCCTCGACGGTGACGCATCGGTTGGTCTTCTTGACCGAACGAATGACGGTTTCAATGTCGATGGGGCGCAGAGTGCGCAAGTCGATGACCTCGGCAGCGATGCCATCTTTTGCAAGCGCATCAGCGGCTTCGAGCGAGTAGCTCATCCCGATTCCCCAACTTACGATCGTCACATCGTCGCCTTCGCGCCAGACCCTTGCCTTGCCGAAGGGGATAGTGAAATCGTCGAGCTTGGGCACATCGAACGAACGTCCGTAGAGCATCTCGTTTTCAAGAAAGACGACCGGGTTGGGATCGCGGATCGCCTGTTTGAGCAAACCTTTTGCATCGGCAGCCGAATATGGCTGAACGACATAGAGGCCGGGCACGGCGGCATACCACGCCGCGTAATCCTGGCTATGCTGGGCACCGACGCGGGCCGCTGCCCCGTTGGGGCCACGAAACACGATGGGCGCACCCATCTGGCCACCGGACATATAAAGCGTCTTGGCGGCAGAGTTGATGATATGGTCGATGGCCTGCATCGCGAAATTCCAGGTCATGAATTCGACGATGGGGCGCAGGCCGCCCATGGCTGCACCGACGCCAATACCGGCAAATCCGTGCTCGGTGATCGGGGTGTCGACAACGCGCTTGGCGCCGAATTCATCCAGCAGGCCCTGGGTGATCTTGTAGGCACCCTGATATTCGGCGACCTCTTCGCCCATGATGAAGACTTTGTCGTCGCGGCGCATTTCCTCGGCCATCGCATCGCGCAGGGCTTCGCGAACCGTGGTGGCCACCATTTCGGTGCCTTCGGGATAATCGGGTTCGACCGCGACGGACGATTTCGGTTTGGCAGGGACAGGCGCGTTTGTCGGCGTCGACTCGGCGCTTTCCTCTTCCTTGGTGTCAGATTCCGGTGGCTCAGAGGGGGCGGCCGATGCCTTGATGTCGTCGGCGCTTTCGCCCTCTTCGATCATGACAGCGATTGGGGTGTTCACCTTGACGCCTTCGGTTCCGTCCGAGATCAGGATCTTGCCGACGATACCCTCTTCGACGGCCTCGAATTCCATCGTGGCCTTGTCGGTTTCGATTTCAGCCAGAATGTCGCCGGATGCGACTGTGTCGCCTTCCTTTACCAGCCATTTCGCAAGCGTGCCTTCTTCCATCGTGGGAGACAGAGCGGGCATGAGAATTTCCGTAGCCATTGAAGTGTCCTCCCTCGATCAGGCGTTTTGCGGCGCGGTGTCGCCTGCGTAAATGTCGGTCCAGAGCTCTTTCGGCTCGGGTTCGGGGCTTTCCTTCGAAAACTCGGCGGCTGCGTTGACGATTTCCTTGATGTCCTTGTCGATGGCCTTGATCTCGTCCTCGATACTGGGATCGGCTTCGATCAGACGCTTGCGCACCTGTTCGATCGCGTCGCGTTCCTCGCGCATTTTCTGCACCTCGTCGCGGGTCCGGTATTTCGCGGGGTCGGACATCGAGTGACCGCGATAGCGATAGGTCATCACTTCGAGGATGTAGGGGCCTTTGCCGGCGCGACAGTGCTCGACGGCCTTTTGGCCTGCGGCCCTCACGGCCAGCACATCCATGCCATCGACTTCTTCGCCTTCGATGCCGTAGGCAGCGCCACGCTCCCAGAGCGAGGGCGATTTGGTCGATCGCTTGATCGAAGTTCCCATGGCGTATTGGTTGTTTTCAATGACAAATATCACCGGCAAGTCCCAGAGTTCGGCCATGTTGTAGGTCTCGTAGACCTGGCCCTGGTTAGCCGCGCCGTCGCCGAAGTAGGTGAAGGTCACGCGGTCATTGCCCATGTACTTGTCCGCAAAAGCGAGACCGGCGCCGAGTGGCACGTTGGCACCGACGATGCCGTGACCGCCGTAGAAGTGCTTTTCCTTCGAGAACATATGCATCGAGCCGCCCTTGCCACGCGAGAAACCACCTTCGCGTCCAGTAAGTTCGGCCATGATGCCCTTTGGGTCCATGCCGCATGCCAGCATGTGACCGTGATCGCGGTACGTTGTTATCCGGCGGTCACCTTCTTCGGCGACGGATTCAAGCCCGACAACGACGGCTTCCTGACCGATGTAGAGGTGACAAAAACCTCCGATCAAACCCATTCCGTAAAGCTGACCGGCCTTTTCCTCGAATCGCCTTATCAGCAGCATTTCGCGGTAGAAGTGAAGGAGTTCTTCTTTCGAAGCGTTCGATTTTCTTGTCGCCTTTCGTGCGGCCATCGGCAGCAACCTCCGTGCAGAAAGCAATTTAGTTCAGCGTTAAACCATTGCGTACACCATGCCGTAAAGGAACGCACGTGCAAAGAGGTAACCCGCGCGAAATGCACGATTGTCGGCAGCGCAACACTGGGTAAAGGCGTCAGTTCAGTGCGATTTCGTCGGAGCGGATCAAGCCGAGGATATCGCGGGCCTGTTGGTCCAGCAGATCAAGATCAAGAAAGCCGTCGCTGAGCCGCAGCGTCTTGTTTTCCAGGTCAGCGACTTCGGCCGCAAGCCGCGCCTTTTCCGCCTGCAAGGTGATGGCTTCGGCTTCGATCTGGACGCGGCGGAACAGGCCGAAATCACCCTGAACGCTGGCAAACGTAAAATACATCGCAAGCGAGAACATCAGCGCGAAATACGCGACGACGCCGATTGCGGGACGTTTGAGGGTTTCTGTCATTAGCCTGCCTTGTCGGTTCTCTGCGGAACCTCGCCAGACCATGACACAGACGAATATGTCTGTGAATCCCAAAACATGCGCCAACGGCAGAATGCCGCCGATTGATCAAGGTATGTCCCTTGCGAGGCTCAGCCAGCGATCGAGGCGCGGTAGATGCTGTCGATCGTTTCGGCGATCATGGCGTTGAATTCATCGTCGGACTGATCGTCCGACAGCCCTTCGGTCAGAGCCCGCGAGAAACTCGCGATCATGCCCCGGTTCTGCGCCAGTTTCGCATTCGCCTCGTCTCGCGAATAGCCACCCGACAGCGCCACAACGCGCATGACGCGGGGGTCGTCGATCAATGGCTGATATATGTTGGGAACCGTCGGCAGGGTCAGTTTGAGCATGACCTGCTGACCGGCCGGAACGCCGTCAAGCGCGTCGCCGATGGACGAAAGCAGCATCTGTTCGGCTTCGGCCTTGTCCTCGATGGAAATAGTCACCTCGGGTTCTAGGATCGGTATCAGGCCGTGCCGCAGAATTTGGCGACCGATCTCGAATTGCTGAGTGACGTTCGCGGCGATTCCGTCAGCATTGGCCGCGTCGATGACCGAACGCATTTTCGTGCCGAAAACGCGCTTCGCAACCGCACGCTTCAACAGGTCTTCCAGCCCGTCGATCGGTTTCATCAGTTTTACGCCGTCGGTGGTTTCGGCAAGCCCCTTGTCGACCTTCAGAAAAGGCACGACACCGCGATCGTTCCAGAGGTATTCAGCGGCCGGTTTGCCTCCGAATTCGCGATCCATGGTCATTTCGAACAGGATCGCGCCGACGATCTTCTCGCCGGTGAAGGCAGGAGCCCGCACGATACGCGCCCGCATTTCGTGGATGAGATCATACATTTCGGCGTCGGAGGAATATCGGTCGGCCTCGATGCCATAGAGCTTCAGAGCTTTGGGCGTGGAGCCACCGCTTTGGTCCAGAGCCGCCACAAAGCCTTTTCCCGAGCGCATCTGTTCTGCTTGCTTCACGTTCACGGTATCGTCCTCGCTGATGTTCGTTGGTTCGTTTTAGGCACAGGTGGCTTGGGTTGCAATCTGGCGGTTCTAGTTCCGGTCGAGTGCCGCGACGCCGGGCAATACCTTGCCCTCCATCCACTCGAGGAACGCGCCGCCGGCGGACGAGACATAGGTGAAATCGTCCGCCACCCCGGCCTTGTTGAGAGCCGCGACCGTATCACCGCCACCAGCGACCGAAATCAGCGCGCCGGATTTGGTCAGTTCGGCGGCTTTGCGAGCGGCCGCATTGGTTGCGGCATCGAACGGCGGAATCTCGAACGCGCCAAGCGGGCCGTTCCAGATCAG
>JBBKWG010000288.1:0-12847 GCA_037968835.1 Paracoccaceae bacterium
GACGTCGATGTCGCGGCGTTCGATGGCCTCAGCGACTGGCTGTTGCTGATCGACGTGATCGAGGGCGGCGCTGATTTCGGATACGCCTATTACGGTCCCGCCGTGGCCGACAGCTATGGACGCGACATGACCGGCAAACGCACGTCGGACTTCGAAGGCTATATCTCGGACTTCTTCAAGGGCCTCTATCTGGCGAGCCTGAGCAGTCGCCAGCGTGTCTATTCGGTGCACGAACCGCCCCGTCATGTGTTCGTACGCAACTGGCACCGTCTGATTATCCCGCTGGAAAACGACGCGGGCGAAATCGTGCGGTTCCTGGTCCTGAACGCGCCGGAAAACGAGCTGAGATCTGGCCTCGAGCTGATCGTCGATCCGGTCTTCGTTCTGCGCGGGGACGAAACCGTCGCCTATGCCAACCGCGCCGCCAAGGCGATGTTCGATTTGCCCGCCCGTATCGACAGCGCCTCCAGCTTCGAGAACCTCACCCGGATATCGCTCGATGTCAGACAGTCCCCCGTCGAGATGCTCGCCAACTCGACGATGATCGACTCGATCCAGTTGACCATCCGCAACGAGATCGTGGAACGCCTGGTGATGACCGTCAGTGCCGCGCAGCATCGCGGGGACGCGTTCTATGTGGTGGTGATGCGGCAGATCGGTAGCTGATCGTCGCCATTGCGGGGCGCGACGCGCACGCTTAGGGTTTGCCGGACATTCAGGGGAGACCATTTCATGTCCGACAAGCCGATGGGGTTCGACACCCTACAGATTCACGCGGGTGCCGCACCCGATCCGGCAACCGGCGCTCGTCAGGTGCCGATTTACCAATCCACGGCCTATGTGTTCAAGGATGCGGACCACGCCGCACGACTCTTTAACCTGCAGGAAGTGGGCTACATCTATTCCCGCCTAACCAACCCGACGGTGTCGGCGCTGGCCGAGCGGATCACGCATCTGGAAGGTGGCGTCGGCGGGATCTGCTGTTCGTCGGGACACGCGGCCCAGATCATGGCGCTGTTCCCGCTGATGATGCCGGGGCGCAATATCATCGCCTCGACCCGGCTTTACGGCGGCACCTACACGCAGTTCACCCATACGATCAAACGCTTCGGCTGGTCCTGCAAGTTCGTCGATTTCGACGATGTGGACGCGGTGCGGGCGGCGGTCGATGACGACACGCGGGCGATCTTCTGTGAATCCATCGCCAACCCCGGCGGTTACATCACCGATCTGGACGCCATCGGAAAGCTGGCGGGCGATGTCGGCTTGCCGCTGATCGTCGACAACACCTCGGCCACGCCATACCTCTGCCGACCGTTCGAGCACGGCGCGACGCTGGTCGTGCATTCGACGACGAAGTACCTGACCGGCAACGGCACCGTCACCGGCGGCGCCATCGTCGATTCGGGCAAGTTCGACTGGTCGGCGTCGGGCAAGTTCCCGTCGCTCAGCCAGCCGGAACCGGCTTATCACGGGCTGAATTTTCACGAGGCGCTTGGCGGCATGGCCTTCACGTTCCATTCGATCGCCGTCGGTTTGCGCGACCTCGGGATGACGATGAACCCGCAGGGCGCGCATTATACGCTGATGGGGATCGAGACGCTGTCGCTCAGGATGCGCAAGCATGTCGAGAACGCGGTGAAGGTGGCGAATTGGCTGGAGAACGATCCGCGGATCGAATCCGTGACCTATGCCGGCTTGGAGAGTTCGCCCTATTATGACCGGATCGCGCGGATCTGCCCGAAAGGCGCAGGCGCGCTTTTCACCTTCGCGATGAAGGGTGGCTACGACGCGTGCGTCAAGCTGATCGATTCAGTCGAATTGTTCAGCCACGTGGCGAACCTTGGCGACGCGCGCTCGCTGATCATCCATTCGGCCTCGACCACGCACCGGCAGTTGACCGAAGAGCAACTGATCGCCGCAGGTGCTGCGCCAAACGCCGTGCGTCTGTCAATCGGGATCGAGGACGCCGACGATATCATCGCGGATCTGGATCAGGCGCTGGCGAAGGCAACTGCCTGAAGACTTTCGGGGCGGCGTCGGCAAACCACCGCTGCCGCCCCGACAAGGTATTTGAAACAGGGTGAATGAGGCCGGTCAGCCCATTCCGCCGTCGATCAGGCGCTTTGCAAGCTGGGCATAGGCCACCGCCACCGGGCTGTCCCCAAGCGCGATCGGGGTTCCGGCATCGCCGGCGATGCGAATATCCAGCGACAACGGGATCTCGCCCAGAAACGGCACGTTCAGACGCTCGGCTTCGGCCCTGACACCGCCGTGGCCGAAAAGGTGCGCTTCGTGGCCGCAGTTCGGGCAGATATAGGTCGACATGTTCTCGATAAGGCCGAGAACAGGGGTTTTTAGCGTCGCGAACATATCGAGCGCCTTCCTCGCGTCCAGTAGTGCCACGTCCTGCGGGGTCGAGACGACGATTGCGCCGGTGACCTGCGTGCGCTGGCAGAGCGTCAATTGAACGTCGCCGGTGCCTGGGGGCAGATCGACGATCAGAACATCAAGCTCGCCCCACGCCACCTGTCCCAGCATCTGCTGGAGCGCGCCCATGAGCATCGGACCGCGCCACACGACCGCTTTCGCCGGGTCGAGCATGAACCCGATCGACATCAGGGTGACGCCGTGGGCGTGCAGCGGGATGATTGTCTTGCCGTCGGGCGATGCGGGGCGCTTGTTGACACCCATCATCTTGGGCTGCGACGGGCCGTATATATCGGCGTCGAGCAACCCGACCCGGCGACCCTCGCGCGCCAGGGCGACGGCGAGGTTGGACGCGACCGTCGATTTGCCGACGCCGCCCTTGCCGGAGCCGATCGCGAGGATGCGGTCGACGCCCGACACCTTCTGCGGTCCTTCCGCCTGCGGCTTCGGGTGACCGCCGATTTTCAAAGACGGTGGCGCGGGCGCGGGTTTGGCGGCGGCGTGGGCGGTCAGCACGACAGAGACCGCACTGACACCTTCAAGCGCGCGGATCGCGGCTTCAGCCTCGCTGCGCGCGGCTTCGAGCATCCGCGCGGCATCGGCAGATTCGGCTTCGATCACGAATCGCACCGTCTCGCCGTCGATCTGAAGCGCGCGGATCAGGTCACGGGACACCAGATCGCCGCCTCCGGGGATTTCGATGCGTCCAAGCCTGTCAAGTATCACGTTGCGTAGATCTGCCATATTGCCCGCTTTGTTTTCAGGATGTGTGTCCTTACTTGAACACCTTCGACTGCCGCCACAAGGGCACGCGGTGTCGCTGCCTCAATCTGAGGCAATCTGCTTAATTTCCCATACGTTAACTATGCGAATGCTGCATAGCAGCATTGCCGAGGTGTGCATTGTGCAATTGCAGCATGAGCCTATCTTCCAATCACAAGCAGTGAAGCGGGACAACGAAGCCCCGCAGTAAGGAAGATGAAAATGAGTACTTCAGAGAATTATTCCCGATTTGAGACGTCGCGCTTCAATCGCAACGGTTTCATCGGTGGCCTGACGCAGCGCTTTGCGCGTTACAAAACCTACCGCCGCACGCTCGACGAGCTTGAGGGCCTTTCGGACCGTGAACTGGCCGATCTGGGTGTCTCGCGGCTTTCGTTGCGCTCGATCGCCTATAAGGCGGCTTACGACGGTTAACGAACCAAACGGAATCAGACGGCCCTCCTCCTCCCTTGGGTCTTCTGTCAACGGCGGCGGCACCTACCTCCTCCCAGGTGTCGCCGCTACTTTTCTTGCGCCTCAGAACGGCGCTTCGACTTCTCCCATTCCAACATAGACGGTTTTCGGCTGCGAATAATGTTCGACGGCCGCTTTCGAGTTTTCGCGACCCACGCCGGACATCTTCATGCCGCCGAACGGCATTTCGACCGGCGCGGCGTTGTAGTGGTTGATGTAACAGGTGCCGGCGCGGAAGGCTTTGACGACACGGTGCGCGCGGGTCAGATCCTGGGTGAAAACACCGGCGGCAAGGCCGAACGGCGTGTCGTTGGCGCGGCTCAAAGCCTCGTCCTCGGTATTGAAGTCGAGCACCGACAGCACCGGGCCGAAGATTTCCTCGCGGGCGATGGTCATGTCGTCGGTCACGCCGGTGAACACCGTCGGTTCAACGAAAAAGCCGGGCCGTTCAGCGCGTTTGCCGCCGTGGGCAAGCGTTGCGCCCTCGGCGATGCCTTTTTCGATGTATCCAAGCACGATATTCATCTGCGCTTCGTTGACCATCGGGCCGAAATTCGTGGCCTCGTCCATCGGATCGCCCAGAACGATGGTTTTCAGGCGCGCGGTCAGTCGTTCGACGAAAGCGTCGCGGACCGAGCGTTCGACGAAAACGCGCGTGCCGTTCGAACAGACCTGCCCGGAGGAATAGAAGTTGCCGAGGATCGCGCCGGACACCGCCTTGTCGAGGTCGGCGTCGGCAAAGACGATCATCGGGGATTTGCCGCCAAGTTCCATCGTGACGTGGCGCATTCCTTCGGCGGCGGCGGCGTAGACCTTGCGCCCGGTCGGCACCGATCCGGTCAGCGAGACCTTGGCGACGCGCGGGTCGGTGATTAGTTTTCCCCCGACGCCGCCGCGACCCTGGACGACGTTGAAAACGCCGTCGGGCAAGCCGGCCTGGCTGAGGATTTCCGCGATGCGCAGCGCCGAAAGTGGTGTGGTTTCAGAGGGTTTGAAGACCATCGTGTTGCCGCACGCGAGCGCGGGGGAGGCCTTCCAGCAGGCGATCTGGGTGGGATAGTTCCAGGCCCCGATGCCGACGCAGACGCCAAGCGGTTCGCGGATCGTATAGGCCCAGTCGCCGCCCGAAAGCTGGATATGTTCGCCGGTGAGCGATCCGGCCAGGCCGCCGAAATATTCGAGCGCATCGGCGCCCGAAGTGGCGTCGGCGACGAGGGTTTCCTGCAAGGGTTTGCCGGTGTCGAGGGTTTCGAGTTCCGAGAGCGCGCGATTTTCGGCGCGGATCATGTCGGCGGCGCGGCGCAGGATGCGTCCGCGTTCGGTGCCGGTCATCGCGGCCCATGCCGGTCCAGCGGCGGTGGCGGCGGCAAGGGCGCTGTCGACGATCGCGTCGGTTGCTTCGTGAAGGCGCGCGACCGGCGATCCGTCGGCGGCGTAAAGGCAGTCGATCACCGCGCCGCCGGTGTCTTCGACGTAGGCACCGTTGACGAAATGGCTGGCTTTGGGCTGTGCGCGCATGGGATCGGACCTTCGATATTGGGTGTCGGGGTCAGTGACCATGAATCGCGCGGCCCATCAAGGGTGCGGTTCAGGTGTTTCGCGCAATCGCGGCCAGCGCCATCGAGGCCAGACGTGCGGCTGGCGGATCGGCGCGCGAGGTCAGCAGAAGCGGCACCTTGGCCCCCATGACGATCCCGGCAGCGCAGCCACCCGACAGGTAGACCAATGATTTGAATAGGGTATTTCCCGAAACGATGTCCGGAACGATGATACCGTCGGCCTGCCCGGCGACCAGACTGTGCCCGAAGCCTTTGGTTGCCGCCGAGGCCGCCGACAGGATCAGATCGAGCGCCAGCGGACCTTCGACATGCGCGCCCTGCAGATTGGCCTTGGCCCAGTCAGCCAGTTCGCGGGCCTCCATCGAGGATGGCACGGCGGGGAGCAGGCTTTCGGTTGCCGACAGAATCGCGATTCTGGGCACCTCGGTTCCAAGTTGCCGGGACAGTTTGGTGACGAGTTCCAGCGCGGTTTTGCGGGTCTCGATATCAGGCGCGACGTTGACCGCGGCGTCGGAGATCAGCAGCGAAGGACCGCCCTCGGGGGGCGAGATGTTGAAGATGTGGACAAGCCTGTTTCCGGCGCGCAATCCGGAATCGCGGCGCAGGGCGGCGCGCATGAAAACATCGCTGTGGAGCGTGCCTTTCATCAGGACGTCCGCCGTTCCCGCGCCGCACAACGCCGCCGCGATCTGTCCGGCTTCCTGCTCGCTTGCGGTTTCGTGCAGAGCGAAGGGCGCGATGTCCCAGTCAAGCTCCTCGGCGGTCTTTCGGATGGCTGTCAGATCGCCGACGAATATCGGCTCGATGATCCCGGCCTCGACCCCCATGCGCGCGGCCTCCATCGGCGAAGTGCCACCGGCATCGGCAATGGCGACACGGATGGGTCCCGCATCGCGGGCGCGCTGCAACAGGTCCGGCGGGCAGACCGCGGGTTTGGCCGACAGAAAGGGGGACGAGCGGGTCATGAATTCCTAACTTGAAGCGGATACGGCGCGAAAGGACTGCCCTTCGCGCCGCATGATGTCACATCGTCGGGCGAATTACTCGCGCGCTTACTCGGCCGCGTGCATGTCGCCCGCGTCGACGCCCGCCACCGCCACCGGCTTTTTCATCGCGTCGCGGCGGAACGGTTCGCCGAGTTCCTGATTGAGCAGCACCTCGATAAAGGTCGTGACGCCGTTGTCCATCTGGGCTTTCACCGCCGTGGCCAGCGCGTCGGTCAGTTCCTCCATGGTCCTGACCTGCACGCCTTCCAGCCCACAGGCCTTGGCGATTCCGGCATACGAGACCTTGGTATCAAGCTCGGTGCCGACGAAATTGTCGTCGAACCACAGCGTCGTGTTCCGCTTTTCGGCGCCCCACTGGTAGTTGCGGAAGATGATCATGGTGATCGCGGGCCAGTCGTCGCGCCCGATCGAGACCATTTCGTTCATCGAGATGCCGAACGCGCCGTCGCCCGCAAAGCCGACGACCGGCACATCGGGACAGCCGATCTTGGCTCCTGTGATGGCGGGAAAGCCATAGCCACAAGGGCCGAACAGGCCGGGGGCAAGGTATTTGCGGCCATCCTCGAAGGTTGGATAGGCGTTGCCGATGGCGCAGTTGTTGCCGATGTCAGACGAGATGATCGCGTCCTTGGGCAGGGCCGACTGGATCGCGCGCCAGGCCATGCGCGGGCTCATCTTTTCGGGCTCGCGGTTGCGCGCGCGTTCGTTCCATGTGGTGCCGGGATCGTCCTCTTCGTGATCCATCGACGAAAGCTGCTGCGCCCACGCCGATTTGGTCTGTGATATCTTGGCTTTGCGGGCGTCGCGTCCGGTGTTACCGGCGCTGTCGGAGAGCCGTGCGAGGATGCCCTCGGCCACTTTCTTTGCGTCGCCGACGATGCCGACGGTGACTTTCTTGGTCAGGCCGATGCGGTCGGGGTTAATATCGACCTGGATGATCTTGGCGTCGGTGGGCCAGTATTCCATGCCATAGCCCGGCAGGGTCGAGAACGGGTTGAGCCGCGTGCCGAGACAGAGAACGACGTCGGCGCCCTTGATCAGCTCCATGCCGGCTTTCGAGCCGTTGTAGCCAAGCGGTCCGGCGAACAGCGGATGCGAGCCGGGGAATGCGTCGTTGTGCTGATAGCCGACGCAGACCGGGGCGCTCAGACGCTCGGCCAGTTTCATCGACGCTTCGATGCCATCGGCAAGGACAACACCGGCGCCGTTCAGGATGACGGGGTTGGCGGCGTTGCTCAGAAGATCGGCGGCGCGTTGCAGCGCCTCTTCACCGCCTGATGGACGCTCGAATTCGACGATTGCGGGAAGTTCGATGTCGACAACCTGGGTCCAGAAATCGCGCGGGATGTTAATCTGGGCGGGACCGCTGGCGCGCTTTGCCTGAAGGATCACGCGGTTCAGGGTTTCGGCGATGCGCGACGGGTCGCGGACTTCTTCCTGATAGGCGACGCAATCTGCGAACAGGTTCATCTGCTCCATTTCCTGAAAGCCGCCCTGCCCGATGGTCTTGTTGGCGGCTTGCGGGGTAACCAGAAGCAGCGGTGTGTGGTTCCAGTAGGCGGTCTTGACCGAGGTCACGAAGTTGGTGATGCCGGGGCCGTTCTGGGCGATCATCATCGACATCTTGCCGGTGGCGCGGGTGTAGCCGTCGGACATCATGCCGGCCGTCATTTCATGGGCGCAGTCCCAGAACTTGATGCCGGCCTTGGGGAACAGGTCGGAAATCGGCATCATGGCCGAACCGATGATCCCGAAGGCATGTTCGATCCCGTGCATTTGCAGGACTTTGACGAAGGCTTCTTCGGTGGTCATTTTCATGGTGGCTGGCTCCTCAGCGATTACAGAGTTTTTACGGCCTCACAGCGGATCACAGTAGGGCCAGATGATATGGCGCAGTAAGTCCAAGCGCGCGGCGCTGGCGCTTATTGCGCGGCGCGGATTGCCTTTGCTATCAATTCGATCCCCTCGGGTATCCGGGCTTCGGGGATCGACGAATAGGCCAGGCGGTAATAGTTCGCTGGCGGGTCTTTCACCGGGAAAAACGACGCGCCGGGTTCGATCAGGACGCCTTGATCGCGCAGCCCAAGCGCCAGAGCGAGGGTGTCCACATTTCGCGGCGCGCGCATCCACATACTTGATCCGCCTTCGCTGCCCCCGGCGATTTCAAGGCCATGCACGCTGCTGGCTTCTTCCATCACCCGGCGTCGCGACACGAATGCGCGCGCGGTGCGCTTGATCAGGGCGTCATAGTGGCCGAGCGACAGGAAATAGGCGGCGGTGCGCTGAATGTGGCCCGGCGGGTGACGCAGGATGGTGGCACGAAGCGCGCGAGCTTCGCGGATGAACGCGGCAGAACCGACAAGATAGCCAAGCCGGAGACCCGGAAAGAGCGACTTGGAGAACGAGCCGATGTGGATGACGCGCCCGGCCCGATCGAGCGATTTCAGCGCCGGGGACGGTGGCTCGACAAACGACATCTCGAATTCATAGTCATCCTCGACGATCAGGAACCCGTTTTCGGCGGCGCGGGAAAGAAGTTCGCGGCGACGCTCGACCGGCATCGTCACGGAGGTCGGACAATGATGGCTTGGGGTCGCGAAAACGACGTCGGCCTCGGCGGGAATATCTTTGGGCACGAGACCGCGTTCGTCGACCGGCACCGCCACCAGATTGCAGCGGGTCTGGGCGAGGATTTCGCGCAGACCGGGATAGCAGGGCGATTCGATAACAGCCGTGCGGCGCTGGGTCAGAAGGATCTGCGCGGCGAGCCACAGCGCGTTCTGGGCACCGAGCGTGACCAGGATTTCTTCGGGCCGGGCCAGAATGCCACGACGCGGCAGCGAGTGACGGGCGATGAATTCGATCAGCTTGGGATCGTCGCGGTCATAGTAATCCGCCGTCATCGCCGCGAAGTCGCGCTGACCCAAAGCCTGAAGCGCGCATTGACGCCAGTTGCGGTGATCGAACAGAGTGATATCGGCCTGCCCGTAGATGAAGGGATAGCGGTAACGTCGCCAATCGTCTGGCTTTTCCAGCTTCACCGCCGACGACCAGCGAGTGCCGATCATGCGCGCCCAGTCCACCGTTTCGTGGCGTTCTGGCGGGGTTCCTGTGATGCGCGGAAGTGGTGCGCTTTCGGACACGAAATAACCCGAGCGGCCTTTGGAAACGAGGTAATCGTCGGCCAGAAGCTCGGTATAGGCCAGCGTTACGGTGATGCGACTGATGCCGAGGTGTTCGGCCAGACGGCGGCTGGAGGGCAGCTTTTCCCCCGGTGCGAAGCGACCGGAAAGGATGCCTTCCGCGACCAATCCCTGAATTTGTTTCTGGAGTGTGCCCTCGAATGCGGAATCGAGGAAGAACATCTCTTCGGATATCGCCATTTGCGCCAATCTGGACTTAGACAGGCGCAATTAATAAGGCCAGATGCGGGCGATGCAATCGCTTTCGCGCGTCAGGGCTGATCCGGCGACCGCGGATGTCGGAGATGGTCCTAGTATCGCCGAAGTCGATGGCGCTCAGAGTTGCTCCATCACCTCGTCGGAGATCTCGAAATTGGCGGTGACGCGCTGCACGTCGTCGTCGTCTTCCAGAACCTCGATCAGGCGGAACAGTTTCTGCGCGCCTTCCAGTTCAAGCTCGGTGGTCGTGGTCGGACGCCAGATCAGCTTGGTCGATTGCGATTCGCCCAGCGTGTTTTCAAGCGCCGAGGAGACGTCGTTCAGGTCGGTATCGGCGCAATAGATGATGTGCCCGTCTTCGGAGCTTTCGACGTCTTCGGCCCCCGCCTCGATCGCGGCCAGCATGATCGTGTCCTCGTCCCCGGCTTCAACCGGATAGATGATTTCGCCCTTGCGATCGAACATGAAGCTGACCGAGCCGGTCTCGCCCAGATTGCCGCCGTGCTTGCCGAAGGTCGAGCGCACGGTCGAGGCTGTCCGGTTGAGGTTGTCGGTCATGGCCTCGACGATCACGGCAACGCCGCCGGGGCCGTAGCCCTCGTAGCGGATTTCCTTGTAGTCGTCGCCGTCACCGATCTGCGATTTCGAGATGGCGCGTTCGATCACGTCCTTGGGGACCGAGACCGCCTTGGCTTCCTTGACCGCCAGACGCAGGCGCGGATTCTTTTCGGGATCGGGGTCGCCCATCTTGGCGGCGACGGTGATTTCCTTGGACAGTTTCGAGAACAGCTTGGAGCGCGCCGCATCCTGGCGCCCCTTGCGGTGCTGGATGTTCGCCCATTTTGAATGGCCCGCCATGCCGTCCCTCCCTAGCTGTCGGATTTGCGCCGTGGATATAGTCCCAAGCGCGGGCGCGCCGCAAGCCCCGGAGGCGTTGCAATTTCCGCGCGTTCCGAGTTGTGTGGCACGCAATGACGAGTGACCAGATCATCCTGTTCAGCCTTTTCGGGGCTGTTTTCGCGCTGCTGCTGTGGGGCCGATTCCGCTATGACCTCGTGGCGTTCACCGCACTTCTGGTCGGGGTCGTGCTGGGCGTGGTGCCCAAGGACGATGCCTTCAGCGGCTTCGGGCACCCGGCGACGCTGGTCGTTGCGCTGGTGCTGATCGTCTCGGCCGGGCTGGTGCGGTCCGGCGCGGTTTTCCTGATCACCCGCACATTGATCGACAGCGGACGTCAGCTTGGCGCGCATATCGCGGTGATGGGCGTGGTCGGCGGCGTGTTGTCGGCGTTCATGAACAACGTCGCGGCGCTGGCGCTGTTGATGCCGGTCGACATCCAGACCGCCAAGAAAGCCGGGCGCGCGCCGGGGCTGTCGCTGATGCCGTTGAGCTTTGCGACGATCCTTGGCGGCATGGCGACGCTGATCGGAACGCCGCCGAATATCATCATCGCCACGATCAGGGACGACGCGCTGGGGGCGCCGTACAATATGTTCGATTTCGCGCCGGTCGGCGCGACGGCGGCGCTTGCGGGGATCGCGTTTATCGCGCTGTTCGGCTGGCGGCTGATCCCGACGCCGAAAGATGCACCGGGCGACGCCTTGCAGGAGGTAACGGGCTATGTCGCCGAACTCGTCGTGCCCGAGGGCGCGAAGGTGATCGGCAAGCGGTTGCGCGAGCTGGAGCCGGAAGCCGTCAGCGCCGATGTCGCCCTGATCGGCTTGATCCGCGACGGCAAGCGGATTTACGGGACGGCCTGGAACACGCAGATTCGCGCCAAGGATGCGCTGGTTCTGGAGGCCCCGCCCGAGGCGCTGGACGAGTTCCGCGCCGCCTTGTCGCTGGAGGTTGCGGACGAGGCCAATGTCGAGGCGCTGCGGCTGGAGAGCGAAGGTGTAACCGTCATTGAGGCGGTGGTTCCCGATGGCGCGCGTATCGCCGGCAAGACCGCGCGCAGCATAGGACTGGCGTGGCGGCGCAGGACCGTGCTTTTGGGGATTTCGCGTCAGGGCCAGCAGGTCACTTCGCACGTGCGCCAGACCGAGATCCGGCCGGGCGACATCCTGTTGCTGCTCGCGCCTACCGATCAGGCGTCGGACGTGACCGACTGGCTTGGCGTCATGCCGCTTGCGGACCGGGGGCTTGCGGTGACGGCGGATCGCAAGACATGGGCGGCGATTGCGATGTTCGGGGGTGCCATTGCCGCGTCTGCGTTCGGTCTGGTCTATCTGCCGATTGCGCTGGGGCTGGTTGTCGTTGGGTTCGTGCTGAGCCGCATCCTGCCGCTGTCGGAAATCTACGATCACATCGAATGGCCGGTTGTCGTCCTGCTTGGTTCGATGATCCCGCTTGGCTCGGCGCTCGAGACCTCGGGGGGGACCGAACTGATTGCCGGATGGCTTTTGGCGCTGACCAGCGGTTTGCCCGCGTGGGCGGTTTTGACGGTGCTGATGGTGGTGACGATGACGATGTCGGACGTGCTTAACAACACAGCGACGACGATCGTTGCCGCGCCCATCGGCCTTCAGATGGCGGCCACGCTTGGGGTGTCGCCCGACCCGTTCCTGATGGCGGTCGCGGTGGCGGCTTCGTCGGCGTTCCTGACCCCGATCGGGCACAAGAACAACACACTTATTCTTGGCCCCGGCGGATATGGCTTCGGCGATTACTGGCGGCTGGGCTTGCCGCTGGAAGTCCTTGTCGTGGCGGTTTCGATTCCGGCGATCCTGATGTTCTGGCCGCTCTGAGACCCGCGCCAGAAACTGCGCGCAATTACCTTAAACTTGCCTCAAATTTGGCACAGCTCAAAGTGATAAGAGGGCACCCCGGAGTCTGACCGGTCCAGTTATCCAGTAGTGTAAGTGAGTGCCCTGAAATGAAGAATGTAATACTGAGCGCTGCCGCAATCGCCCTGTTCAGCTCTATTCCTGTCGCCAGCCAAGCCCAGCCGAGCGCCACCAACTGCTTGGAACTTTTTGGACTGACGCTGTGCCACGACAGATCAGCCCACCCCGTGCGCCGCATTGCGGACCACGACAAGATCGTCAAGAAATCCAAATCAAAAGTCGCCGTGATTGAAATCACGGAAGACCCGGAGTTGGATGACGAGTCCGATTACGTCGATGAGCCGGACGTGATCGATGAGTCCGATAACGTCGATGAGCCGGAAGTGATTGATGAAGTAGATGACCGTGCGGACAAGAAAGCCGCAAAG
>JBBKWG010000289.1:0-8125 GCA_037968835.1 Paracoccaceae bacterium
TCGAGATCCTCGCGGTCATACATCGTGCCCCGGATGCCGATCTGGACGACGCGGGTCGGATCCAGCAGTTCTTCTTCGATCGCGCGCCTGAACGGCGTGCCGTGGGTATACATCTGGCCGCCAAAATAGCTGTGATAAAGATCGGTGTGGCTGTCGAAATGGACCATCCCAACAGGTCCGTCCGACGCCAGACCGCGCAAGATCGGCAACGAGCACAAATGATCGCCGCCCGCCGTCAACGGTCGGATATTCCGCGACTTCAGTTGACCGTAGAAATCGGCGAATCGCGTCAGCGTGTCGTCAATGCTTGCCGGATTGGGGCCGATGTCGCCGACATCCGCGCAATTCACCGCTTCGAACGGGCGCACACCGGTCACCGGATGTTCGGCCCGGATCATGGTTGAGGCGTCGCGAAGCTGGCGCGGCCCATGTCGCGGACCAGGCCGGTTGGTGGTGCCGCTGTCCCACGGCGCGCCGACGAGGGCGATCTCGACCTCGGCAATCCGTGGGTGATCGAGGGGGACGTGAGGCAGCCGCATGAATGTCGGAATCCCGGCAAATCGCGGCAACTCGAACCCGGATACCGGCGTGAAGAACCGGTCGCTCATTCCTGAAGCTCGGCATCCCAGTAAAGGAAGTCGAGCCAGGTTTCGTGAAGGTGATTGGGCGGGAATTTGCGCCCCTGGTTGCGCAGTTCTTCCGCACCCGGCTGGCGCGGCGGGCGCCGGAGCGTCATTCCGGCCTGGCGCAGCAATTTCGCGCCTTTGCGCAGGTTGCACTTCGAACACGCGGCGACGACGTTTTCCC
The DNA here is from genome assembly GCA_037968835.1 of Paracoccaceae bacterium. Classification (GTDB taxonomy): domain Bacteria; phylum Pseudomonadota; class Alphaproteobacteria; order Rhodobacterales; family Rhodobacteraceae; genus JBBKWG01. The sequence goes on from JBBKWG010000289.1 coordinate 808, forward strand.
AGCTTGTGATGCCGCCACGGGCGCGCGGGACCACGTGATCGAACGTCAGATCGCCCCGGTTGCCGCAATACTGGCAGCAGAATTGATCCCGCAGAAAAAGATTGAAGCGCGTGAATGCGACGCGCTTCTGGGGCTGGATGTAATCCTTCAGAACCACGACCGAGGGTATTCGAATCGTCGTCGAGGGGCTGCGCACGACCTCGTCGTATTCCGCCACGATATCGACGCGATCCAGAAACACCGCCTTGATCGCTTCCTGCCACGGCCAGAGCGACAGCGGGTAATACGACAGCGGTCTGTAGTCGGCGTTCAGCACCAATGCCGGGTGATGCCTGAGGCTATTCGGCTCCCGCACAAAATTCGTTCTGAAATCGCCGTCCATCCGTGACTCCGCCTGCGCCTTTACCGCCCCACTAAAGGCTCCGGAGCGGAACGCGCCGCCCCTACTTCGCGCTGACTATATCTGGGAGCGAATTTCAGACAAGCCCCATGATATACGTTGCCGATCATTTGAAGTTGCGCGCGCCAAGTGACAGAGGAATGACGTTTTCGGGCAGGTATCAGCCTGCGCCCGCGTTCGCTTTCAGACGGTCTTGGATGAATGCCAGCGCGACGCTCAGCCCGTCGGGCGCGATTCCATGGGCGGTGCCTTTCATGACATGCCCGAACACCTCGAACCCGGCGGCCTGTAGTGCCTGACCTGCGGCCTGCATTTCCGAGAACGGAACCACATCGTCGGCGTCGCCGTGAATGAGCAGAACCGGCGGTTTGCTGAGGGCGTCGGCGGCGGTCTTTTCAGGCACCAGCAACCGGCCCGAAATTCCGACGATGCCGGCAATCGCTTCGGCTCTGCGCGGGGCGACATGAAGGCTGATCATGGTGCCCTGCGAGAAGCCGAAAAGGATCAGGCGGTCCGCACTCACGCCTTCGTCGGCGATCACCTTGTCGATGAACAGGTTCAGCATCCTGGCCGCCCGCATCATGCCTTCGCTGGCAGACGCTTCGGACGAGCCGTCGATATAGGGGATCGGAAACCACTGAAACCCCATCGGGTTGGCCCGCGACGGTTCCGGCGCGTCGGGCGCGATGAACACGGTGTCGGGAAGATGCTGGGCCAATGGGTCTGCGAGGCCGAGAAGATCGCCGCCATCGGCGCCGTAGCCATGCACGAAGATCACTACGGAATCGGTCTGGCCGGACGCGGACGCCCGCCGCTTGAATTTCAGTTCGCTCATCTGATGCCTTCCCGCGCCTTTGCTATGTGGTAGTAGGCCCAGAGCAATCTGGCCGCAACGCCCCGCCAGGGCGCCCAATCCTCGGACATCTCGCGCAGGGCTTTTTCGGTTGGGCGGGAGTCCAGTGCGAACAAGAGGCGGGCGGATTCCTGAAGCGCCAGATCGCCCGGCGCGAACACATCGGCCCGACCCAGCGAGAACATGGCGTAGATTTCCGCCGTCCAGCGCCCGATGCCGGGAACTTCGGTCAGCGTGGCGATGACATCGTCGGTGGGCATGGCGCGCAATTGCTCGAAACGGATACCCGAGGCGGCCAGCGCCTTGGCATAGCGGATCTTCTGGCGCGACAGGCCGCAGGCGCGCAGGTCTTCGTCGCTGGCCCAGATGACTTTCCTCGGCCCGGTCAGACCCGCCGTTTTCAGCCGTCCCCAGATCGCGTCCGCGGCTGCGACCGAAACCTGCTGGCTGACAATGGCATCGAACAGGGCCTGAAAGCCGTCCTTGCGCAATCTGAGCGGAAGCGGCCCGGTCTTGACCAGCGCGTCGGCAAATCGCGGGTGGTGGTTGGCGAGATGCTCGGCACCTTCGGCGATGCACGCATCCGAGTGGATGATGCGTCCGGTCGGGTGTTCGATAAGCGTCACAGGCGTTGCCTTATCCATGTCATCACCTCGTCGATTGTAGCGACGGTTTCGCAGTCGGGTTGCGGCGGTCGACGGACCATTGCCACCGGAATACCAAGCGCGCGCGCGGCCGCGAGTTTGGGCCAACTGCCGCTGCCGCCGGAATTGCGCGAAACGATCCAATCAACGCCAAGATCCTCGAATAATTTTTGCTCGCCTTCGACAGTATAGGGGCCGGGGTCGGTTAGGTAGGTGCCATTCCCGAAGGGGAAAGGTTCGTGCGGATCGTCCTTGACGCGGCAATAGAGGCGCGCGGCTGACAGTCTCTTGAACGCTTCCAGCACGCCGCGTCCGGTGGCGATGAAAACGGTGGCGCCAGCGGGAATGACAGTCGCAGCCTCGGTTTCGTCGTTCAGGAACGTCCATTTGTCATTGTCCGCCGGCGTCCACGGCGGGCGCGCAAGGCGCAGGTGAGGGAGGTGCAGTCGCTTGGCGGCTTTGACGGCAAGTTGGCTTGGATTGGTGGCGAAGGGATGGGACGCGTCGACAATTGCCTCGATTTCCTCGCGCTCAAGCCGATCGACAAGCCCTTCCTCGCTGTCCCACCCGCCGATGAGCACGGGCCATCCGAAATCCTGCGTGCCCCGCTCCGGGCGCTCGAGCGAAACGAGCAACTTCAAGTTCGGCTCGGACACCAGCGCCTGTGCGAGTTGGCGTGCTTCATGGGTTCCGGCAAGGAGTAGTGCCTTCACGAATTTCGTCTCCTGATGGGTCCGTGAACCGCTATGCGCCTTCCCCCGGTTTCGGGATGATAGGAAATGCGGCGGAACACGTCCACCGACGCGCGTTGGGACCGGGCTGATCGCGCGTCGCGTCTTATGCCCAGCGAAGCAGCCGCAATCGGGCAATGAAGGGACTTATCGCTACGATGCCGTCGGCCACGCGCTGCGGGTTGCTGATGATCTGTGTGAGCAGCGGCACGGTCTGCCAGCCTTCGATCAGGGCTGCACGTGTCGGCCCGGACATGCGGCGGCGCAAGTTGCGGATGTCGCCGATCTTTTCGAGGTGGGTGCGTGCCAGTTCGGCAATCGCCGCGCTTCGTCCATCGACCAGGGGAATACGCCCGCGCGATTCCAACTCGGGGACGGCCTGAAGGAACCTGACAAGCGCGCTTGCGGTGCCAAAACTTCTGACGGGATTGGCCATTTCCGGCTTTGCGCCAAGGGCACGGGCCGCGACCCACATCAGCGCGCCGCCGGTATTGGAAAGGTAGTCGTCGAAATGTCCGGCATCCTCGAACGCGTCCTTATAGATGTCCCATCGGCGCGCGGTCACGAGTTTATCGAGGATTTCGGTGGCTTCGGGGTCCAGCACCCCGGACAATGGCGTCGTGACTTCGTGTTTGCGCACGGGTCGCCTGGCACCGATTTCTTCCAGCGCATCGCGCCACCATTGCAGCCGCATTTCGGCGATCATCGGCTCCTGTGTGACCCACGGCGCGCGCGCCACCTCGACGTTGAAGGCATAGAGCGGGAACAGGACGCGCCGTGCTTCGATCGGGGCCGCCATCGCTGCGAGGAACCTGTCCGGATCGCCCTTGGCGACGATATCGGCGCAGGCCTGAAGTGTCATTCAGCCGCCCGGCGCTCCGGCACGGCATCGCGCACCAACTTCCAGTTGATCGCGTCCAGCAGCGCCTCGAACGACGCATCGACGATGTTCGGGCTGACCCCCACGGTGGACCAACGCCGCCCCTGCCCGTCCTCGCTGTCGATGACGACACGGGTCACGGCTTCGGTGCCGCCTTGGGTGATGCGGACCTTGAAATCGACCAGATGCATATCGTCGATGATGCCTTGCCAGGGACCGAGATCCTTGGCCAGCGCCTTGGCGAGCGCGTTGACCGGGCCGCGATCCGATCCGGTTTCGTCCTGGCTTTCGCTGACGGACAAAAGCCGCTCGCTGCCGATCTTAACTACCACGACTGCTTCGGAAAGGCTGACCATGCGGTTGCGTTTGTTCTTTCTGCGCTCGACCGTCACTTTGTAGCGCTTGACCTCGAAGAAGTGCGGCAACTGGCCGAGGGCTTCGCGGGCGACGAGTTCAAAACTGGCCTGCGCAGTGTCGTAGCTATAGCCCTCGTCCTCGCGGACCTTGATGGTGTCGAGGATTTCGGACAGGCGCGGATCGCCCTTTTCGACGGCGATCCCCATGTCGGCCAATCGCCGGATCAGGTTCGACTGGCCGGCCTGATTCGACATCGGCACGATGCGCGCGTTGCCGACCGAGGCGGGGTCGAGGTGTTCGTAGGTGGTCGGATCCTTGACGATGGCGCTGGCATGCAGCCCGGCCTTGTGGGCAAACGCCGAGGCACCGACATAGGGGGCCGAGCGCAACGGCACGCGGTTCAGGATGTCGTCGAGCATCCGGCTGACCCGTGTCAGCGTCGGCAGGGCTTCGGCGGGGATCGCGACCTCGAACCGGCTGGCATACGGCTCTTTCATCAGCAGCGTCGGGATCAGCGTCGTGAGGTTGGCGTTGCCGCACCGCTCGCCCAGACCGTTGAGCGTCCCCTGGATCTGGCGCGCGCCCGCATCGACTGCCGCCAGACTGCCCGCAACCGCGTTGCCGGTGTCGTCGTGGGTGTGAATGCCAAGGCGATCGCCGGGGATACCGTCCGCGATTACCTTTTCGGTGATGCGCCCGATTTCGCTGGGGAGCGTGCCGCCGTTGGTGTCGCACAGGACGATCCAGCGCGCGCCGGCATCGAATGCGGCTTTCAGGCACTTCAGCGCGTAGCCGGGATTGTCTTTGTAGCCGTCGAAGAAATGTTCGGCGTCAAACAGCGCCTCGCGGTCGTTCGCGACCAGATGCGCCACCGACTCTCGGATATTCTCGAGGTTTTCGTCCAGCGTGATTTCCAGGGCGGTGGCGACGTGGAAATCGTGGGTCTTGCCGACCAGACAGACCGCGGGCGTGTTGGCGTTCAGGACGGCGGCCAGGACGTCGTCGTTATCGGCGCTGCGTCCGGCACGCTTTGTCATCCCGAACGCGGTGAAGGTGGCCCTGGTCTGCGGACGGGAGTCGAAAAACGCGCTGTCGGTCGGGTTTGCGCCCGGCCAGCCGCCTTCGATGTAATCGAGGCCCAGCGTATCGAGCGCGTTGGCGATCTGGGTCTTTTCCAGCATCGAAAACTGCACGCCCTGGGTTTGCTGACCGTCGCGCAGGGTTGTGTCGAAAAGGTAAAGACGCTCTTTGCTCATGTCAGTGCCTTCAGCTTGTCCGCGTCGAACTCGGGAAGGATTTCCGCGTGCGGGGTGCCGCCGATGATGCTGAGTTTCAGCCCGGTTTCTTCCAGTTTGCCTTTCAAAGTGTCCGCCGCACCATAGTCTTTCGCCTCGCGAAAATACTGCCAACGCTGCAACAGCGGTTCCAGCATGTCGCCCGACTCTGCCTCCAGAGCCTGTGTGTCGGTCGCGCGAAACCACTCCAATTCCTCGGCATCGGTCAGTCCGACAAGGCGCATCGCGGCTTTGAGATACGGGGCGGACAGCGAATTCATCTCGGTCAGGGCCAGATGCGTATTCAGATCATCCGCCAACGCATCGAGAACCCGCGCGGGCACGACCTTTGCGGCCTCGACACCGTCGGTCTTGCGATACCAGGCCGTCAGGCGTTTTTCGGCGTCGCGCCGCTTGCGGTCGGTCCAATCCATCGGTTTGCGGTAATGTGTGCTGAGAAATACGAAGCGGATGACGTCGCCGGGAATGGCGTCGTCAAGCAGATCGCGGACGGTGAAGAAATTGCCGAGCGATTTCGACATTTTCTTGCCTTCGACCTGAAGCATCTCGTTGTGCAACCAGACGTTCGCGAAGCCATAGCCCATGCACCGCGATTGCGCGATTTCGTTCTCGTGGTGGGGAAACTGAAGGTCGTTGCCGCCGCCGTGGATGTCGAAACTTTCGCCGAGGATCTCGAACGCCATGGCCGAGCATTCGATATGCCAGCCCGGACGACCGCGACCCCATGGGCTTTCCCAGCCCGGCGTCGCGTCATCGGATGGCTTCCAGAGAACGAAGTCCATCGGGTCTTCCTTGTAGGGCGCGATTTCGACGCGCGCCCCGGCGATCATGTCGTCAACCGAACGTCCTGAAAGCGATCCGTAATCCTTGTACGAGCGCACGCGGAACAGGACGTGGCCCTCGGCGACGTAGGCGTGGTCGCGTTCGATCAGTCCGGCGATCATCTTGACCATGTGCTCGATCCACTCGGTCGCGCGGGGCATCTGGTCGGGTTCAAGCGCACCGAGGGCGCCCATGTCATCAAGATACCAGCGGCTGGTTTCGTCCGTGATTTCCCGGATCGAGCGGCCTGTGTCGGCGGCGCGGGCGTTGATCTTGTCGTCGACGTCGGTGAAGTTGCGCACATAGGTCACGTGGTCTTCGCCGTAGACGTGACGCAACAACCGGTAAAGCGTGTCGAAGACCACCACCGGCCGGGCGTTGCCCAAATGCGCGCGGTCATAGACGGTTGGCCCGCAGACATACATCCGAACGTTGTCGGGATCAATCGGCTGCAATGGCTCTTTGCGGCGGTGGGCCGTGTTATAGAGCGTAATCTCGGTCATGAATATGCGTCCTTCGGGCAGATGATCCCGCGCGGGCTTTACCAAGGTCATGAGAGAGAAGAAAGGGACCGGTCCGCGCGACGAATGTCAGCGGATAATGCAGCAAATGATGGCGACGGTCCTGTTCATGGCACGAGTGTTATCGTCTGGCGCGCATTTTGCCAAGACTTTTGGCGCGATCTGCGCGGCAATGTTCGGAGTCCGGCAACCATAGATTCCGAATTGACATCCCGGGCCGGGCTGTGGACATGTCGCGAAATGGAATTCTCGAAACGTATACTGGGCCTGACAGGCGGGGGGTCGGATGGCTGGGACATTTTCCGCAAGGCGCGGGAAATGAAGGCCGCCGGCATGGATGTGATCGAGCTTACGATAGGCGAGCACGACCGGCGCACGGAACCCGAAATTCTCGACGAAATGCACAGATCGGCGCGCGGTGGCCATACCGGCTATGCCGAGTTGCCCGGCACGAATTCTCTGCGCGACGCCATTGCCGCGCGGGTGACGGAGCGCACCGGGATCAAGACCAACCGCGATAACGTCGTCGTCACCCCCGGCGGTCAGGCGGCGCTGTTCGCGGCCCATGTCGCGGCATGTGATCCGGGCGAACGTGCGCTTTTCATCGACCCTTATTACGCGACCTATCCAGGAACGATCCGTGGTGCCGGGGCCGTGGCGCATTCGGTGCAGGCCCGTCCGGAACGTGGTTTTCAACCAGCCGGCGTGGATCTGGCGAAAGCGGCGGACGGGGCGCGCTCGCTTCTGATCAACTCGCCCAACAATCCGACCGGCGTTGTCTATAGCGATGAAACGCTTGAGGAAATCGCGGGAGT
>JBBKWG010000290.1:0-3631 GCA_037968835.1 Paracoccaceae bacterium
CGCTTACTTACCAGTCCCAGTGCTCCCGTCGAGCTTCGGGCCAACTCGGATAGTGTTCTGAAAGCAGCGCAGAGTACCGAGGACTATTGGTGGGCTCCAGAATACAGGCCATCTCATGAACGATTAATACTCCAGCAAGTCGCGGGGCTTATTTACGAGTTCGGGAGAAGTTCTCGCCGCTGTCATCGTGCGTCCTCGGGCGATCGCTGCGGTGGTCGCCTGGGGACGTCCTCGATCCTGAATCGTGCTATAATCAGCGAAATGCCGCTCTGGAGATGGCGTCGATGTCTGACAGGATCGAATCGGCCCTCGAAGCGTGCCAGGACGCCGCCTTAGGTGTGGCGGAATGGCCCTTGGCGCTGCAGAGCCTGTGCGAGGCTCTCGGTGCGGTCAGCGGCTGTCTTCGTACCCGGACGCGTCCCAATCCCTTCTCGCGTCGCCATGATGACGTCTGTGGCGTCGATTCGACCGAGCATGCCGGGTTCTCGCAGCTATGGCTGGAGCGGGTGCCTGGCATCGGCGACCCGCGGTTCAACGCTGGTGAACGCTCGGCGGGCGCGCGCGTCGTGATCTTCGAAGACCAGGTCATCTCGTCCGAAGTCAGGGCCCGGCATCCGTTCTATACGCAAGTGGCGGGTCCCGGGGGCCGTGACTGGTGGGCCTCGGTACTTTTCGAGGTTGATGGCAACCGATGGCGCTTTCCGTTGTTCCGCGACGCCCGTCGGGGCCGCTTCGAGCAGGTCGAGGAGGAGGTGCTTCGGTCGGTCGCACCCGGCCTTGCACGCGCGGTCCGCGTCGCCGGCTGGGTGCTGGACCTCGCCGCCGGATCCATCCTCGACGCGTTCGACCTGATCGGGGAGGCGGCGCTGGTGCTTGACGATGCCGGGGCGGTGCTGGCGATGAACGCTTCGGCCGCCGCGTTGATGGGGGACGCTCTGCGCGTGAAGAACCGCCGCCTGTGCGCCGCAGAGCGGCCCAACGGCGAGACGTTGCGTGCCTTGGTGGCACGGGCTGCGATGGGGGTTGCTGAGGTCACTCCTACGGTGCTGCTGACGCGTAAGGGCCGGCCGTGGCTAAAGGTCGACGCCATGCCGTTCACAGGGCGGTCGCATGACCTGTTCGGCGCCGGTCGCGTGCTACTGCGGTTGTAGGAACTGGCCCCTTCTGCCCCGGGTGAGCCCGAGCAACTCCGACGGCTTTTCGGGCTTACCGTGGCCGAGGCGCGGCTGGCGGTGCCGCTCTCCCGTGGCGAAGGACTGGTCGCCGCCGCGGAACGGCTCGGCATCGGGCGCGAGACCGCGTGCACGCAGCTCCGCGCTATCCTCGCCAAAACCGGAACCAGCCGACAGGCCGAGCTGGCTGCGCTTCTGGCCCGCCTTCCCAGGGTCGGTCCGGCCTTCACCCGTTCGGAGGATGACCGTCCGGCGCACTGACGCGACACTGTCCCCGACCTTTTATTGGAGGCGGGGATGCGGGCTTTATGCGTGGCTTTGGCATCGGTCCTGTTCGGGGGGAGTGCCGCCGCTCAGCCGGTCGACCTTGCGCTCGTGCTAGCGGTTGACGTCTCGAACTCGATCGGGATCGAAGAACAGGCTCTGCAGCGAAGCGGCTACGTCGCGGCGTTCCGGCACCCCGACATCGTTACAGCGGTTCACTCCGGCGGGCTGGGCCGGGTCGCGGTCGCCTATCTCGAATGGGCCGGACCGGGCCAGAGCTGGTTGGTGCTGCCGTGGACGCTGGTTGACGGCAGCGACAGCGCGCTGTCAGTCGCCCGGGCGCTGGAGGCCGCCCCCATCGCGCGCGGGACGGGAACCTCGATCTCGTCTGGACTTTCCGTCGCGCAGGCCCTGCTCGACGCAGGCGGACCGGACTGGGCGATGCGCAGGGTGGTGGACGTCTCGGGCGACGGACCGAACAATGCCGGACCTCCGGTGGGCGAAGCGCGCGACCGAATTGCGGCGGCGGGCATCACAGTGAACGGACTGCCGATCCACACCTCGGGGCGGACCGGTCCCTTCGCGAGCTACTCGCTGAATCAGCTGGAGCGCTACTACGCCAGCTGCGTGATCGCAGGCCCCGGCGCCTTCGTCCTTGGCGTCGGGGAAATAACTTCACTGACCGATGCCATCCGACAGAAGCTGGTGGCGGAGATTGCCGGGTCGCTGGCCGCAACGGTGTGGGCCACGATGCGCCACGCCGGTGGTGAGACCCACGCCGCCGCATTTGACTGCACCGGCCCGGGCGAGCGCACCGGCCGGTAGCCCAGCGAGCGCGGTTTCACATTTCCCGATCCGGCTGCGGCTGGATTTTTTCGTTTTTTCGAGGACCGATCACCGACGGCGACCCGAGGAGGACCGGACGCGTTCCCTAGGGGCCGATACCCTACAAATCTCATGACTACGTCGACTTGGTGAATTCATGGTAAGGTGCTGAAAAGGGATAAGTTTCTGGAACGCAACCCAAGCACTTCGATGCCAGTCCTTTGCGGCGAAACGGAACGTGAATCGAACGTTCGCTGGCATTGATAGCGGCTTTCTTAAGAGCGGTGTCCGAACGTATATGGATCGGCCCGGAGCATGAAGCTGCACTTCGCCGTGAGTTGCCTGACGTCACGCAGTGCAGACTTTGCCTACGTTCCCAATGTCGAATCCAACGACCGGACTGCAGTCTGATGCGGGCCCCTTAACTCGTTCTGACGGCTCGTTGTCGCGCTTTGTCGTCACTGGATTGTCGAACACCGCCCCGGGCAGCTCGTTGTTCTCTCCGTTCAGTTGGAGGACGGCCGACTGCTCGTCGTGGAGTAACAAATCGACTTGAGGCGGGCAGGGCGGTTCCGTAGCCTTCACTCATGACAAAAAACGACCCGTTCAAGTATTTTCACAGCAGCCCAGAAATCATCCGCCTGGCGGTGATGCCCTATGTCCGGTATCCCCTGTCGCTCAGGAACGTCAAAGACCTGCTGCATGAGCGCGGCATCGACGTCAGTCACGAAACCGTTCGGTACTGGTGGCATCCGTTCGGGCCGATGTTCGCTGCCGAGATCCGAAAACGGCGGATCGGCGCTGTGAAATCCAGCCGTGGGACATGGCATCTCGCCGAGATGTTCGTGAAGATCAACGGCGAGACGCACCACCTCCACTGAAGCCCTGAGCAAACCGCGCCGTTGGCGGTGCGGCCCGCTCGAAGCACCCCGACGGCGCCGCCTTCGAGATCGCCATGACGAAACACGATCCTGCGGTCTTGGAGGCGGCGGCGCGGGAGGTTGGGTTCCTCGGGTTGCCACAGGGCTGTGAGGTGCCATTCCGTCCGGCGCCTATTCTGGTAATCCCGCCTGAATCATACCCTTGCGAAAGCGTTTGAGATCCTGATCGGGCCAGCCGCCCTGGCGTTGCGCTGAGATACGGAAAGCCGGGTTCTGCTCCAGAACGCGCCGAGCGGTTTCGTGGGCCTCTTCCATGCGCCCGCCGAGGGCGTAGCAGATGGCCATGCGCGTCAGCACCCAGACCTTTGGCCTGGTGCGCCGCTTGAAGGCTTCGATGGCATCGTCATAGCGTTCCGCCGCTAGAAACGCGTCCCCTAGCGAAAGCCAGTACCACTCTGGATGGAAGGGATTCAAAGCCATAGCTTCGCG
>JBBKWG010000291.1:0-8542 GCA_037968835.1 Paracoccaceae bacterium
ACGTAGCTGGAAGCCGCTGAAGGCGGGATAAACCGCTTGGAACAAGTCTGCGGGGATTCCTCTGAGCGCGCGGATCGGGTATGGTCCGACCATGTTGGACGTGGCCAAATCCCTGCCGGAAGACCCTGATGAACTGAGACAGTTCACAGCGCTTTTGCTGGCCGAGGTGAAGTCTCAGGCCGTTTTGATCGAGAAGCTGAGGCATCAGTTGGCAGGCCATCGCGCGGCGCGGTTTGGCACCTCGTCCGAGAGCATCGAACAGCTTCAACTGGCCTTGGAGAACAGTGAGATTGCCGTCGCCAAGATGACGGCGAAGCTGCGCCTTCCTTATGAGGAACCAAAAGACAAGCTGAAGCGCCGTCCGATCCCGGATCACATCCCGCGCATGGAAGTCGAAGCGACCACTGGCGACGACGATTGCGCCCAGTGCGGTGGCGCTCTTCGCCGTCTGGGCGAGGATGTGACCGAAGAACTGGAATATGTGCCCGGTCGGTTCATCGTGAACCGCATCGTGAGGCCTCGCTTTGCTTGTTCGGGTTGCGAGGGCTTCACGCAGGCTCCGTTGCCGTCGCGCCCAATCGAGCGCGGTCGTCCCGGTGCAGGTCTGCTGGCGCATGTGCTGGTCAACAAATACGCCGATCACCTGCCGCTCTATCGGCAAAGCGGGATCTTCGAGCGCGACGGGATTGATCTGGACCGCTCGACGCTGGCCGACTGGGTCGGTAAGTCGACGGCCCTGCTGGAACCGCTCGCAGATGCCATCGGGCGGCATGTGCGCAAAAACTACCTGTTCGTGGGTTCGCAGACCGGCGGCAAGGCTGCCGCGATCGCCTACACCTTGATCGAAACCGCAAAACTGAACAGTATTGATCCTCAAGCCTGGCTGGCCGACACCCTGGCCCGCATCCCTGACTACAAGATCAACCGCGTCGACGATCTCCTGCCGTGAAAAACCACAACATAGGGCGGTCAGACCGGACGCTTACGGTCGGCGCGCCGCGCGCCTTTCAGTTCCGGCGGAATTCACGAGTGTTTGTGAGCTGGAGCGGCCGACTTGGCCATGCCGGAGACGTCCATGGCAACAGCCCTCGATTCATCTAGACAGAACGTCTCTAGCTGCAAGGTCACCATCCGGAATCCGTAGTCTTCCGTTAGATGACGATGAGCGGCTTCGAGAATTGGCGCTGCGTCGCGATCAGGCGAATGCGACAGATGCGCGGAGAACGCGTTCGTGTCGCTGGTCAATTGCCAGGCGTGAATGTGGTGCACGTCCGTGACCCCGTCGAGATCTTCGAGTTCCGTTTGTATGCGGCCAAGATCTATCCCCTTCGGCGTTCCTTCCAACAGGATATGCGCGGCATCGCGAAGGACGCCGACTGAAGCCCAGAGCAGAACGAAGCCGAACGCCATTCCCAGGATCGGGTCGATCAGAAGAAAACCGGTATACTTGATCACCAGGGCCGTCACGATGATCAATAGGCTGCCCACGGAGGTTTGAATGACGTGCCAAAGGGCTCCGCGCGTGTTGAGATCGTCTTTGCTTGTGCGCCAGATCAGCGAAAGGGAGATGACCTCGGTCACCAATCCGCCAAACGCCACCCACAGCATTGGACCGACCGGCAGGTGGATGGGATGGCTGAGACGCATCGCCGCCATCCATATTACCAGAAGCGCCATCCCAAGTAGAAATCCGCCATTTGCCAGCGCCCCGATAATCTCGGCGCGGTACCATCCGAAACTTCGGTCGCGGTCTGCGGGCCGCTTCGCAATACGCTGCGCGACAATGGCGACAAGAACGCCGCCGACAGCCGAAAGCGTGTGAAACGCATCGGAAATGACCGCGATGGACCCTATCCAGAGACCCACGGCAAGCTCGATGAAAAAATACACGCCGGTCAGCCACGCGGAAATAATCAAGGCCTTGCCGGAACTGGGCAGATGGCCGGCATGTGAGCTTATGGTCATTCGGATGCCTCCGTTTGAGTTTTCTGCCGTCGTCGCTGCACTGCGGCCGCAACTCCGACAGAGAGAAGTGTGAAGAAGCCAAGTAATGCCGCCGTCCATCCGGCTGTCGCCGCATTTCCACTCATTGCTTCGTTGCCTAGATAGGCGAGCACAAAACTTGCGGGAACAATCCCGGCCAGTGTCGCGACGGCGAAACGCCAGAAATGGATCACGCTGAGCCCCGCCGCGTAGCTCATGATGTCAAACGAAACAAATGGCAGAAGGCGACTGGCGAACACCAGAAAGGTCAACGCGTTCTGCGAGCCAAGCAACCCGGCGCCAATCTTTTCCCCAAACCAGTGTTCAAGCGCTGCTCGGCCCAGGAAGCGGGCGATGACGAAAGCAATGAGCGCGCCGAGTTCGGCACCTGCGATGACCAGTATCGTCCCATAAATCTGTCCATAAGCCGCGCCGGCGGCCAGTGCGATCGGTGCCGATGGAATCGGACTCGCGACGATCGCGATTGTCATCAGCGCCACAATCAGAACCGGACCCCAGACCCCTGATGTGTCGATCCACCCACGTATTCGGTCACGATCAAACGCGGATGCAACCAGATCCGCAGGGCCAAACAGCCACAAAACAAGGCCCACCACGACGAAGGCGATCACGACCAGAGCGATCAATCGCCCGTTTGATTTCTTACGTTGCGCCATTACCAATGACATTTCCAAATCTCTGTGCATGCCAGATTGCTCAACACGGCTTGAGCTAACGCTACAGATTCCAGTCGCTGGAAGGTCAAGCGTAAAGACGCAACATCCCGCACTCTGCGATAACTTGATACATTTGATTACAAAAAAATGTTCGCCAGAATGTTTCGCAAATGCCTGCAATTGAATATGCATTCAGGCGTTCGACAAAGAAAATGAGGCAGAGCAATGAAGACGTTCAATAAATCGGAGATCAAGCGGCGGGCGTTCATCGTGGGCGGTGGATCGTCGCTGCTGTTTGCGCCGTCAATTCTGAAAGCTCAGGAAAATGTGTCGGTCAGGCGGAACGCATCCTCTTTCCGCATCCATGATTGGCAAGATCACTTTGAAGCCTTGGGCGTGGGTATCATCATCTCGGACACCAGTGCGAAAGTCGTGCAGCATTGGACTGCGGACGGAGACATGAGGCTCTATCCGTCCTCCGTGCCGATCTCCGAGGATTTGACCCGGCGCGGCTATACCGAGGTCGTTGAAAAGCGGAAGAACCCAAGCTGGGCACCGACGCCGGCGATGCGTGAACGCAACCCCGAGTGGCCGTTGCGGATCCCCGGCGGCGCTCCTGAAAACCCCCTTGGAATTCGCGCGCTGTATCTCTCTTGGCAATATTACCGAATCCACGGCACGCAGGACACGCGCAAGATCGGGCGGCGCTCGTCGAACGGTTGCATTGGCCTTTACAACGAGCACATCGAAGAGGTCTATGATCGGGCTCCGGTGGGCACCCAAGTCAAACTGATCTGAGGGCTAGGACTAAATGTCAAAATCAACCTTAATGCTGCTCGGATTTCTTGGCCTTGTATTGGCAGTCTTCGTTTGGCGGGCCGCCGGGCCGGATGCGCAGGTCACTGACCATTCTATGACGCAGCCGGACTTGACCGAGGTCAGAGAAGGCGCGCCAATTGCTTCAGTGCAAATCCCCGAAAATCTGTCCGCAAACGCTCAGATCGGCAAACGTGCGTTTGACGCGAAATGTGCCGCATGTCACGGAACGAACGCGGCAGGTCAGAACGGCGTCGCACCGCCGCTGGTCCACAAGATTTACGAGCCGAACCATCATGCTGACATGGCCTTCGTTCTGGCGGCGCAAAACGGCGTCAGGGCGCACCATTGGGAATTCGGCAATATGCCCCCGGTCGAGGGACTGACGCGTGGCGATGTGCTTATGATTGCGGAATATGTGCGCGAGTTGCAGAAAGCCAACGGGATCGACTGAGCAATGCGTCGCCGCGCGATCTGATTTCTGCCCGCGATGAGTAGTGGAAAGGGAAAAACATGCGAGTGACACGGCGAGAACTTCTTATGGGAGGGGCGGCCTGTGCAACCCTTCCGACTATCGCCGCAGGATCGGAAACGCCCGAGATTCTGCGCGCCAGCGTCGCCGATATGCAGCTTTTGCCCGAAGGTTACGGACGGACCGAATTCTGGGGTTACGCGGGCACCGTACCCGGACCCGAGTTGCGGCTGCTCCAGGGTGAGCGATTTCGGCGCAGGCTGGAAAACGCACTACCGCAGCCGACATCTATCCACTGGCACGGGATTCACGTCGACAACGCGATGGACGGAGTTGTGGGTCTGACGCAGGCGGCCGTCGGGCCGGGGGAAAGTTTCGACTATGATTTCACCGTCCCTGACGCCGGAACCTATTGGTATCATTCACATAACAGATCTTTCGAACAGGTCGCGCGTGGACTTTACGGCGCAATGATTGTCGAAGAACCGGACCCAATTGATATCGACCGCGAAGAAGTTCTGATACTCGACGACTGGCTGATCGACCCCGAAACCGCACAACTCGACCCGAATTTCGGGGCACCCCACGAACTCAGTCACGCGGGCCGCATCGGAAATTACATAACGACGAACGCGACAAACAATCTGGCGTTTGACGTCGCCCGCCATGAACGCCTTCGCTTGCGGATCATCAACGCCGCCAACGCTCGTATCTTCCAGTTAAGACTGGACGGGCTCGATGGTTGGATCGTCGCTCAGGACGGCATGCCTTTGGCGCTGCCCAGACCAGTCCCCGAAAGCTTTTTGTTGGGGCCGGCGCAACGCGTTGATCTGATCGTTGATGTGACAGCCGACGTCGGCGGCTCTGCTCACATCGTTCAGATCGACCGGCAAGAAGCCTTCTCGCAGGTCGCGTTCGAGGTCCGGAATGAAGCGACCCGCTCGAAACGCGCCGCTCCCGCTCCTCTGCCACCCAATACCGTCGCCATCGCCGATCTTGGCTCGGCGCGTCCGCTGACCTTGCGGATGGAAGGCGGCGCCATGGGGGGGATGCAATCGGCCATGATGAACGGCGAGGCGCAGTCGATGCAGGAGTTGGTGCGGGCGGGTCAGTTCTGGGCGTTCAACGGTTCGGTGGGTGGCATCGAAACTCCGCCTATCGCAGAATTATCCCGCGGCGAGTCCGTGCGACTGAAGATCATCAACGACACCGCCTTTCCACACGCCATGCACCTGCACGGAATGCATTTTCACGAGATCGCAAGTGATGGCAGCTTCGGTGATTACCGCGACACCACACTTCTCATGCGCGGAGAAACCCGCGAGATCGCGTTTGTTGCCGACAACCCGGGCGACTGGCTTTTGCACTGCCACATGTTGTCCCACGCAGCCTCTGGAATGACGACCTGGGTTCGGATCACGTGATGCGCCGGTCTTTCGTTGGCATAGTGGCAGTCCTTGCCGTGGCGTCGGTCAGCGCGAACGCACAAAGCCGATCGGGCGTAATCATTCCCGATGCGGTCGACATCGTGGCGGGCGAGGATCTCTACGCCGAAAACTGCGCCTCGTGTCACGGAGCCAATCTTGAAGGTCAGGAGAATTGGCAAACGCCTGGCGAGGATGGGCGGGTTCCCGCACCACCGCATGATCAAACCGGCCATACGTGGCACCACGCCGATCAAGTAATATTCGAGTACACAAAGCTTGGCGGTCAGGCTGTGATGGCGCAGAAGGGCATGGCGTTCGACAGCGGAATGCCGGGCTTCGGTAAGCAACTGAGCGATCAGGACATCTGGAACATCCTGGGTTTCGTGAAGTCGACTTGGCCGCAGCGAATTCGCGAAACACAGGCCATTCGCACCGAAGGCGAGACGAAACGGCGGGGAAATTGATGCGCGCGCGGACTGCCTGAAGGGCTTTCCAATTGCGGGGCCGGTCAGCTAATCGCCATCGCCGATCAGACGGGTGCCGCGTCGTATCCCGCTGCCTTGATCGCTTTCACCATCTCGGCGTGCGACGCCTGCGTGGTGATTTCCACGGTGTGGGTCTCAAGATCGGTTTTCACCTCGGCAGAGGGGTCGGCGGCTGTCACGCTTTTTGTGATCGTGGCGGTGCAATGTCCGCAGGACATCTCCGGTACATGAAATTTCATTCTGCGATTCCATCGTTGAATTTCTGTCACTTTGAAGGGTTTGGCGTGGGGAAGGTCAAGCGAGAATTAATTTCAAACTACCCCTTGAGCTTCCAGTGGCTGGAAGCATTAGATAGGTCTGGAATCGAATAATGGAGCCGATGATGGATAAGTCTCAAAGGGCAACTTTGAACATCGAAGGCATGTCTTGCGCATCCTGCGTTGGTCGGGTCGAGAAAGCGTTGAGCGCCATCGCCGGAGTCGGTGACGTCGCGGTGAATCTGGCCGCCGAGACCGCCAGCTTCGATCTGAACGACACGGCAAGACTTCCGGCGGTGGCAGAGGTGCTGCGCGATCTCGGATATCCCGCCCGCACGTCGAAAGTGACGCTTTTAATCTCCTCAATGTCGTGCGCCTCGTGCGTCGGCCGCGTCGACAAGGCTCTGGAAGCCGTTCCAGGTGTTCTTTCGGCGTCCGTCAACCTTGCTGCGGAAACCGCGGCTGTCGAATACCTCGACGGCACCACGACGCTATCGGACTTGCAGGCAGCGACGGCCGAGATCGGATATCCGGCCGAAATTGCACAGGCCGACGCAAGCCAAAGCCGCATGGAACGCAAGGCGGACGAAGCCAACCGACTGGCGCGGCAAGTGGTTATCGCCGCAGTGCTTACCGTTCCGGTGTTTTTGATTGAAATGGGCGCGCATCTGATCCCGTCGGTTCACATGGCTATCGAACGAACCATCGGCACCCAGACTTCCTGGCTGTTGCAATTCGTGCTGACGACAATTGTCCTGTTCGGACCGGGTCGGACTTTCTTTGCCAAGGGCCTGCCAGCGCTGCTGAAAGGTGCGCCTGATATGAACAGTCTCGTGGCCATTGGAACCGGTGCGGCGTGGTCCTACTCGGTCGTGGCGACGTTCCTCCCCGCGCTGATGCCCGAGGGCGTCCGGGCGGTCTATTACGAAGCAGCGGCAGTGATCGTGGTGCTTATTCTGGTTGGTCGCTGGCTCGAAGCCCGCGCAAAGGGGCAGACCGGCGCAGCGATTCAAGCGCTTCTTGGCCTACAAGTCCGCACGGCGCGGGTTTTGCGCGGCAACGAAGTGGACGATGTCGAAGTCGATGAATTGGTGGTCGGCGACATGATTCTCGTGCGTCCGGGAGAGCGCATACCGGTTGACGGAAAGGTCTCGGAAGGCTCGAGCAACGTTGATGAAAGCATGATCACGGGCGAGCCGGTTCCGAACTCTAAATCGGCAGGCGATATGGTCACCGGCGGCACCGTCAACGGCGCCGGCAGCCTGACATTCCGCGCCGAGCGCGTCGGTGCTGACACCACACTCGCGCAGATCATACGCATGGTCGAAGAGGCGCAAGGCGCAAAGCTACCGATCCAGGGACTGGTGGACCGCGTCACCCTGTGGTTCGTGCCAGCGGTCATGATCCTCGCCTCGATCACAGTGGCTGTCTGGCTTCTGTTTGGCCCCGATCCGGCGTTGACGCTTGCCCTTGTTGCCGGCGTTTCCGTCCTCATCATCGCTTGCCCCTGCGCCATGGGACTTGCGACGCCGACCTCGATCATGGTTGGCACGGGACGCGCCGCGGAAATGGGCGTTCTTTTCCGCAAGGGCGATGCGTTGCAGGAACTCAGCGAAGTCGACATCATCGCGCTCGACAAGACCGGCACGCTCACCGAAGGCAGGCCGACGTTGACGGATCTTGTCACGACCGACGGCTTTCAGCGATCCGAAGTGCTTGCCCTTATCGCAGGCGTCGAAGCGCAATCGGAACATCCCATCGCCGAAGCGATTGTGCGCGGTGCGCATTCCGAAGGCATCGCGATCCCCGCCATAACGGACTTTCAGTCGATCACGGGCTACGGTGTCGCTGCTGAAGTGTCCGGTCGCAAAGTGCTGGTTGGCGCCGATCGCCTGATGGCGCGCGAGGGCATATCGCTGGACGCTCTGGCGGACACCGAACGCGCGTTGGCAAAGCGGGGGCGGACGGCGCTTTATGCGGCCGTTGACGGTCGGCTGGCGGCTGTGATTGCGGTCGCCGATCCCGTGAAAATCGCCAGTCGGGCCGCTATCGCTGCCTTACACGACCGCGGTTTCAAGGTCGCGATGATTACCGGCGACAAGCGCGAGACAGCAGAGGCCATCGCACGCGAAACCGGCATTGATCGGGTCATCGCGGGCGTGCTGCCCGACGGAAAAGTTGCAGCGCTCGATGAACTGCGCGCAGGTGGACTGAAGGTCGCATTCGTGGGCGACGGGATCAACGATGCCCCGGCGCTCGCGCACGCGGATGTCGGCATCGCGATCGGCACCGGAACCGATGTCGCCATCGAATCCGCCGATGTGGTCCTTATGTCCGGCGATCTGAGGGGTGTGGTCAATGCCGTCGAAGTTTCCCGCCGCACCATGAGCAACATCCGTCAGAATCTGGTTTGGGCGTTCGGCTA
>JBBKWG010000292.1:0-5979 GCA_037968835.1 Paracoccaceae bacterium
ACCAGAGACCACAGCGTTCGATGCGCAAGAATGTCAGTGGGTGGAACGTGCGAAAGGAGACCGTAATAGAGCGGCGCAAGCCCCCAGATCACGCAACAGGCGATCATCGCGAGGACGCCGAGTCGCGCAGATTGCGACGCTGAGTGAGAGTTCAGCATGGAAGGGCCACCCGGTTGCCTCACCGGGTAAACTGGCCCGGTGAGGCAAGGTCAAGCGTGGTTTCGCTATGATACGCCTCAATGCGCAATTGGGCTCAGGCCGCGTTCGACAGTTCGCTTTTCAGGATTTTCTCGATGTCGGCAAGGGTGTGGTTCGTCAGCGTCTTGTCGATTTCTCCGACAACCTTGTCAGTAACTTCCTGATGCAGCTTTTCGCGAAGTTCACCCAAAATGCGTGGAGCCGCGACGATTACGATACGTTCGAACGCGCCTGAATGTGCCTTGGCGTAGAGAATATCCGCCAGTTCAACAGCGAACCGCTCTTTTTCAAGACGATGCCAGTCGGTGTCCTCGTAGGCGTGGCTGGACGAACCGGCGCTTTCATGCACACGCCCGGGGCGATTGGCGCCCTGCTCGCGCGTGGGCGGATTGTCTTGCGATTCCTCGCGCCGCACGATCAGGTTCGGATTCTCGCTGTCGGTGATGTTCTCCAGAAACAGGGCCTTCTCGCCATCGGCGATCAGAACCCAGGTGCCGTTCTTCAGTTCAGTCATTCTTTTCTCCCGTTCCGTGGTGACCGCCAAGGTCGCCGCGGCCTTTTTCGTCTTTCTTGGTTACGCGAGTCGTCACGTCGCCTTCTTCCACCTGCCGCAGTTCGTCCCGCGTGCCGACCTTGCGCTCAAGATTGCCTTGGGCGCGGCCCTGCTGGGAGGGTGTGTCCAGATCGGAGGTGAATTTTTCAGTCTCTCGGGTCCCGTCTTTCGAGCGTGCTCGATCAGCCATCTTAAATCTCCTTTGGTTGTTCATGGGGACAACCCTTGGATTTGCTCGGAAGTTCCGGTTCGCATCTCTCAAAGCAATGAGGCCCCGCATTTTTCTGCGAGGCCCCTTGTCTCAAATCAGAAAAGTGTCGGGCGGATCTTACATCCGGCTGGCGACATTTTCCCAGTTGACCAGCTTGTCGAGGAAGTTGGTCAGGTAGGCGGGCCGCTTGTTGCGGAAGTCGATATAATAGGAATGCTCCCAAACGTCGCATCCCAGGAGTGCTGTCTGGCCAAAACAAACCGGGTTCACACCGTTTTCCGTCTTGGTCACTTTCAACGAGCCGTCGCTATCCTTGACGAGCCACGCCCAGCCGGAGCCGAATTGACCCGCGCCTGCGGCCGAGAATTTCGATTTGAACTCGTCGACCGAGCCAAATGCCTCTTTCAGAGCCGTTTCGACCTCGCCCGGAATTTTGCTTTCGTCCGGGCTCATCATTTCCCAGAATTGATTGTGGTTCCAAAGCTGGCTGATGTTGTTGAAAATGCCGTTCTGCGCAACTGCGCCGGAATCGTAGGTGCCCTTGATAATCTCTTCCAGGGACTTTCCTTCCCACTCGGTGCCGGCGATCGCCTTGTTGCCATTGTCGACGTAGGCCTTGTGGTGGATGTCATGGTGATATTCCAGCGTTTCCTTGCTCATGCCGTTGGCGGCCAAAGCGTCGTGTGAATAGGGAAGATCAGGAAGTTCAAAAGCCATGGTGGAGCCCCTCATAGGTTGAAAATGTTGCTGCGCCTTACCTGAGCCGTGAAGTTCGCGCGGTCAAGGCGTCTCGCAAGGCCAACGGTATCGGTGGGCCGGAAGTTCCGTCAGAAATGCCCGACTTCGCTGCCCGGCGCGGCGGAGATTTTCAGAATGCCGAAGACGTACTGAGCGACCGAGCGAAAGCAGATCAGTTCGGCAAGGGTGTCGGTGTGAAACCAGAAAGCGGCAGGCACCTGGGCAAGTCGGGTGCGCCGCAAATGACCGTTCGGGAGGGATTTGGGGCGCATATCCGCAGGCGTCAGTTTTGCCAGCACTTCCCGGATCGCCAAATTGTCTCCGGAAAGTCGGAACACGGCGCGGGCGTCGGACACATCTGCGGCAAGATGGTGCTTGCTGCCGAGCGTTGCGGCGATTGTCTTTAGTGTTTTGGCACGCTCAGTGTAAGGAACGAGCACCAGCAATTCGTCTGGTGACATCCAGCAAAGGCCGCGCTCGCCGGCGCATTTGGCCACGCCGGTGTCGGGAAAATCCAGCGCTGAGATTGAGGTGGCGGCATTTTTGAGGTCTGTATCGGCCAAATCGCCCCGCAACAGAATCATGCCGCGTGGTCCCGCATCTTCAATCTTGATGGTGCCGGAATAGGCGACTCCGGCCAGCGCGCTGACAGCATCAGACATTCTGCTTCTCCCCTTCGGGATCATAAAAGACCTGATTGACGATCCTGGCTTTGACGACTTCGCCATCTGTTTTCGGGAAATCCAGAACGTCCCCCATCCGATCCGGGCCGCGATGCACCAGTCCCATTGCTATTCCGCGCCCGAGGGTCGGCGAATAGTAGGTCGAAGTGATGCGCCCTTCGGTCCGCCGCTGACCATTGTCGTTGAACCCCGGTTCGGCGGCATAAGCACCGTCCGGCAGCACGGACCCGTCGAGCGTTTCAAGCCCGACCAGTTTCCAGCGGTAGGGATCGGTCATGTGGTCGCGTTCTTGCGCGCGCTTGCCGATGTAGTCGTCCTTTTTCTTCGAAATCGCCCAGTTCAGTCCAAGATCCTGTGGAATTACCGTACCGTCGGTTTCGTCCCCGATCATGATGAAGCCCTTTTCGGCCCGCATGATATGCAGCGCCTCGGTGCCATAGGTGGTGATCCCGAACTTCTCGCCGGCCTCCAGCAGAGCGTCCCAGAATGCACGCCCCTGCCCCGCGGACACCGCGATTTCATAGCTGAGTTCGCCCGAAAACGAGATGCGGAAAACCCGGACATCGAAGTCGCCGATCTTTCCGTCAGCCCATTGCATGAACGGCAACGCCTCGGCACTCAGATCCATGCCGCCGAGCGATTTCAGAACTTCGCGCGCCTTCGGTCCGACAACCGCGATCTGTGCATATTGTTCGGTCACGTTGGCGATGTAGACCTTCCAGTCCCACCACTCGGTCTGAAGCCACTCTTCCATGTGCGCATGTATCGCGTCGGCGCCGCCGGTCGTCGTGTGGCAGAGCCACGTGTCGTTATCGAGCCGGGCAACCACGCCGTCGTCCCGCAGGAACCCATTTTCGGAACACATCAGCCCGTATCGGCATTTCCCGACCGGCAGCGTCGACATCATGTTGGTGTACATCATGTCGAGGAAGCGTCCGGCGTCGGGGCCCTTGACGAGCAATTTCCCAAGCGTCGAGGCGTCCAGCAAGCCGACCGACGTCCGCGTCGTATTGACCTCGCGGATCACAGCATCGTGGATGCTTTCACCGGCTTTCGGGAAGCAATAGGGGCGACGCCAATGGCCGACCGGCTCCCAATGTGCGCCGCGTTCTTCATGCCACTCCTGGATCGGTGAGCGGCGGACCGGTTGGAACAGATCGCCCCGCGCCTCGCCCGCAATCGCGCCCATCGAGATCGGAGTATAAGGCGGGCGGAACGTCGTCGTTCCGACGTTCGGAATCTCGTCGCCCAAAGCCTGAGAAAGAACGGCGAGACCATTGATATTGCTGAGTTTACCCTGATCCGTCGCCATGCCGAGCGTCGTGTAGCGCTTGGTATGTTCGACGCTTTCGAAACCTTCGCGCGCGGCCAGTTCGACGTCAGTCACCTTGACGTCGTTCTGGAAATCCAGCCAGGTCTTGGCACGCAAATCATAGGACGCGTCCGAGGGCATGTTCCAGACCGGCAACATCGGCTGACGCGATTCGGGGGCGGCAAATGGTGCCGGTTCTGAAGATTTGCTCGATCCCGCCGCCGTGGCCGCCGCCTGCCCGGTCGCATGGGCATCCGTCAGGCATTCAGCGGTGGTCATGTGACCGTTTGCGAGCCCAGCGACACGCACGAAGGGTTCTCCGTCCGCACCGGTTGGCGCACGGTCCGCATCCGGACGGAAATGCGCTTCGCTGTCGTCCCAGTTCAGTTTGCCGCCACAGTGCGACCAGAGGTGGACCACCGGAGACCAGCCCCCGGACATTGCGATGCAATCGGCCTCGACCTCTTCGATGACGCTGCCGTCGCCGATCTGGTCGCAGATGTAGACTGTCTGAACGCGCCCCTTGCCCGCAACCTTCGCGATGCCGCGACCAGGGGTGATGCGGATACCTGCGTCGCGCGCCGCGTCGGCCAGCGGCCCGGTCGCTTCTGCTCGTGCATCTATGACAACCGGCACCGACAGACCGGCACGTTTCAGGGCGATTGCGGTGCGATAACCGTCGTCGTTATTGGTCACAACGACGGTCTTCTTGCCCGGTGCCACGGCGTAGTCGACGACGTAATCGCGCACTGCCGAAGCCAGCATCACGCCCGGCAGGTCGTTGCCTGCAAACGAAAGCGGCCGTTCGATCGCGCCGGTTGCGGTGACGATCTGGCGGGCGCGCACTTTCCACAAGCGGTGGCGCGGCAGGTTGTGATCTGGCGCGTGGTCGGTGACGCGCTCGTAGGCCAGCGCGTATCCGTGATCGTAGATGCCAGCGCCCATCGTGCGCAGACGCATCTGCACGTTCGACATGGATTTCAGGTTCGAGACCGTCTTCGCGACCCAGTCCGCGACTTCAAGACCGTCGATCCTGGTTTCGTCCGCTGCGGCATCCACCGGCGCTCTTCCGCCCCAGTGTGCGGATTGTTCGACCAAAAGGACATGCGCGCCAGCCTCGCCCGCAGCCTTTGCCGCAGTCAGGCCAGCTATACCTCCCCCTACAATCAGAACATCTGCATGGGTGTTGAAGTGCTCATAGCGATCGGCGTCGCGATGACGCGGCGCGCGGCCAAGTCCGGCGGATTGGCGAATGAACGGTTCGTAAACGTGCTTCCAGAAGGCGCGCGGCCACATGAACATCTTGTAGTAAAAACCCGCAGGCAGAAACCGCGAGAGATGGGCGTTGATCTCGCCAACGTCGAATTCAAGGCTCGGCCAATGGTTCTGGCTATCGGCGCTCAGACCGTCGAACAACTCGGTCGTCGTCGCCCGCGCGTTCGGCTCGAAGGTCTTGCCGCGGCCCAGGTTCATCAGCGCGTTCGGTTCTTCCGCACCCGACGCCACGATACCGCGAGGACGGTGATACTTGAACGAGCGCCCGACCAGCACTTGTCCCTGCCCAAGCAAAGCAGAGGCGAGAGTGTCGCCCGCATAACCGCGCATGGTCTTGCCGTTGAAGGTGAAGGCTTTGGCCTGCGACCGGTCGATCAGACGCCCGCCCTGGCTCAGACGATGGCTCACGAGAACTCCCTCCATATCCATCCGGGACGCTTGCCGCTGATCCGGTCGCAAATTTCTTTCGGGGGCTCGGTCGTTTGCGCCGAATACGTTCCGAACACTTCGAGAGTGGTGGTGCAGCGCGCCGCGAGAAACCACTTGCCGCAGCCATATGCATGACGCCAGCGCTCGAAGTGGACGCCGCGGGGGTTCTCTCGCTGGAACAGGTATCCCTCGAAGTCTTCGTCCGAGGAGCCGGGACCGAAGCGCTTCAGGTGCGACTCGCCCCCCGGTGCAAGTTCGGTTTCATCGCAAGCGATGCCGCAATTCGGGCAGTCGAGTGTCAGCATGAGCGCGACTCCGGAAGGGCGCGGTTCCACAGGAATGGAGCGCGCTGGACTGACGTCGGAAAGGGGGGGGTGGAAATAAGCGCGTGAACCCAGTGCTTCGCGGGCACGATAACGGCGGCCGCCGAAGAGCAGCCGCCGCCAGCATTTGAATGGACCGCCCTATTCGATCGGAGCGGGCACAGTTTCCGTAACAGTCGCGTCCGGCACTGCGAGCGTCGCCTCGGGAGCGACGACACCGTCGGTCGTGACTTGGCCGTTATCGCTGCCACCGCTGA
>JBBKWG010000293.1:0-12849 GCA_037968835.1 Paracoccaceae bacterium
CCCTTGGCACAGGCAAGCGCGATATGCGCAAGCGTGTTCGATCCGGTGTCGGGGGTCTTGCCGTTGAAAAACCGATCGGCGTCCGGCGCACCGCCGATTCCTACGGAATCGAGGACAACAAGGAAGGCGCGGGGCATCAACCGATCCTTTCGCAAATAAGTGTCGGGGTTTCGGCCGACTCGCCAAGGGTGATTGCGTCGAGCACGGCGCGTTGCGCGTCGCGGGCTGCCCGTTCGCTTGCCGCGTGCAGACGGGCGAGCGGCTGGCCCTTGGTTACGCTGTCGCCAATCGACACAATCTCGGACAGCCCTACCGAAGGGTCGATCCGGTCGCCGTCGCGCAATCGCCCGCCTCCAAGATGCACCACCGCCATACCAATCGCGCGACCGTCGATGGCGGTGACAACGCCCGTCTCGGGCGCTGCGATCTCGCGCATCACGACGGCTTCGGGAAGGCGTTGTTGCCAGTCGCCGCTGAAGCCTTTCGGACCGCCAAGAGCCGCGATCATCGCGTCGAATTTCTCGGCAGCGCGCCCCGATTGCAGCGCCTCAAGTAGTTTCAGCGCCGCCGCTTCGGCGTTGGCCTCGCTGCCCGCCAGCACCAGAAGTTCGGCCCCGAGGGCCAGTGTCAGATCGACCAGCCGCGAGTTCTTGGGCGAGGTCAGAGCCTCCATCACCACGGCGATTTCCAGCGCGTTTCCGGCGGCGGGCGCAAGTGGTTGGTTCATGTCGGTGATCAGCGCCGCAGTCCGGCACCCTGCCCCGTTCGCGGTCGTCACAAGCGAATTAGCCAGCGCGCGGGCGTCTTCGGGCCTGGACATGAACGCGCCCGTCCCGACCTTGACGTCAAGGATCAGCGCCTGAAGTCCGGCGGCGAGCTTTTTCGACAGGATAGACGCGGTAATAAGGTCGATGCTCTCGACCGTCGCGGAAATGTCGCGCACCGCATAAAGCCGCTTGTCGGCAGGCGCGATCTGACCGCTGGCCGACACGATGGCGCAGCCGACCTCGCCGACGATCCGCCGCAGCGTCGCCTCGTCCACGTCCGTCGAAACCCCGGGAATGGATTCCAGCTTGTCGAGAGTGCCGCCGGTATGTCCAAGTCCGCGCCCCGAGATCATCGGGACGTAGACATCGCAACACGCCAGCATTGGTGCTAGCAAAAGCGAAACCGCATCCCCGATTCCGCCAGTCGAGTGTTTGTCGATGACCGGTCCATCCAGATCCCACGCAAGAACATCGCCGCTGTCGCGCATCGCCAGTGTCAGCGCAACGCGCGCTTCTTCGCCCAGCCCCTTGAGCCAAATCGCCATGGCGAACGCGCCCGCCTGAGCATCGCTTACCGCTCCCGACGCCAGGCCATGCGCGAACCAGTTCAGGTCAGCCTGCGTCGGCTCCTCGCCATCGCGCAGCTTGGCGATAATTCCGCGTGCATCCCGCATCAGAATGCCGCCGGTTCGCGAAAAAGTCCTTGTCGCTCGATGTCATGGAACAGGTTGTCCCGTCCGGTTTCGGCGGTGTCGGTCGGGGGCATCGCACTGTCCTACTTCTTCCTGGATTTGCCCCAAGGGTGACGCGGCGCGCCTGCAAGCGCAAGAGGCGGAACAATTCTGCGGACCGCTCATTTATCTGACAAGGAGGACCAGAGCATGTCAGACAATTCCGAACGCCCGAAAGCAGCAGCACCTACCCCATTGTCGGGGATCGCAAGTGTCGATGAACACGGCGACGAGCCGATGACATCCGGGCAGGCCGACGTACTGCGCGCGTTGTGCGACGCCAACGGCGAGACCTTCGATCAGACGCTTAGCCGCGACGCCGCTGCCGCCAGGATCGAAGAGTTGAAGGGCGAAAACGACATCATACCACCTCAGTCGTGAACGAGCCCGGCAGCGAGACTTCCAGCAATTCGACATCGTCCGTTGGATCCGCGTAGCGCGTCTTCATTCCCGGCGGGATCACGAAAGCATCGCCAGGTTCCAGTCTCCACGGGTCTTTGCCTTCCCCCTCAAGTGTCAGCCCACCCTCCATCACGAAGGTGAACAGGATATCACCCGCATGGCTGGTCCACGTGGGATCGCCTTCGCCGCGGCGCACAACGTGTACTCCGGCGACACCCTCGGTGTTTTTGGCAATCGACGTATCGCGGCTGACGAAACCCGGCAGGCGAAAAGCCTTCCACTCGGCCGAGTCAGCTTTGTGATGCACGAACCGCTGCCCGAGAAAGCGCCGTTCGCGATCTATCTTGTCGTTCGGCAACTCCATGACGTGATCAATCGTCGTCACATGCTCGGCAGGGACACCAATTTCGATGACTTCGATATTCTCGCTGGCGAAAAGAACGCGGTGGCGGATTTCAGGCGGCTGGATCACGCAATTTCCGGCGTGCAGGCGAAACGGTTCGCCCTGATCTTCATAGACCAGATCGACCCAGCCCTTGTAGCAGAAGATAAGCTGAAATCCGACGGTGTGATAATGCACCACGTCAGGCACCGGACCTCCATCGGGAATGCGGATGTGGCTGGCGATGATCGAGCCGCCAAGCCGCGACGGAATGAGGTCGCGGTAGTGCATGCCCGCTCGTCCGATCACCCACGGGGCCTGATCTGCCAAGCGTCGCACGACAAACGCATGTTCTGTCGCCGGCATGACGAACGGCGGGTTGGCTTCGTCGATCTCGATCGTCGTGCCGCCCGGTGATGCGAGGGTCCGCCGGCCGTCCGCGAAGCTGTCCGGTTCTTCGGTCAGAATACGGATCGTCCCCGGCGCTTCCGACGCACCCGCATCCATCCGAACGCGAAGCCCGTGTCCCGAAAAGACACAGACCTGCGGATCGTCAGCGGGATAGATCGTGTCCATCCGCATCTTCAGGACTTTCGTGAAGAAACCGATATCCTCGCGAAGATTACGCGTCGGCAGGCGCACCTCGGCGCGAATGTCGCTCATCCCTTGCCCCTCCCGGCCATTTCGCCGCAGAGTGGCCTCAAGCCGAACCGGACGCAAGCAATGGATAAGGCGTTCACAAGGCGAAAAAAGAATAATAGTTTAACGCTAAACAAAAACACCACCGGGAGGAGACACGATGACAAGCGATCCGCGTCACGAGGCGCTGAAGCAGGCGTCGCTGGATTATCACGAGTTTCCGAAGCCAGGCAAACTGGAGATCCGCGCGACGAAGCCGCTTGCCAACGGCCGCGATCTGGCGCGCGCCTATAGCCCCGGCGTCGCCGAAGCCTGCCTTGAAATCAAGGCCGATCCACTCGCCGCAGCCCGCTTCACCTCGCGCGGCAATCTGGTCGCGGTGGTGACCAATGGCTCGGCGGTTTTGGGGCTTGGAAATATCGGCGCGCTCGCCTCCAAACCGGTGATGGAGGGCAAGGCGGTCTTGTTCAAGAAATTCGCCAATATCGACTGCTTCGACATCGAACTGAACGAAAGTGATCCCGAAAAGCTGGCCGATATCGTCTGTGCGCTGGAGCCGACATTCGGCGCGATCAATCTGGAAGACATAAAGGCTCCCGATTGCTTTATCGTCGAAGATATCTGTCGCTCGCGCATGAACATCCCGGTGTTCCATGACGACCAGCACGGAACCGCCATCGTCGTCGGCGCAGCCGCGACAAACGCGCTGCATGTCGCCAAAAAGGAGTTCGGTAAAATCAAGATCGTCTCGACCGGTGGCGGTGCGGCAGGCATCGCGTGCCTGAACATGCTCTTGAAGCTAGGCGTCAAGCGCGAGAACGTCTGGCTTTGCGACCTGCACGGCCTTGTCCATGAAGGGCGCGAAGTCGACATGACACCGCAAAAGGCGGACTATGCCCAGCCGGGTGGCGCGCGAACTTTGGACGATGTGATCGACGGCGCCGACCTGTTCCTCGGCCTGTCCGGCCCCGGTGTCCTGACGCCTGAAATGGTCGCGAAGATGGCCAATCGTCCGATCATTTTCGCATTGGCCAACCCGACGCCCGAGATCATGCCCGACCTCGCCCGCGAAGTCGCGCCAGAAGCCATCATCGCAACGGGCCGGTCGGATTTTCCCAATCAGGTCAATAACGTCCTCTGCTTTCCCTTCATCTTCCGGGGTGCGCTGGATGTCGGCGCGACGACGATCAACGACGAGATGAAAATCGCCTGTATCGAGGGTATCGCCAAGCTCGCCCGCGCAACGACCAGTGCCGAAGCGGCGGCAGCCTATAAGGGCGAACAACTCACGTTCGGCGCCGACTACCTGATCCCGAAACCGTTCGATCCGCGCCTGATGGGCGTTATCGCCACCGCGGTCGCAAAGGCCGCGATGGAAACCGGTGTGGCGACCAAGCCGGTCGAGGATCTTGCCCTCTACAAGCGAAAATTGGACGGTTCGGTCTTCAGATCGGCGCTGATCATGCGACCGGTGTTCGAGGCCGCAGCAACCGCCGCACGGCGCATCGTTTTTACCGAAGGCGAGGACGAACGGGTGCTGAGGGCCGCGAACGCGATGCTTGAGGAGATGACCGACAAGCCGATCCTGATCGGGCGGCCGGAAGTTATTGACGCGCGCGCCGAACGCCTTGGCCTGCCGATCCATCCCGGTGTCGATTTCGAAGTGGTGAACCCCGAAAACGACCCCCGCTATCGCGACTACTGGGGCGCCTATCATGAAATCATGCAGCGAAAAGGCGTGACGCCCGATCTGGCAAAGGCGGTCATGCGAACGAACACGACCGCGATTGGCGCGATCATGGTCCACCGCGGCGAGGCCGACAGCATGATCTGCGGCACGTTCGGCCAATATCTGTGGCACCTGAACTATATCTGCCAGGTGTTGGCGAAAGATGAACTGCACCCGATCGGCGCGCTCAGCCTGATGATCCTCGAGGACGGTCCCCTGTTCGTTGCCGACACGCAGGTGCACCCCGAACCGACGCCCGAGCAGATCGCCGAGAATGCGGTTGCCGCCGCGCGTCACGTGCGCCGTTTCGGTGTAATGCCCAAGATCGCGCTTTGCTCGCACAGTCAGTTCGGCAACCTCGATTGCGACACCGGACGGCGGATGCGCGCGGCGATGGACATTCTCGACAGCGCGCCGCGCGACTTCATCTACGAGGGCGAAATGCACGCCGACGCAGCTCTCGACGTTGAGCTGCGCGCCCGCATCATGCCCGCGTCGCGCCTTGAGGGCGTCGCCAACGTGCTGATCTTCGCCAATACCGACGCAGCGTCAGGCGTGCGGAATATTCTCAAGATGAAAGCCAGCGGGCTGGAAGTCGGGCCGATCCTGATGGGAATGGGTAACCGCGCTCACATCGTCACGCCGTCGATCACCGCGCGCGGATTGCTGAACATGTCGGCGCTGGCGGGAACGCCAGTGGCGCAATACGGCTGACGCGGCTGCGCCGTCGGGCTGGGACCCGACGGCGCGATTATTTCATTTCTTGACGGTTTTGGAACCAGGTTTCGAGGGCTTTTCCTTTTTATCGCCCATGGCGCTCACCTCTGAGGGAACGGACGAACAAAATGCTCGTCCTGCCTGTAATCTCATCCCCGAACCTGTGAGTCGCGCAACGAAATTTTTGTTTGAAACGAAACTTGTGATCGCCCACGCGCGCCGTTGAACTCCGGATAGCGCGAACAGTGACGCTAGAGCGCAGATCGCCCACTTGCCGCAACCCCTGTCCGACCGCTAGAGAGGTCAGCAGGTCGTGGGAGGGTATACTTTGGGATACGCAGAAATCTATCGCCGCTGGCAGGACGATCCCGAGGGCTTCTGGATGGAACAGGCCGAGTCGATCGACTGGGACAAGAAGCCGACCCGCGCTCTCAACGACGACAACGCTCCGCTTTACGAGTGGTTCACCGACGGCATGGTGAACACCTGCTTTAACGCTGTCGATCGCCACGTCAAGGCGGGTCACGGCGAGCGGACCGCGATCATCTACGACAGCCCGATGACCGGCAACAAGTCCAGCATCACCTACGCCGAACTACAAGATCGGGTCGCGCGCCTTGCCGGTGCGCTGAAAACCCACGGCGTCATCAAAGGTGACCGCGTCATCATCTACATGCCGATGGTGCCCGAGGCGCTTGTCGCAATGCTGGCGGTCGTGCGCATTGGCGCCATCCATTCGGTCGTCTTTGGCGGTTTTGCCGCCAACGAACTGGCTGTGCGCATCGACGATGCAAAACCGAAAGCCGTCATTGCCGCATCGTGCGGGCTGGAGCCGGGCAGGACCGTCGAATACAAACCGCTGCTGGACAGCGCCATCGAACAGGCCACTCACAAGCCTGAATTCACGATCATCCTTCAACGCGAACAGGCCCGCGCTGAACTGAAGCCGGGTTTCGATTTCGACTGGGACGAAGTGCAGCAAGGCGTCGAGCCCGCCGACTGTGTGCCGGTCGAGGGAAGCCACCCGGCTTATATCCTCTATACTTCCGGCACCACGGGCCAGCCAAAGGGCGTCGTGAGGCCAACTGCCGGTCACCTCGTTGCACTGAACTGGACGATGCCGAATATCTATGGCGTCGGCCCCGGCGACGTTTACTGGGCTGCCTCCGACGTTGGCTGGGTCGTCGGTCACAGCTATATCTGCTACGCGCCCCTGATCCACGGATGCACGACAGTCGTCTTCGAGGGCAAGCCCGTCGGCACCCCTGACGCGGGCACGTTCTGGCGAGTCATCTCCGAGCATAACGTCAAGGCATTCTTCACCGCCCCGACCGCGTTTCGCGCAATCAAGCGGGTCGATCCGAAGGGTGAATTTCTGAAGAAATACGACCTCTCAGGCCTGAAGGCGCTGTTTCTCGCCGGAGAGCGTGCCGACCCCGACACCATCGAGTGGGCGGCACGGATGCTGGGCGTTCCCGTCATCGACCATTGGTGGCAGACAGAGACCGGCTCGACCATCGTCGGCAATCCGATGGGGATCGAACATCTGCCGGTCAAGATTGGCTCTCCGACGGTGCCGATGCCGGGATGGGATCTGCACATCCTCGACGATGACGGCAAGGAACTGCCGCGCGGCGAGCTTGGCGCGATTGCCGCGAAACTTCCGATGCCGCCGGGCACGTTCCCGACGCTCTGGAATGCCGAGGACCGCTTTCTCAAAAGCTACCTCGAGCATTTCCCCGGCTATTACGAAACCGGCGATGCTGGCTACATCGACGACGACGGTTATCTCTGGATCATGGCCCGCACTGATGACGTGATCAACGTTGCCGGACACCGCCTGTCGACGGGCGCTATGGAAGAAGTGCTGGCCGGCCACCCCGATGTCGCCGAATGCGCTGTGATCGGGGTCTCGGACGAATTGAAAGGCCAGATCCCCGTCGGGTTCCTGTGCACAAACTCCGGAACTGAACGGTCAGACGCTGAAATCGCAGCCGATTGCATCAAGCTCGTGCGCGAAAAGATCGGCCCGGTCGCAGCCTTCAAGCACGCTGTCTGCGTCGAGCGCCTGCCAAAGACGCGCTCGGGCAAGATCCTGCGCGCGACGATGGTCAAGATCGCTGACAATCGGGACTTCAAGGCGCCGGCAACCATTGACGATCCGGCGATCCTCGATGAAATCCGCGTTGCCTTGAAGTCGCTGGGATTTGCCGGCGCATAAGCCCCAAGCTGGACAATCGCCCCCGGCCCAAGGCAGAACGGGTGCCTGAGGGAGAATACTCATGGTCGATATCGCCACGCGCGTCTGGAACCACAAGTGGAAGATCGACCCGATTGTCCGCTCGCTGATCGACACCGACTTTTACAAGCTGCTGATGTGCCAATCGGTATTCCGCAACCGGTCCGACACTCGCGTCACTTTCAGCCTGATCAACCGGACCAAATCCGTGCGGCTGGCCGATCTGGTCGACGAAGGCGAATTGCGCGAACAGCTTGACCATATCAGGTCGCTGACGCTGTCGCGCGGCGAGTCGACATGGCTGCGGGGCAACACCTTCTATGGCAAGCGTCAAATGTTCCGATCCGATTTCATGGAGTGGTTCGAGGGTCTGCGCCTGCCACCCTATCACCTAGAAAAGCGCGACGGGCAGTTCGAGCTGACGTTCGAAGGCGCCTGGCCCGAGGTGATGCTGTGGGAGATTCCGGCTCTTGCGGTGCTGATGGAGCTACGCGGGCGCGCGGTGTTGAAAGACATGGGCCGGTTCGAGCTTCAGGTGCTTTATGCGCAAGGTATGACGCGGGTTTGGGAAAAGGTCGGTCGCCTGCGCCGTATCGAAAAGCTCAGACTAGCCGATTTCGGAACCCGCCGCCGCCATTCGTTCCTTTGGCAGGATTGGTGCGTTCAGGCGTTGCAGGAGGGTCTGGGAGAGGCGTTTGTCGGCACCTCCAATTGCCTGATCGCCAAGAACCGCGATGTCGAGGCGATTGGCACGAATGCGCACGAACTGCCTATGGTCTATTCAGCACTTGCTTCAAGCGATGCCGAACTGGCGCAGGCACCCTATCACGTTCTGGCCGACTGGCACGAGGAACACGAAGGCAACCTTCGGATCATTCTGCCCGATACCTATGGCACCAAGCAGTTTCTCGACAATGCGCCCGATTGGTTGGCCGGCTGGACCGGCATCCGCATCGATTCCGGCGACCCCGCCGAGGGTGCTGAAATCGCGATCCGCTGGTGGAAAGAACGTGGCGAGGACCCGACCGATAAGTTGGTGATCTTCTCTGACGGCCTCGATGTCGAAAAGATCGAGGAGTTGCACGCCAAATTCGCCGGGCGCGTGCGGGTCAGTTTCGGCTGGGGCACAATGCTGACGAACGACTTCCGCGGTCTGGTGCCGGGCGATGCGCTGGCGCCGTTCAGCCTGGTCTGCAAGGCCGTCAGCGCGAACGGACATCCCACGGTGAAACTGTCCGACAATCCCCGCAAGGCCATGGGCCCCGCAGACGAAATTGCGCGTTACAAGCGGGTGTTCGGTGTGGGCAAGCAGGAAGCCATCGAAGTCGTCGTCTGAACAAACGCTACGTCAGATGAATGTCGGCCCTGACCGGCAAATGGTCCGACGCTACCCGCGTGAGATCAGTCGCCACCACTGACGAGCGGCGCATCGACAATCCGTGCCCCAGCGCCACCCTGTCCAGCGCCGCCACCGGACGCGCCGAATGGTAGCTCGGTCCGGGCGCATGCACCTCGTATCCCGCAAGCCCAGGGTGGGTGCGCCGGTGCGACCATTCGTTGAAGTCGCCAAGGATCACGGTCGGACGCGGTGGCATCGCGTCCAGACGCCGTCTGATCGCTGCCAGTTGCGCCTGCCGGGCCCAACCCAGCAACCCGAGATGAACGGCTACGACGCGCAGATGCGTGCCGCGCCCCGCGACGTCGACAATCAGCGCCCCGCGCGGTTCGATGCCCGGAAGATCCATGCCGTGAATGGCCTCAGCCCTGAATTCGGCCGACAGCAAGACCGCATTGCCGTGCCAGCCAAGACTGTCGTCGTGGCTTTCGGTGGCGACGGGGATCAGACCTGTTTCGCGCAGCAACATCTCGGGCGGAAGAGCAGCCGGGCGACGACCCAGGCGCTTGTCAACTTCCTGCAACGCGACGATGTCCGCCTTGAACTCTGCCAGCACCTGGGTGATGCGGAACGGATCGCGTCGCCGGTCCAGCCCGATGCATTTGCGAATATTCCATGTGGCAAGTCTGAAGTCGGTCATGTTAAGCAAATGCGCCCGACCCGTTGTTGGTTCAATCCCGTCCTAACCATAATGAGATCATGAAGTTCGAACACATACCTTACGCAACAATGGCTGTCTGGCTCATTCTTGTCGGTGCAACCGTAGTTGCCCTGATCACGCAGCATTGGACCAACGTCTTCGTGTCGATCACGGCGCTTATCCTCACGCTTTTGCCCACGATCTTTTCCGAACGCTTCCGGATTCGATTGCCGCTCAGCTTTATGGCCGGCATCTCTCTTTTCGTTTTCAGCACGATCTTTTTGGGCGAGGCATTCGATTTCTACGAGAAATATTGGTGGTGGGACGTCCTTCTTCATGGCGTGTCGGCCATGGGTTTCGGAGTCATCGGATTCCTGTTCATCTTTTACCTGTTCGAAGGCGACAAGTACGCTGCACCGCCCTGGGCCGTCGCCTTCTTCGCGTTTTCCTTCGCGGTAACGATTGGTGCCATGTGGGAAATCTTCGAGTTCTCGATGGACCAGGCTTTCGGGATGAACATGCAGAAAAGCGGTCTCGTCGATACCATGTGGGATCTGATCGTGGATAGCATCGGCGCCTTTATCGGCGCTATTTCGGGCTTTTTCTGGCTGAAGGGCCGGCAAGAGGGTCTAGCCGGCATGATCGAGGAATTCGTCTCGCTCAATCGACGGGGCTTTCGAAAGCTCCGCCGTCAACCTCCGGAAAGCGAAATTGAAGAGCTAAAGACGAAGTGACGGGACCACCACGACCGTAGGGGTAACTAAATTCCCGAGGACCTGTATGTACAGGTGGGCGTCAGGTAACCGGACCACGATCCGGCCAGAGCCAACTCCCTCGGAATTGCTTAAGGCCACCGGAATTGGACCCCGGCACGGGAAGGGCAGAACCCGTCACTCAGCAAAGATAGGGCGAGCGCATCTAACCGGCAAGAGGTCATCGCCGATTGTGGCGTTAGTTTCCGGACTTTCAGGTCAGTTTCGACAGACCGAGTCCGATGGCCGCAACGATAAAAACCACCGCAACAATCCGGTTCACCACTTTTTTCGCTGCGGGCGACGGCACGGACCGGCCGAGCCGGCTGCCAAGTAGCGAATAACCCGAATGCACCACCAGGCTTATCGCCGCCCCGAACAGGCCGAGAATCGCAAGTTGGGCCGTCTGATCGCGTTCGGGATTGATCGTCTGGGGTAGAACCACCGCCGCAAAGATGATCGCCTTGGGGTTGGTCAGGCAGATCAGAGCGCCCTGCGCGTAGACCTTCAGTTTCGATATCTTCTCGAACACCGCATCGGGGCGGATTTGAGTCGGCGCATGCCAGATCCGCCACGCCAGATAAAGCAAATAGGCGACACCACACAAACGCAAGATGGCGAGGATCGGTCCGTATTGGTCAATTGCAAAGCCGAGTCCGAAAGCGACGACGATCAGATAGAACATCAGCGCGGTCACGAAACCCAACGCCCCAGTGACGCCAGCCCAGAACCCGAAACGGCTGCTGACAGAAACCGTGAAGGCGACGTTTCCACCCGGCGCCGCCGCGGCCGCAAACCAGATTGCCCCGAACGCGCCGAGTTGCGCGGGCGTCAATATCTCGAACATTCTCAATCGACCCCCTGTTAAATCGAGTTTTGTCAGAGCGCTCGCTGCCTGTCACTCAAAAGTCGATTGCGCCGGTCCCGACCCGCACCTCGCCCTTGCTTTTTGTTCACCTATTGTTCACAATTCCGCTCATGCCCGATGATCTCACGCCCGAAATGTTCAGACCCGGCCAGCTTCTGGCGCGCGGCGTTTGCCGTCATCTTGTCAGCCACGATTTCGTAACGGTCGAGGAACTGATCCCAGCATCGGGTCTGAGGGTCGACGTCATGGGACTGGGGCCGAAAGGCGAAGTCTGGATCGTCGAATGCAAATCGAGCCGGATCGACTTCCAATCCGACTGCAAGTGGCAGAGTTACCTGGAATGGTGCGATCGCTACTTCTGGGCGGTCGACGAAGCGTTCCCCACCGATCTTTTGCCCGAGGAAACCGGTCTCATGATCGCCGATGCCTACGATGCCGAAATCCTGCGGATGGGTCCGGAATCAAGGCTCGCCCCTGCCCGGCGCAAGGTCATGGTGCAGAAATTCGCCCGCCACGCCGCGCTGCGCTGGCACGCGGCGCGCGATCCGGGGTTCACCGCCCCTTGGGGCCTTTAGGTCTCTTCACCGCCATCGCACGGGCAGCAGCGGCCGCCGCCTTGATCTCGTCAGCGATTTCGTCGGCTTCCTCGGGCTCGAAATCCATGGGGACTTCGACGCCGTCACCCTCGACATAAATCCGCACCATGCCAAGGCTGGTGGGGCCAATCTGAATATTGGCGGTCAGGTCGCTTTCCTTGTCGATGCCCATATCCGCACCCTTGTTCACAAACAGCGCCCGCACTAGCGCGCGGCGCGCCCCGAGGCAAGTGTCCAGATGCTTGCCTACTCGCGCCCACCCCATTCATTTGCCGTTGATCAATTCGGACAGACGTGGGAATTGTCGCTGACTTCGCGCAGTTCCACGGACCAAACGGGACTTGCATTCAATGAACACGGGCGCTAAATCGCCCGAACGTGCCGCCTTAGCTCAGTTGGTTAGAGCGCTGGATTGTGGATCCAGAGGTCCCCTGTTCAAGCCAGGGAGGCGGTACCATCCTTCCCCTGCCGCGCAATCTGCATCACATTCGCCGCAATGATCATTGCGACGGGACCGCACATGAAATTCGCAGCCATCAGTGACATTCACGGCAACGTTGACGCGCTGGATGCCGTTCTTGCCGATATCGACCGGCGCGGAATTGATGAAATCGTCAATCTCGGCGACAACCTCTCGGGTCCGTTGGACGCTGGCGCAACCGCAACTAGGCTGATGGCGCTAGATCTGCCAACCGTGCGCGGCAACCACGACCGGATGCTCTTTGACCGGCCGCGAAGTGAGTTGGGGCTATGGGAGACGTGGATCATCGACGAATTGACGCCAGCACAAATGGATTGGGTGCGCAGTTTTCCAGCGACGCTTGAATATAATGGCGCGCTGCTTTGCCATGCGACGCCCGACAGCGACGAAGAAAACTGGCTCGACTATCGCGGAACGCAAGATCGACTGATCGCGCGCAACCGCGACGAGGTCGAAGCGCGCCTTGGCAACGCTCGCCAGCCGCTGATCCTGTGCGGCCATACTCATACG
>JBBKWG010000294.1:0-3037 GCA_037968835.1 Paracoccaceae bacterium
CCGGATCAGCTAGTGGCCACGATCAAGGTCATCCCCTATGCCGTCCCCGAGGCCGTCGTTCTGAAGGCGGAAAATGCCCTGGCCGAAACGCCCATCAGGTTGCACCCGTTCATCGGCGGTCAAGCGCGGCTGATCTTGACCGTCACGCCGGGATTCAACCAGAAACTGCTCGACAAGGGGGCCGAGGCGATCCGCGTCCGGCTGGAAAGCCTCAACTACGAACTGACCGACATCGCCACCGTCGACCACACGGAATCGGCGATATCCGAGGCACTCACCGGAAACGCGGATCTCACCCTCATTCTGGGGGCCTCAGCCACCTCGGATCGTGCCGACGTCGCTCCGGCAGCGGTCGTTGATGCGGGCGGGAAGATCGAGCGGTTCGGAATGCCGGTCGATCCCGGCAATCTGTTGTTCCTGGGAAGCATCGGGAAAAGCGACGTCGTCGGACTTCCCGGTTGTGCCAGATCCCCGGCGCTCAATGGTGTCGATTGGGTGTTGGAACGGCTGTCCGCGCAGCTTCCCGTCACATCCGCCGACATTGCCAACATGGGCGTCGGGGGATTGCTGAAAGAGATGACGGGGCGACCGCACCCACGTCGCGGCGCAAAAAGCTGAATCGCAGGCGGCTACTGCTGATCGGCCTCGACAACCGACACATCCACATCCAACGCTTCTCTGCCGACGCCTTGCGACACACCGCGGATCGGCGCTGCGTCCCGCGCGTTCAGTCCAGATCCCAGCCGAATGTATTTCTCGTTCGGCGACACCCCGTTCGAGGCGTCAAACCCGATCCAGCCAAGATCCGGCACGTGAAGTTCAGCCCAGGCGTGGCTCGCCTCGCCGGCATCCTCGTCGCCACTCACAAGCAGGTATCCGGTGACATAACGGGCCGGAATGTCTGACACCAGGGCGACGGCAATCAGCGCGTGCGTATGATCCTGACAAACTCCGCGCTTGGCTTCCAGGGCTTCGGCGGCGGTGGTTGTCGATCCGGTCTCGCCGGGAACATACGCAATCGCCTCGCGAACCGCATTTGCCAGTGCATGCGCGCGTCCCAGCGCATCGTTGGGCGCAATTTTTCCAAGCGCATCCTCGGCCAGTGCGCGCAGCGCCTCGTCGGGTCGGGTGAATCTGGTCGGTCGCATGTAAGCGAGCGGATGCACCAATTCGCGATGGCCCCTCAGCAAGCCCGAAAGGTCCTTGGTTTCGACAAGTCCGGCCATCTCGACCGTCACTTCGGAAACCGGTCCAAGAACCGTGGCGGTTTCGATCAAATCGCCAGCGGAATCGCGAAACGACGCACCACGCACGGCACCCTCGACGGTGACCGACCAATCCTTGACGACCTGCCCCTCGAACAACGAAGGCCAGACGCGAAGCGACTGCACAACGCCGCGCATCGGCGGGTCGAAGTGATAACTGGTGCGGTGATTGACGCTGAGCCGCATTCTATCGTGCCTCGCCGCTTAGGTAGACATTCGAAATCACGCTCGACAGATCACTGATCTCGTCGATGGTCCGGCTCAGAAATTCGTGCAGACCCTCCTCGAAGATGTCCTCTACCGAGGTCTCTGCCAGAAACGATACGATGGCGCGGGCGCGGGTTTGCGCATCGGTGGTCTTGCCATAGGCGCGGGCCAGTCGATCCAGATGCCAACAGGCTTCTTCCGCGCAGGTTATCAATGATCGCGGGGCCTTGCGGTTCAGGATCAGAAAATCGGCGATCTTCGCGGGCGTCACTTCGCCGCCATACGCCCAGTTGAACGCGCGATGCGCGGAAAGTGCCCGAAGGATGGTGCGCCACTGGTAATTGTCCAGACCCGAACCGATCAGATCGACCTGCGGCAGCAATACGAAATACTTCACGTCCAGAAGACGCGCCGTGCTGTCGCCGCGTTCGAGATAGTGACCGATATTCAGGAAATCGTAGCCATCGACACGAAGTTGGGTTTCCTCGATCGTGCCGCGCACCAGTGCTGCCTGACGAACCGACCAGTCGACCAGATCGCTTATCGCAAGTTTCGAGCGCTCGGTTCGCTTCAGCTCCTGCATTTCCTGATGGGCGCCGTTCAATGCGTCCCACGTCTGGCTGGTCAATGCCGTGCGCACGATCCGCGCATTCTCGCGCGCCTGAGCGATGCACGACGCCACCGACGACGGGTTGTCGGTATCGAAGAAAAGATAGCTTTCAATGTTTCGCTGAACGACCTGCCCGTATTTCTCCGAGAATCCATCGCCTGTCCCGCTGGCCTGAAGGATGGATTCCCATTCATTGCGAAACCCGCCACCGATATTGGGGATCAGCGCATTGCGCGCGCCGACCTCCAGCAAACGGGCGACCGTCTCGGCGCGTTCGACATAGCGACCGATCCAGTAAAGGTTTGACGCCGTGCGGCTCAGCATCTGTTCATTCCGACATCACCCACGTGTCCTTGACGCCGCCGCCCTGTGACGAGTTGACCACCAGCGAGCCTTGGGTCAGCGCCACGCGCGTCAGCCCGCCCGGAACAAGTTCGATGCGTTCGCCGACAAGGCAGTAGGGCCGCAAGTCGACATGGCGCGGCGCGATGCCTTCTTCGACGAAAGTGGGACAGGTCGACAGGGAAAGGGTCGGCTGAGCGATGTAATTCCCCGGATCTTCCACCAGTTTCAGGCGAAACGCTTCGATCTGATCTTTGGTGGATCTTGGCCCGACCAGCATCCCGTACCCGCCCGAGCCGTGCACTTCCTTCACGACCAGTTCGCCCAGATGCTCCAGCACATATTTCAGATCGTCGGGCTTGGCGCATTGCCAGGTCGGCACGTTCTTCAGGATCGGTTCTTCGCCAAGGTAGAAACGGATCATGTCGGGAACGAAGGTATAGATCGCCTTGTCGTCGGCGACACCTGCGCCCGGTGCGCTGGCGATTGTGACACCGCCCGAGCGATAGACGTTCATCAGACCCGGCACGCCCAACATCGAATCCGGTCGAAAGCAGAGCGGATCGAGAAAGGCGTCGTCGATCCGGCGATAGATGACGTCGACCTTCTTGGG
>JBBKWG010000295.1:0-18855 GCA_037968835.1 Paracoccaceae bacterium
CGCGACGAGCGCGAAGGGCTGCAACTGCTCTCACCCACGCATTACCTAGAACAGGCGCTTGCGCCGAATGCCGACCTGATCGACGGTGCCATTGGCGACATCGTTCTCGCCAATCCGGATGTTATAATCCTGGCCGATGTCGTCACGCTTTCGGGCGCTGAATCCGACGCGATCGAAGAATGGGTCCGCAAGGGTGGGCTTCTGGTCCGCTTTGCCGGACCGCGTTTGGCGGCCAGCGATCTTGGACGCACCGACGAAAGCGTGCTGATGCCGGTGCGCCTGCGCGCGGGCGGGCGTAGCGTCGGCGGCGCGATGAGTTGGGGCGAACCCAAGACCCTGCGCGCCTTTTCGACCGAAAGCCCGTTCTTCGGCCTTTCCATTCCTGCCGATGTCACGATCTCGGCGCAGGTCATGGCCCAGCCCGATCCGGAACTAGGCGAACGCACCATCGCCACGCTTGAAGACGGCACGCCGCTGGTCACGCGCAAACGCCTCGATGCGGGGCAGGTGGTGTTGTTCCACGTCACCGCCAACGCCGAATGGTCATCGCTTCCGCTTTCCGGCCTGTTCGTGCAGATGCTTGAGCGGCTTTCGATCTCGACGCGGCCAGGTGCCGCCAGCGCCGCCGATCTGGAAGGCACCGTCTGGACCCCCGATCAGATCCTGACCGCTTTCGGCGAGGTCGAGGATGCCGAGA
This sequence comes from Paracoccaceae bacterium, assembly GCA_037968835.1. GTDB lineage: Bacteria > Pseudomonadota > Alphaproteobacteria > Rhodobacterales > Rhodobacteraceae > JBBKWG01. The sequence continues at coordinate 698 of JBBKWG010000295.1, forward strand.
ACCGCCCCGGCGTCCCCGGTGAATTGCTCGCCGAAGGGCAACTCGGTCCTGACTTGTCTCCCGGTCTTTACGCTGGCGAGGATCGCCGCATCGCGCTGAATATCATCCGTCCCGATACGCTTCTGGCCGCGACTGCATGGCCCGCCGATGTGCCCGTAGAAGGGCTGAACGTGGTGCAGGAAACGCCGCTCAAGGGCCTGATTCTTGCACTCGCCCTGATTGCGCTGATGATCGATATCCTCGCGTCGCTCTGGCTGTCGGGTCGCCTGAGTGGGCCGCGCGGCGCAACTGTCGCCGCACTTCTGGTCGCGCTTCTGCTGGCCCCCGACGCCCGCGCGCAGGATACGATTCTTGCCGAGATCGAGGCTGCCTCGGAGGTGACGCTGGCCTATGTCGTGACGGGCGATCCGGCACTCGACCGAATCTCCGAAGCCGGTTTGCACGGTCTTTCAAACGTGTTGTTCCGGCGGACCTCCATCGAACCTGCCGAGCCCACGGCGGTCGATCTCGAAACCGATGAACTGTCGCTGTTTCCGTTTCTCTACTGGCCGATCACGCCCACCCAGCCACGTCCCTCCGACGAGGCATATTCCAAACTGAACCGCTATCTCAGGACTGGCGGCATGATCCTGTTCGACACCCGCGACGCCGACACCGCGCGCTTTGGCGGCACCAGTCCGAACGGTCAGAAGCTCCAGCAACTGGCGTTGCCGCTTGACGTGCCACCGCTGGAGCCTGTCCCTTCGGACCACGTGTTGACCCGGACGTTCTATCTGCTTCAGGATTTCCCCGGTCGCCACGTCAGCCGCGATGTCTGGGTCGAAGCCGCTCCACCCGATGCCGAACAGGTCGAGGGGATGCCGTTCCGCAACCTCAACGACAACGTGACACCCGTTGTGATCGGCGGCAACGACTGGGCCGCGGCCTGGGCGATGGACGCGAGCGGCGCCGCCATGTTCCCGGTCGGACGCGGCTATGCCGGCGAGCGCCAGCGCGAGATCGCTTACCGCTTCGGAGTGAACCTGATGATGCATGTCCTCACCGGAAACTATAAGTCGGATCAGGTCCACGTCCCGGCGCTTCTCGACAGGTTGGGACAGTAGATGGGCACCGGCACGATCATCCTCGACCCGCTACTGCCGTGGCCGGTTCTGTGGGCCGCGATCGCTTTCGGTGCGATTTTCGCGATCATCGCCGTCTGGCGCGGCTTGTCGGGATGGTGGCTGCGCGCGCTGGCGTTTGTCGTCCTGCTCGGCGCCATCGCCAACCCCTCGCTTCAGATCGAGGACCGCGACAGTTTGAGCGATATCGTGATCCTGCTGATCGATGAAAGCGCCAGTCAGGGCATCGCCGGGCGACCCGACCAGATCGCAGAAGCCATCATCGAAGTCGAAGAGGCCATTGCCGGACTTGAAAACACCGAATTGCGCATCGTGCGCATGGGCGACAGCGAGGACGATGGCGGCACCTTCCTGATGGAGGCGCTTTCCAAGGCAATGGCCGAAGAGCCACGCTCCCGTCTGGCCGGGGCGATCCTGCTGACCGACGGTCAGTTGCACGACATCGAACGCGCCCCCGACATGCCCGCGCCGCTTCATGCGCTGCTTACCGGTCAGAAAGACGACTGGGACCGCCGCCTGATCGTCAAGAACGCTCCCGCCTTCGCCATTATCGACGAACCCGTCACACTGACGCTCAGGATCGACGATCAGGGCGCTGTCCCTGGAAATCTGCCCGCGCGCGCCGAAATCGAAATCGCAGTCGATGGCAACGAGGCGCAGCGCTTCGAGGTGCCCATCGGCGAGGATCTCGACCTGCCAGTGACGCTCAGCCACGGCGGCATGAACGTGATCCAGTTCACGCTGCCTGAACAGCCCGGCGAACTGACCATCCGCAACAACGCCGCCGTCGTGCAGATCAACGGCGTGCGCGACCGACTTCGCGTGCTTCTGGTTTCGGGCGAACCGCATCCCGGCGAACGCACGTGGCGCAACCTGTTGAAATCCGACGCCTCGGTCGATCTTGTCCACTTCACGATCCTTCGCCCGCCCGAAAAACAGGACGGCGTTCCGGTTAGCGAACTGAGCCTGATCGCCTTCCCGACCCGCGAGCTTTTCCTCGACAAGATCGACGAATTCGATCTCATCATCTTCGATCGCTACAAGCGGCGCGGTATCCTGCCTTCGATCTATCTCGACAACGTGCGCCAATACGTCGAAAGCGGCGGCGCGCTTCTGGTGGCAGCCGGTCCCGATTTCGCGTCCGCCGATTCCATCTATCGCTCGCCGCTCAGCCTGATCATTCCGGCCGAACCGACCGGGCGCGTTGTGGAAGAGGCTTTCCTGCCCACCGTCACCGACATCGGTCAGCGTCATCCGGTCACTTCCGGTTTCATGCCCGAAACCGAAGGTGAAACCGCGCCCTGGGGGCGGTGGCTGCGCCTGATCGACGTCGTCCCGCAAAACGGTCAAACGGTAATGTCCGACGGGGCCGATCGTCCGCTTCTTGTGCTCGACCGCGTCGGCGAGGGCCGCGTTGCGCTGCTCGCTTCCGATCACGCCTGGCTCTGGTCGCGCGGATATGAAGGCGGCGGCCCGCAACTGGAATTGCTGCGTCGTCTCGCGCATTGGATGATGAAGGAACCCGACCTTGAAGAAGAGGCGCTGAGCGTTTCCGCCGAAGGTCAGACCATGACGATCACACGGCGCACACTTGGGGACGGGGTCGGGGATGTCGAAATCACCGGTCCCGATGGCACCGTCACACTTGTTCCTCTGGAAGAGATCGCGCCGGGACGGTTCAGCGCGGTCTGGGACGGACCCGAAATCGGACTATACCGCCTGAGCGAGGGCGATCAGCAAAGCGTCATCGCGCTTGGACCCTCGGCCCCGCGGGAATTCGAGCAGACAATCGCGTCGGGCGACCTGCTTGAAGCGCCGGTCGAGGCGACACGGGGCGGTCTGATGCGGCTGCAGGACGGCATGCCCTCGATCCGGGCCGTGCGCGCGGGCCGCGTCGCCGCCGGACGCGGTTGGATCGGTATCACCCCGCGCGAGGCTTATCTGACCGCCGACATCCGGGTCTCGCCGCTTCTGCCCGCCTGGGCGATGCTGCTGTTCGCATCGTTACTGGCCATCGGCGCGTGGCTTTGGGAGGGCCGCCGCTAGTCATCTAATATCTTGCAGGAATGGAACTTTTTCAGACACTTGCGACTTGACGAGTCACGGGGCAGTTCAGCGCCGGTGAAGGGGGTTCCAAATGATCAAACTAATTCTCATCCTGCTTGTCGTCGCTGCTGTGGCCGCATTGTTGGGGTTCGGTCGCCTGTCGGGCGCCGCTCTGAGTGGCGCAAAGGTTCTCATAGCCGTCGTCCTCGTGCTGTTCATTCTCGTCATCTTCGGGATTATCGCAGTCGCCTGACGCCGCCTTGTGAGCAAGGCGCGCGCCAATTATAGCGGGCGGTATGAGCGAACCGCCCGCCAAATCCCACGGCCGCCTGTCAATCGGTCAATCCGTCCAACCGCGCGAACTGATGCAGGACCGCCCGGCGCTGAATGGCGCGTGGACGGCGAAAGTCATCACACTTGTCCCCGAGGCGTTTCCGGGCATTCTGGGGGCCTCACTGACCGGCAAGGCGTTGCAAGACGGTCTGTGGCGGCTTGACCCGATAGATCTGCGCCTGTTTGGCGAGGGTAAGCACCGCAATGTCGACGACACGCCCGCCGGGGGTGGCGCAGGCATGGTTCTGCGTCCCGACGTCGTCGCCCGAGCGCTTTCACATGCAGCCAAGGCTACACCCGACGATCGTGGCCGCTGGCCGCTGGTCTATCTCTCGCCGCGCGGCAAGCGTTTCGATCAGGCGATGGCGGAGCGGTTTGCGAAAGCCGACGGAATCACGCTTCTCTGCGGTCGATTCGAGGGCGTCGACGAGCGGGTGCTCGAACATTTCGATATCGAAGAGGTCTCGCTCGGCGATTTCGTCATGACCGGCGGTGAAATCGCCGCCGAAGCGATCATCGACGCCACCGTCCGCCTCCGCCCCGGTGTGCTCGGCAATGCGTCCTCGACCGAAGACGAGAGCTTCGCGCATGGATTGCTGGAGCATCCGCAATATACCCGTCCGGCCTCTTGGGAAGGCCGCGACATCCCCGAAGTTCTGATGTCGGGTCACCACGGCAAGATCGCCGATTGGCGGCGCGAAAAATCCGAGTCACTGACCCGCGCGCGCCGCCCGGATCTCTGGCAAGTGCATGAAAAGAAGCCCGCGAAGAAATAGGCCAGCGATAGATGCCGCAGCGTTGGAAAATCGGGGCGCTGCCCCCGACACCCTTCGGTTGTCTCCCCCGGAATATTTCAGGGTCGATGGAAGCGGGGGTGACGCACCTGGCATCACCCCCGGCGAAGGAACAGATACTGCGCCTCCACCGACCACGGCCATCGGCGTTCCCGCCTGTGCCGTGTGAACCAACCTCGCGAACAAACTCTAAGGAATTCCTAAGCCGCTCCATCGACCTCAAAATATTCCGGGGGGAGGCGCAGCCTGGGGGCAGAGCCCCGTATTGATTTTTGGCTTGAACGACGGGCTGTCCGCGCCTATACGGCGCAGGTTCGCGGCCCATCAGGACCTGCGGACCCCGCGTCTGTCGTGCGCCCAGTCTTTATGGCGCGAAAAACGGTGGACGGGCGGAAGATCAAGGAACGACGACCTGAACTCTCCGGCGGGCGCAAGATGCGGCCCGACAAAGATGCGGAGCTCTGAGGCGGCAACAAACCTCTCTGGATTAACCAGAGGCAGACATAGGAGTGGATCAGATGGACCTGATCGCTGAAATCGAAGCCGAGCAAGTGGCCGCGCTGGGCAATGAGATACCGGACTTCAGAGCGGGTGACACCGTTCGCGTCGGCTACAAAGTGACGGAAGGTACGCGTTCGCGCGTTCAGAACTACGAAGGCGTCTGCATTGCCCGCAAGAACGGCAAAGGCATCGCCGGCAGTTTCACCGTCCGCAAGATTTCCTTTGGCGAAGGCGTGGAGCGTGTGTTCCCACTGCATTCGACCAATATCGACAGCATTACCGTCGTGCGTCGCGGCCGTGTCCGTCGCGCCAAGCTGTACTTCCTGCGCGCACGTCGCGGCAAGTCGGCGCGGATTGCCGAGAATTCCAACTACAAATCGCTGAACAGCGACGCCTGAAGGAGCGGGACTCATGAAAAAAGATACTCATCCCGATTACCACACGATCAACGTCAAGATGACGAACGGTGACATCCTGCAGATGCGCTCGACCTGGGGCAAGGAAGGCGACACGCTGTCGCTCGATATCGACCCGACTGTTCACCCGGCCTGGACCGGCGGATCGTCGCGCCTGATGGATACCGGCGGTCGTGTTTCGAAGTTCAAGAAAAAGTACGAGGGTCTCGGCTTCTGAGCCAGCCCGCACGTCGCGAAAATGCAAAGCGCCGCCTCAACCGGGCGGCGCTTTTTTTCGTTCAGTTGGCCTTTAGATAAGCCACGAGAATATCGCGCGCGGCTTTCAGATCCGCGGTCGCGATCATTTCGGTCACCGTGTGGATATACCGCGTTCCGACCGTAATGCCGATCGCCCGCGCACCCATCGCTGCCTGCTGCGCCGCCGCACCGTCTTGCCCGCCGGAGCGTAGCATCGTGCGCTGATATGGGATCTTCTTCTTTTCCGCGAGCGCCGCGAACTCTGCCACCAGAGCCTTGTCGGCGATGAATGATCCGTCGCGGATATGCAGTCCGAACCCGTCGCCCTGCACCGTCGTGCGGTCCTGCTCGGGGACGCCGGGCGTGTCGCACGACAACGTCACGTCGATCCCGATCCCGATGTCGGGCTTCACGCGATAGGACGCCGTTCGCGCCCCACGCAGCCCGACCTCTTCCTGGGTCGTGAACACCACGTGAACCTCGGCCGACGTCTTTGCCTTGCCCAGTCCCCGCGCCGCTTCGATCCCCAGCCAGCAGGCGACCCGGTTGTCCAGCGCCTTGGACACCAGCTTGTCGCCGATCTCGAGGAACGGTTCGTCCATCACAACCATATCGCCGATGTTGATGTGGTCCTTGGTGTTGTCGCCCAGCCCCAGATCGACGAAGAATTCGTGCGGTTCTGGCACCTTCTTCTTATCCTCGGCGGACGCGATATGCACCGGGCGGCCACCCGGATTCATGACGCCCTTCAGGTCGCCTTTGTCGGTGCACACCAGTACCCGGCGGGAAAACAGGTTGCGCGGATCAAAGCCGCCAACTGCCTGGAGATAAACGAAACCCTTGTCGGTGATATGGCTGACCAGAAAGCCGATCTCGTCCATATGGCACAAGAGCATGATCTTCAGGGGCGACTTGCCCTTGCCGCGCCGGATGCAATGCAGCGACCCCATCGCGTCCTCGGTCACCTCGTCGAATACGCCCTTGACCTCGGCGCGGATAAGGTCGCGCACGCGGTCCTCGTGCCCCGGTACTCCCGGGGTCTCGCAAAGTCGCCTCAACAGATCGATATTCATGGGGGCTGTCCTTTCAGCATGATACGCCCCACGTTATGAACCGCTGGGGTCGGGTCGCAAGAGGGAACCCGCAGGGTCCGGGCGACCTTGTTATTGCATGACAGCGGACATTGCGGCGAAAAGCCGTGTGCCGGGCATTGGAAGCGGGAACAGGAGAATCGATATGCGGATGAATACGACACTTGCGATCATGTGTCTGGGGCTGTCCTTTGGGGCGGCCTCGCCGGGTTTCTCCCAATCCATCGCGCTTTTGATCGGAAACGAGGATTACGACCGCACCAGCGACGTGCGCCGTGGTGACGAAGTGACCGGTGCGGAACGTCCACTGGCGCAGGTTGGCGTTCAGGTGGTCGCACAGGATGGTGTCGACCTTCGCGATCTGGTGAGCCTGCTGTCCGAGTTCGGCCAGATGACTGCGCGCGCCGACGGAATGCTTGTCGCGCTGTCGGGCCGGTTCGTTTACTCGACGACCGAAACCTTTTTTCTGCCCACCGATGCCGAACCGCAATCGCTGGTAACGCTGCCGGGCCGGGCTTTGCCGCTCTCGACCGTTCTGGCATGGCTTTCCAGCGTGCCGGGCAACGCGGTGCTGGTTCTTGCCACTGACGAAACGACCGGCGAATTCGGTCCTTACCTGAAGTTGGGCATCGGCGCGATTGACCTGCCGCAGGGTGTGACCCTGATCCGTGGCGAAACGCGCGCCGTCGCCCGCTTCGTCGAAGGCACCCTTGCCACACCCGGTCGCGCCATTGTACCTGCCGCCGCCCGCGCGGGCCTCAGCGTTTCGGGCTATACCGGTCGCGATCAGGCCTATCTGCGCGCGGCCGCACCTGCCGTAACTGCCGCGCCCAAGCCGCAAGCGGTGACCAACGACGACGAGCGCGTTCTGCGTGACAGGCTTGCGTGGCGACGCGCGGAATCGCTGAATTCGGCGGACGGTTACCGCGCCTATATCAATGCCAATCCCGACGGTCAGTTCGTCGCGATGGCGCGAAATCGCATGGCGGCATTCGATGAAAGCCCCACGGCGCGCGCCGAGCGGATCGAACAGTCGCTTGACCTCACCCGCGACCAGCGCCGAGAAATCCAGCGCGATCTGTCGCTGCTGGATTACAACACCCGTGGCATCGACGGTATTTTCGGGCGTGGCACGCGCACCGCCCTGGCCAGTTGGCAGGGCGACAACGGGGTTGCCAAGACCGGCTTTCTCGACCGCGAGCAGATCACGCGTCTCGATGCGCAGGCGGAACGCCGCGCTGCCGAACTTCAGGACGAAGCCGAACGCCGCCGCCGCCAGCTACAGGCACAAGACGAGGCGTTCTGGGACGAAACCGGCTCGCTCGGCGACGAAGCGGGATTGCGCGCCTATCTCAACCGCTATCCCGATGGAGATCACGCGGCGGAAGCGCGCGAGAACCTGAATGCGATCGAACGCCAGAAACGCGGCGCCACGGATGCGCGTGACCGGCAGTTGTGGGACGAAGCCCGGATCGCCGATACTGTTTCGTCCTATCAGGACTACCTCGAAGTTGCGCCGCGCGGTGCCTTCCGCGACGAGGCGCAGACCCGTATCACCGAGCTGCGTTCGGAACGTGACAGCGCCAATTCCGCCGCTGCCCGCGAAGAACAGGCGCTGAACCTCACAACGACGACGGCGCGAGTGATCGAGGGCCGTCTTGAAGCGTTGGGCCTCAACCCCGGGCCGGTCGATGGGCGTTTCGACAACGACACGCGACGGGCGCTGCGACGCTATCAATCCGCGCGCAATCTGCCCGAGACCGGATATCTCAGCGAACAGGTCGTCGTCCAGCTTCTGGCGGATTCCGTCAGGTCGATCTTTCAATAAACCCAGGCCGCCCGCAGACAGGCGGGCGGCTTGCTTTCCCACCCCGTCGTTTCCGCTTCCCTTTTCCGGCTTAACCGCTAGTGCTTGCTCGGTCGTAACCCGCACCGGAGCGAAACATGGCATTGCCCAAGGTCACCTATTTCGATTTCCCAGGCAGCCGTGGCGAGGAAGTGCGACTTGCGCTCACTCTCGCCGGCGTCGAATTCGAGGACAACCGCATCGACCGCGCGACCTTCGGCACAATGCGTTCCAGCCTGCCGTTTCCCTCGGTGCCGACATTCGAGATCGACGGCCACGGGACCTTCGCACAGACCAACGCGATTCTTCGCCTGATCGGACGCCAGCACCAGCTTTACCCCGATGACCCGTACGCGGCAGCCCGCCACGATTCCCTGATGGAAGCGGCCGAGGAGTTTCGCAACAAGATCTCACCGACCATGCGCATCGCCGATCCGGCTGAAAAGAAAGCCGCACGCCAGCAACTCGCGCAGGATTATATCCCGCTTTGGGGCGCGGGGATCGAACGTCTGATCGGGCAGGGTCCATTCGTCGGCGGCACGGAACCGGGCGTGGCCGACCTCAAGCTGTTCATGATCGACAAGTGGGTCAGCGGCGGCGGCATCGAAGACATTCCGACCGACGCCTTCGACGCGTTCCCGCAGTTCAAGGGCGTGGCCAAAGCGGTCGCCGCGCACCCCGCCATTGTCGCGTGGTACGCCAAGGCAGCTTAGCCGCCCTTTTTGCCCATCTTCGCCAATTGCGCCTGCATCGCCGTCAGTTGGGCGCGGATTTCCTTCAACTCGTCCGGATCGGTGTTGCGGGGTGATGTGTCGCTGACTTCCGTGCCGTCTTCCTCGCGTGTCGGTCCCGACCAATTGGCGCCAAGCCCGCCGGTCATCGCCTTCACAAAGGCTTCCTGCTGCGCTTTCATCGCCTCAAAGCCCGGCATCGCCGACATCGGGCTGGTTATGCGCTCCATGACCTTCGTCTGACCCTCGCGCAGCATGTCGAAACTCATCGCCAGGAATTGCGGCACGACCGACTGCGCCTGCGTCGTGTAAGAGCGGACAAGATCCATCAGCACCGCCAGCGGCAGGACGTTTTCGCCCCGGCTTTCGTGCTCGGCCACGATCTGCAACAGATACTGCCGCGTCAGGTCGTCGCCAGACTTCAGATCAATTATCTGCACCTCGCGACCGGCGCGGATGAAGCCCGCGATATCCTCAAGCGTCACGTAATCCGATGTTTCGGTGTTATAAAGCCGCCGGCTTGCGTAGCGCTTGATAAGCAGTGGTGTCGCTGCCACGTCGACGTCTCCCTTGAAATCCATGCTGCATGGCAGACTACGCGCAGGATTCTACAAATGAAAGAAAATGTCGCACCTGCCGCATCTTTTGCGCTGCAACTGCAAATGCCGCCGGATCTATTCTCCGGGACGCTTCAGGCTGAAGACTTCGGTGATCCGGGAATAGTCGCGATAGCCCAGTCGCGTCAGCGGCTGATAGCGCAGGACGTCGAACACACCGTCCTCGACGCAATCGTCGCGCAGGTGAACGCCCGTGACTTCGCCGATCACCATGAAATTCGCCTCGCCTTTAAGCGTCACCATCTGGGTCACCTTGCATTCCAGTGACGCCGGCGCATTCGCGACCCGCGAGCAGGGGATCGTATCGCACTCGGCACGTTCGATTCCGGCCTTGGTGAACTCGTCCACGTCCTTGTCCCACTTGCCAGACGAAATATTCATCACCTCGCGCATCGCATATTCCACGATGTTCACGCAGAACACGCCGGTTTCGCGGATGTTGGAGACCGAGTCCTTGGTCCCGTCGCGATCCGGCTTGGTTCCGGTCGAGGCGAACATGACCTGCGGCGGCACGTATGCAACGGCATTGAAGAACGAATACGGCGCCAGGTTTTCCGACCCGTCCGCGCCGCGCGACGCGATCCAGCCGATGGGGCGCGGGGTCACGATGGCGTTGAACGGATTGTGTTTCAGTCCGTGGCCGTCTTCGGGTCGATAGAACATGCGCAACTCCAACGTTTGTGCCTGACCTAGCCGCATGCTACGGGCGTTTCCAGCCGAAAGAGGGCGTGCGGGGGAAGGGCAGGACGGTGTATCGACTGGATCGCGAAAGCGAAGATGACTGGTGGGAGGTCGAAACCCTTTACGACCTTTGCTTTGCGCCCGGTCGCGAGGCACTGTCGTCGTACCGCCTGCGCGATGGCGTCGCACGCGTTGCCGATCTTTGCCTGACAGCGCGCGACAGCGATGGCACGGTGGCAGGTGCGATCCGCTTCTGGCCGGTACGCGTTGGCGCATCGCCGGCCCTGCTCCTCGGTCCGATTGCCGTCCACCCGACGCGACAGGGCGAGGGCATCGGCGCACTCCTGATCGAAGAAAGCCTGACCCGTGCGAATGGGTGGGAGCGTGTTCTGCTGGTCGGGGATGCGCCCTATTACGGGCGGTTCGGGTTCTCGCGCCTCGATGGCGTGCTGATGCCGCCACCGACCAACCCCGACCGGGTTCTCGGTCGTGAACTGGTCGCGGGCGGCTGGCACGACGTCACGGGCGACGTGACGCGCTGGGAAAAACCGGCCGACGAACGCGCCTAAGCTTCTTCCTCGTCGTCGCCGCCCTTGCTCTTCAAGCGGTCCGCTTTCTTGCGCACCAGAACGCTGCGCAGATCATGCATCGCCAGCAAAAGCGCATCGGTCACCGTTTCCAGTTCGGCCTCGCTCGCGCGTTGCTGGGCCCATACGGCGGACAGGTTCAACTGATCGACGGCCCGCAGGATGTCATCGACGTCGCGCGCCGCCAGCACATTGCGCCGCTCGACCAGCCATTCCTCGACCCTGGCGCGCTCGGCGTCGGTCAATTCATGCGTACCATGCGGTTTGATCTCGCCGTTCTTCACGTTGACGACGGCGATCTGGTTCATCTCGATGCGACGCTGACGGTTCTCCGTCTCGACGCGGAACACGACCGCGCCATTCTCGCGGACACGGAAATAGTACTCTGGCAGCGCCTCATCCATCTTACATCCCTCGATCCACTTTGTTGAACGTCTCCTTACCAGTCCCCATGTGAACTGACCATAAGCGAGGCTCGCGCCGACGTGTGGGCAAGTCCGGGAACGCAATGCTCGCTGCGACGTTAATGTCCAGTCGGTGACGTCGGGCGAACCCACGCCAATGCAGCCCTGCCGTCTTTAGTATAGAAAGTTCAGGTTTCATGTCAGTCGCCCACCTTCACGGTCTCGCCACCGCACTTCCACCGCATGAGCTTCCTCAGGACATCGTGCTGGAACGTGCGCGCGCCCTTCTCGGACCGAAATATCCGCAGTTCGAGCGGATGGCGAAGACGTTCGCGACCTCGGGAGTGAAAAGCCGCTATTCGGTGGTTCCGCTCGAGTGGTTCACCCAGGAGCATGGCTGGAGCGAGCGCAACGAGCGATATCTCGAAGGCGCTGGCGCCATGTTCATCGACGCCGCTTCCAAGGCTCTGGCCGATGCGGGGTGGAGCGCGGACGAAGTGGATTGCATCGTCAGCGTTTCATCGACAGGCATCGCGACACCGACGCTCGAAGCCGTTGCTGCGCGTCAGATGGGGTTCCGCGACGATGTGATGCGCGTGCCGCTGTTCGGGCTTGGTTGTGCAGGCGGCGTTTCGGGACTTGCCGTCGCGCAAAGCCTCTGTGTCGCGCGCCCCGGCGCAAAGGTCCTGCTGGTCGTGGTCGAGGCATGCTCGCTTTCGTTCCGTTCCGACCGCCTGCAAAAGGCCGACATCATAGCCGCCGTGCTCTTTGGCGACGGTGCCGCTGCCGCGTGCCTGTCGAGCAATCCTCCGCTCCACCGCCCCGCTATCGCCTTTTCGGCCGGGTCGCAGCACAACTGGCCCGACACGCTCGATATCATGGGCTGGGATGTCGACGACACCGGACTCGGCGTCGTCTTCGACCGCTCGATCCCCGAATTCGTGACGACGCATTTCGAAGCGGTCGCCAACGACGCCCTGCGCGTGTCGGGCCTTTCGCCGGACGACATCGATCGTTTCGTCTGCCACCCTGGCGGAGCCAAGGTCGTCGAGGCGCTCGAAGGCGCGTTGCATCTGCCCCAGGGCGTGCTCCAAGCCGAACGCGATACGTTGCGCGCGGCAGGTAACATGTCGGCCCCGACGGTCCTGTTTGTACTGAAAGCCGTGCTGGACGCGGGCACCACCGGTCAGATGATGGTCTGCGCGCTTGGACCCGGCTTCACCGCCGCGTTCATCCCGCTCAACGTATCGTTGCCGAAACTGGCGCTTGTCGCATGATCTCCACCGGTGCCGCCCTGTTCCTTTCGTTCCTCATCCTGCAACGGTTGTCGGAACTCTTCCTCGCGCGGCGCAATACCGAATATCTGCGGGCGCAAGGCGCGCGGGAATACGGCGCGGGTCACTATTCGCTGATCGTCGCGCTTCATCTCTCGTGGCTTGTCACCCTGGTGCTGTTTGGATACGGGCAACCGGTCGATCTGTTCTGGCTGGCCGTGTTCGTCGTGCTTCAGGGTCTACGGGTGTGGATTCTGGCCACGCTCGGTCGGCGCTGGACGACGCGCATCATCGTGCTTGATCAACCGCTGGTGGCGCGCGGGCCGTTCCGCTTCCTCACGCATCCGAACTACAGCCTCGTGATCGCCGAAATCGCGGTCGCGCCGCTAGTGCTCGGGCTGCCGTGGGTGGCGCTCATCTTTTCGATCCTGAACGCAATCGTGCTGACAATCCGCATCCGCTGCGAAGACGCGGCGCTGCAAGAACTGCGTTACAATCGCAACCCGGCACAAAACGCCTGAATCCGCCCGCAGGCATCCTCCAGCGCGGTATCCGAGGTCGCATAGCTTACGCGAAAATTCGGGCTAAGCCCGAAGGCCGCGCCAAAGACGACGGCAACGCCGGTCTCCTCCAACAGCGCCTTGGCGAACGTCTCGTCGTCGTCGATCCTCACGCCACCCGCAGAGGTCTTGCCGATGCACCCTGCGATCGACGGATAGACGTAGAACGCACCATCGGGCGTCGGGCAGGTGATGCCCTCGGCGGCATTCAGCATCGACACGACCAGATCGCGGCGGCGCAGGAAAACCGCGTTGTTCTCGGCAATGTAATGCTGCGGGCCGGTCAGCGCCTCGACTGCGGCCCATTGCGAAATCGTGCAGGGGTTCGACGTTGATTGCGACTGAACCTTCCGCATCGCCGCGATCAGCTCTTTCGGCCCGCCCGCATAGCCGATCCGCCAGCCGGTCATGGCATAGGCTTTCGACACGCCGTTCAGTGTCAACGTCCGCTCGATCAATGCTGGCGCGACCTCGGCGGGCGTGCAGAATTCGAAACCGGGATAGGCAATATGCTCGTACATGTCATCGCTCAGGATCCAGACATGCGGGTGACGTTCCAGCACATCGGTCAGCGCCTTCAGGCTGGCACGGTCGTAACCGGCGCCGGTCGGATTGGACGGAGAATTGAAGATCAGCCACTTGGCCTTCGGCGTGATCGCCGCCTCAAGCTGCTCGGGCGAGATGCGGAATCCGGCGTCTAGATCGGCTTTGACGAACACCGGTTCGCCGCCGCACAGTTTCACCATATCGGGATAACTCACCCAATAGGGCGCCGGAACAATAACCTCGTCGCCGGGGTTCAACGTCGCCATCAGTGCGTTGAAAAGCACCTGCTTGCCGCCGGTCCCGACGCTGATCTGTTCCACCGTGTAATCTAGGTCGTTCTCACGCCGGAACTTTTCGACGATTGCAGCCTTCAGCTCGGGAATACCGTCAACCGCGGTGTATCGGGTCTTGCCGTCGTCGATTGCGCGCTTTCCGGCCTCGCGAATGTTTTCGGGTGTCGGAAAGTCCGGTTCGCCCGCACCCAGGTCGATCACGTCCCGCCCGGCCGCTTTCAACTCTGCGGCCAGAGTGGTGACAGCAATGGTCGGAGACGGTTTGACGCGTGACAGTGTCGCAGAAAGGAAAGGCATGGTCGCCTCGCATGGAACTTTGCTTTGAACTGTCATAGAAACCCGCCATTCCACCCGCAAGCAATTAGGAGTCATGTCAATGAATGAAACGTCCGAGGAAAATTGGTATTCTGAAGAGGCAGCGACATTCGGCGACCGACTGTCCGCCGCGCGCGATGCGCAGGGCATGTCGCAGAAGGATTTCGCCAAGCGTCTGGGTATCAGTCTGAAGACTGTGGAAGCGTGGGAGAATGATATTTCCGAACCGCGCGCCAACAAGTTGCAGATGGTGTCGGGACTGCTGAACGTTTCGATGAAATGGCTGTTGACCGGCGAAGGGCAGGGGCCTGACCAGAACGAAGTCCTGACCACGTCGGCCGATGTCAACGATCTGATGGCCGAAATGCGCGTTTTGCGCACGCAGATGAGCCAGGCAGCGGAAAAAATCGGCGTTCTCGAAAAGCGACTGAAATCGGCGTTCGCGGCTGCATGAGCGAACCGCACGACACACGGCTGAAACGACTGAGGATGCGTTCGTGGCGTCGCGGCATCAAGGAAATGGATCTGATTCTCGGCCCGTTCTGGGACAGCCATGGTGCCGCGCTCGACGCTGAGACGCTTGAAGACTACGAGTCGCTTCTCTCGGAAAACGATCAGGAGCTTTATAAATGGATGAGCGGTCAGGCCACGCCTCCGGCAGCACTCGCTCCGCTGGTTCAGCGCATTCGGGCGTCGACCGAGAACGCCTGACACATCATTTCGCGTAAATCTTCGTCGCTTTAACTCAATATTGGGATTTTCCGACGAGATCTCCGTCTGGGCAGAGACCGGCGGAGGCACGAATGAGTATGTATCAGCAAATGGGCCAGACCACCCAACGTGGTTACCTTGGCGACTATCTGGAAAGTCTTGCGATGGTGGAACGACTCCACCGGCTATTGCTGGATGTCATTAAGGATGAATTCGAACGCCTCGGCGTGCTCGAAATCAACGCGGTGCAGGCGCTGTTGCTGTTCAACATCGGCGACCACGAGGTGACGGCGGGCGAATTGAAGTCGCGCGGTTATTATCAGGGCTCGAATGTCTCCTATAATCTCAAGATGTATGTGAGAAATAAGTAAATGGGGGAGGGTACCGCTTAAGTTTCCCTCGATAGCGAGGACCCCCCACGGGGGGACGGGCGGCAGGGCTTACGTATATGAACCTTGACAGACTTTTCACCCCAAACCTTGAGTTCACCCTGAGCAGACCTTGAGGTCCACCCACGGTCCACTTCCGGGACACAAGGTATCTTGAGGGTGTCGCTCCGCTGGTTGGCAGGGTCAAAGCGGCTTTCGAAGTTCACTCCTGGGTGAACAGAAGTGACCTTTGGCTGCGCTAAAACTGAACGACTGAAATGCCGGACGAAGTGTGCTTTCGCTGCACTTACGGCAATGTCCGCATTCCGAAAGGCAGCGTGTCAGTGAGCCGTTTTTGCCAGTCTACGTCGACGCTATACCAATCCAAAATGGTCCAGAGCGGGCTATCCGGCAAGGTACGGCCTATTGTGTCCATGACTGTGTTTCCGCAGCCATCGCCTTGAGCCACAGGATATCAAAGCCAGCGATGATGCGGTAACCCTTTGCGAAAAGCGCATCAGCCTGAGGCTTTGCAAGGCCAACGTTGCCCAGTGGGATGCCTGCCGCGTTCGCGGCTTCTTCGACCTTTGCAATGGCCGCAAGAAAATCTGGGTGGTCGAACTGGCCTGAAATGCCCAAATCTGTCGATAGGTCAAACTGCGCTGGAATAATCGCATCAATCCCCGGCACCGCACATATTGCCTCGATGTTTTCAATCGCATCCCGTGTCTCGACCAGCAAACAGCAAACCAGACTACCATCGACGGTTTCGCGGTAGTCCATTAATGACGTACCCCAACGGGAATGTGCGAGGAATGGCCCGAAACCACGCGTGCCATTTGGCGGGTAACGAAGCGAGGCTACAGCCCGTACAGCATCTTGGGCACTACGGATCAACGGAAACACAACACCTTCAGCACCAAGATCCAGCACCCGTTTTACTTGTGCCGCATCGTTTTCTGTGACCCGGACAAGCGGAGCACATGACGTACCAGAAGTTGCTGCGATCATTGCATGGGCTGACGCGTAATCAATCGCACCATGTTCCAAATCAATTATGACCGCGTCACTTCCAGCCGCTGCCATGGCTTGAGTCACCGTTGCAGAGGGAATGGTGCAGACATGCGCTGTCAGTCGTTTGGTGGGATCAGATAACTTTTCTTTGAACGCCATAGGCTGGGATTGCATGGGAGCCTCAAGTGAATGGTTGTGTTATGAAAATGGTTGTCCGTGACGTTCGCGGATCAAACAAAACTTTTCAAGAGCCTTCCTACTCCAGCGTTCAAAGCTGACATTCATGCATCTTGCAGCATTTGTGACTATGGGCTCTGAACTGCCGTTCACTGCGCGTTGCACGAACGGCTGGTTTGGGATGAGACGACCTTCGCTGTTTCGCGCAGACTTTGTTGCCCTTCGCGGCGTCCGTATCCATGTCTGCTTCTATAAGGTTTTTTGGTTAACATCGCGACTCGGGTCGGGCGGCCTATCATCAGCAAACAACAAACTGAAATACAACTTCATGCGAGAACACCGAAAGCTCTGTGCAGCCGTGACTCTCTGGTAGCTCGCAGATAGGCTCCCACGCACCGGATGCCCGCAACTAATACCAATGTGCAAAAAAATGAATGACGAGGATGGCTCGGATGAACCGCCGGAGACGCGCGAGCTAAGAATGGTGGCGAGAGCGACAGTTGAACTCTTCGGAAACGGGGCTGTCGCGAAAACAAAAGAGCGCCTTGCAGAAGTTGAAGCTGAGGGTGAAACCGTATCTGCGGCGTACTGGAGAGCGATACTCAAGGAGGTTGAGCGCCTTCACAAGCTGCGCCAGCGGTTCTGACGGGTCAAGAGTGCTTGGGCCAAACTCTCAACCTTCTTCATCGAAGAAGCCTTCATCTATTTCCTTGATGTGGAGCACGTTCTTATCCCGGCAGCCGATATTGTATCGGATCATCAATTCGGCCAGTTCTGGGCCATCAATCAAAACAATCCGTGAACCAAGGTTCTGGGCAGTCTGAACCGCAGTGCCGGTGAAAGCAGATGTCGTGACGAATATGCCTTTGTTAGCCTTCATAAGGCTGAGAGCGCCGAAAAAATCTCGGATATCACCCGGGCCTATGCTGTTGCCCTGAGCATATCTCTTGGCCTGCAAGTATATTTGATCCACGCCTAAGGGGTCTTGGTCAATTACTCCATCGATGCCACCATCGCCAGACTGACCCAAGGCTCTGCCGGCCTCTTCGGATGTGCCCCCGTAGCCCATAGCTATGAACAATTCGACAATAAGCTGCTCGAAGAATGCGGGTGACGCGCCACGCACGTAGTCCAATAGGTTGGCTGCTAGGGCATTGTTAAGTTTCTTATAGGCGGCAAGGATCGTTTCATCCGGCGTTGCGGCATCGGAAGTGCCAGTTATGTCGGTAAGCTCATCTTTCTGATTGTCACGAGAGCGAGATCTAAACTCTTGAAAAAGATCAAAGCGCTCAAGATATTTCGTGTTCAGTTCGATGGAGACATCCCTTAGGACCTCTTTTCCCGAGTCAGTAGTCTCGTACCAGCCGCGCTTAGAACTTCGAACCAAGCCCGCCTGTTTAAGGTATGTTTTTGACCAATGAACCCTGTTGGCGATAACCGTCTGCTTGCCACTTGGAAGCATTTCAGCTCTTTCATCGTCTGAAAGACCCAGATT
>JBBKWG010000296.1:0-8410 GCA_037968835.1 Paracoccaceae bacterium
GCGCCCGGTTCGATGAACCCCGGCAGCCGCTGATCGGCGCAGGTGTTGCTGTCGCCCGAACGGCAGGCAGGACAGATGCCGCACGCCAGTATGAACGGCGCAATCAGCCGATCCCCGAGCGCATAGGCCGCGCGCGGCCCCGCCGCGACCACCTCGCCGCAATATTCGTGACCGCCGATCTGTCCGGGCTTCACGCGGGGATGCTCGCCGACCCAGCCGTGCCAGTCCGACCGGCAAATGCCGCAGGCCAGCACCTTCAGCACCACCCCGTCTTCGGGGCAGTCCGGGTCGGCCACATCTTCGATGGACAGGTCTTCGTTATACGCCCGAAGCACCGCCGCCCGCATCAGAGGATCTCGACCTCGTAGCGTTCGATCACGGTGTTGGCGAGCAGAGCCTCGCACATCTTCGCAACCTCGGCTTTGGCAGCCGCCGCATCGTCACCGGCCAGTTCCAGCTCGATCACCTTGCCCTGGCGGACGCCCTGAACATGATCGAACCCCAGCGTGCCAAGCGCATGGCGCACGGCCTCGCCCTGGGGATCGAGAACGCCTTCTTTCAGCATGATGTGAACACGTGCCTGCATCACCTGCCCCCGGTCTTTCAGTTGATAAGTGTCGGCTTGGTCGCGTGCGTCACGTTCGAGGGCAAGACCCCCAGACGCCGCGCCACTTCAGTATAGGCATCGGTCAGATTGCCCAGATCGCGGCGGAACACGTCCTTGTCGAGCTTGCGCCCGGTCTCGATGTCCCAGAGGCGGCAACTGTCGGGGCTGATTTCGTCGGCGATGATGAGGCGCTGATAATCGTTGTCCCAGACCCGTCCGATCTCGATCTTGAAATCGACCAGCTTGATACCGACCGCCAGCATGCACCCCGACATGAAGTCGTTGACGCGCAGCGCCAGCGCGATCATGTCGTCCAGATCCTGCTGACTGGCCCAGCCGAACGCGATAATGTGCTCTTCGCTGACCAGCGGGTCGCCAAGCGCGTCGTCCTTCAGGCAGAATTCGACGATAGGCCGCGGCAGCGCGGTGCCCTCTTCCAGCCCCAGACGCGTGCTCATCGTACCCGCGGCAAAATTCCGCACGATGATCTCAAGCGGAATGATCTCGACCTGACGGATCAGTTGCTCGCGCATGTTGATGCGCTTGATGAAATGCGTCGGCACGCCGATCTGCGCCAGACCCTTCATGAAGAACTCCGACAGGCGGTTGTTCAGAACACCCTTGCCTTCGATCACGTCCTTCTTTTGCGCGTTGAAGGCGGTGGCGTCGTCCTTGAAATACTGCACGTAGGTGCCCGGCTCGGGGCCTTCATAGAGTATCTTGGCCTTGCCTTCGTAGACCTTCTTGCGCCGTGCCATGCTATCTTCCCGAAAATGTCCCTGCCGCCGGATATATATCCCGCGCGCGCAGTCGCTATAGGGCAATCCAGACCACCGGGCAAGACGAGGCCTTGTGAAGTGGCGCAGCCAAGGGCATATCAGTATCAATTCCGACCGAATGACCCGAGGGAGAGGCACATGGCCACATTCGACGAACGTGAAAACGCGTTTGAAAACAAGTTTGCGCACGACGCCGAGATGCAGTTCCGGGCCGAGGCCCGCCGCAACAAGCTGTTGGGATTGTGGGCCGCTGATTTGATGGGCAGATCGGGCGACGATGCCGCCGCCTATGCCAAGGAAGTCATCAAGGCCGATTTCGAGGAAGCTGGCGACGAGGACGTCTACCGCAAGGTTTCGGGCGATCTTGGCGACAAGGCGAGCGAAGCCCAAATTCGCGCCAAGATGGCCGAATTGATGATCGTCGCCAAAGCGCAATTGATGGATGAAGCCTGACGGATCGGTTTTGTCACGGTCGCTTTCGCTGAGAGCGTGATCCGGACTCGATTCAAAGTTTGCATGAGCGCGCCCTGACCGGGCGCGTTTTTTTCTGCAATGCAGTTGCTGCAAGGCAGCATTGCGATTTTGGCGCTTGTGTCGCGCACGAAACGACTGAAACTCTTTCACCTGAAGACGTCATGCGTCCAAGAAGAAGGAGCCGGAAAATGAACTCGCTTTACGATACTGTCCGCGACCGCGCCAGGAAACGCGTTCTCTACAACCGCACCGTTGCCGAGCTGCGCGCGACAAACATTGATACCCGTCTTGATCTCGACATTTATTACGGCGACATACCCGCCATCGCGTCCCGCGCCGTTTACGGGCGCTGATCTTTGCCTTTGACACCCCAAGACCCGAGAATTAACGGGAAGGTCGAATTGCCTTCCCATTTTTATGTTAATATCTCGCCTGTTACGCCATGCAACTGATGCATGGCGGCTATCACTATCCATCGCTTGTTTAGCGCTAACATAGGGCCCATATCCCTGCCATCGAACAAACGGTTCGACAACTGGAGATAAAAATGAACTTTCTGAACGACATCAAAAAGCGCGCTGACTACCACCGCACCGTTCGCGCGCTGTCAAGACTTCCGATCGACACCGCGCTCGACCTCGACATCTATTCCGGCGACATCAAAGCAATCGCCCACCGTGCGGTTTATGGCAATTGAGACACTGACCGGGTTTGCCCCGGCCGACAATCAGACAAAGTGACCGGGCAAGCAAATCGCTTGCCCGTTTCGCGTTTCAGAACCCGTTTTTCTGCATTCGCGAAACAAGCGCATCCTTGACCGCAGGCGTTACGAATTTCGACACATCGCCGCCAAGCCGCGCGATTTCCTTGACCAGCTTCGACGCAATCGCCTGATATTCGGCATCCGCCATCAGGAACACCGTCTCGACGCTATCATCCAGAACCCGGTTCATCCCGACCATCTGGTATTCGTACTCAAAATCCGCCACGGCCCGCAGCCCGCGCACGATCAGACCGGCGCCAACGTCGTGCGCGCAGTCGATCAGCAGGTTTTCAAACGGGTGGGCGACGATCTCGACGCCCGTTTCCTGCGCAATCGGGGCGCACTCGGATTCGATCATAGCGACCCGTTCATCAAGCGAAAACAGCGGGCCCTTGTCGCGATTGATGGCAATGCCGATCACCAATCTGTCGACCAGAACCGTCGCCCGCCGGATTATGTCGAGATGCCCTAAAGTCACCGGATCGAACGTGCCCGGATAGAGGGCAATGCGCTTTATCAAACTTTCGTCCCCAGTCCTGCACAGGCGGCAGGTTTCTTACTCGTCGCTTAATTTCAATAACTTGACCGCATGAGAACGGACGCCGGATCAGAAACCCTTGATCATTCCTTCCAGCGCGTCCTTTTCCATTGCCAGTTCCGAAAGCCGCGCCTTCACCACGTCACCGATGGAAATCAGCCCGATCATCGCCGGACCGTCCATCACCGGCAGGTGGCGAAATCGCCCCACAGTCATCTTTGCCAGCACACCGTCGGCGGTTTCGTCCGACGTGCAACTGGTCAGATCGCGCGTCATCATGTCCGACACGATTTCATCCAGGCAACTCGCCCCGCGCCGACCCATTTCCCGCACAATGTCGCGCTCAGACAAGATTCCAAGCGGCACTGTCCCGTCGTCCGAGATCACAACCGCCCCGATCCGCTTCTCTGATAAAAGCACGACCGCATCCGAGACCGACGTGTTTGACTTGATCGTCACGACGTCGCCACCCCCCTTGGAGTTAAGTATCTGACGCACAAGCATGATGGCCTCCTCCGCTCACGGCTTCGTGTCGAGCGTCACACCCCCGGGCGGTCACTGTCAAGCACGTCCACGCGCCGCGATCTCGGCTTTCAGTCCATCGGCCAGCGCCACGGCAAACCGGTTCAGCCGACCGACCTTTGCATCGTCGGCGTGCCGGATCAGCCAGAATGCCCGGCTGAGCGACAATTCATCGGGCAGGATCAACACCAGTTCCGGCGCATCCGGTAGCGCGAAGTCGTGGACAACACCGATCCCACCGCCTGCCCGCAGCCAATTGACCTGCACCCCGACAAGGTTCGATGCAAGATCGACGCGCCTGAGGCCAAGCTCCGCCAGATAATCCAGTTCCCGGTCGAAGATCATGTCCGCGATATAGCCGACCACCGGATGCCCGCCCAGATCTGCGCGACTGCGGATCGGCGGATGTGCAGCCAGATAGTCGCGCGACGCCGCCAGATGCAGATCATAGTCGGCGATTTTCTGGATCGTCAGTCGCCCCGCCGTCGGACGACTGACCCCGATCGCCATGTCCGCCTCGCGCTTGGACAGGTTGAACACCCGCGGCAACGCAACGATCTGAACATCAAGTCCGGGGTTCTCGGCTACGATCCGACGGGTAACTTGCGGCAACAGATAGGTGGCGCAGCCATCGGGCGCGCCCAGCCGTATCGTTCCGGTCAACCCCTGCGCGCCGCCCCTGACCTCGGTCACGGCACCGGTCATTGCGGCCTCGGCAGCCTCGGCATGAGCGCCCAGACGCTCTCCCGCCTCGCTCAGAACGTAGCCTTGCGGCGATTTCACGAACAGCACTGCCTGCATGTCACGCTCGAGCCGCGCAATCCGACGCCCGACTGTCGCCGGATCGAGCCGCAGCCGCCGCGCCGCGCCCGACAGGCTTTCCTCGCGCGATACGGACAGGAAAATTCGCATATCATCCCAATCCATTTGCCGATCCGTCCATGTATTTATGCAAAGCCCTTTTGGCAAACTGCCGCTTTTCGTACAGCCAAGCCAGCCCTATTGTGCCGGTGAACGCCCAGGGGAGGATTCCATGGAAGAACTCAGCCATTTCATCAACGGTGCCCGTGTCAAAGGCACGTCGGGCCGTTTCGCCGATGTTTTCAACCCGGCAACGGGCGAAGTGCAGGCACGCGTGCCGCTCGCGTCGAAAGCGGAACTTGACGCAGCCGTCGCCAGCGCCACCGAAGTTCAGCCGAAATGGGGCGCGACCAACCCGCAACGCCGCGCCCGCGTGATGATGGAATTCGTGCGCCTGCTGAACCGCGACATGGATAAGCTGGCCGAGGCGCTGTCGCGCGAACACGGCAAAACCATCCCGGATGCCAAGGGCGACGTGCAACGCGGATTGGAAGTCGTCGAATTCTGCATCGGCGCGCCGCACCTTCTGAAGGGCGATTTCACCGACAGTGCCGGACCCGGCATCGACATGTACTCGATGCGCCAGCCGCTCGGCGTCGCCGCGGGCATTACACCTTTCAACTTCCCCGCGATGATCCCGCTGTGGAAGATGGCGCCCGCCCTCGTCTGCGGCAACGCCTTCATCCTGAAGCCCTCGGAGCGTGATCCCTCGGTGCCGCTTATGCTGGCGGAGTTGCTGAAGGAAGCGGGCCTGCCCGACGGTATCCTGCAGGTCGTGAACGGCGACAAGGAATCGGTCGATGCGATCCTCGACAACCCGACCATTGCCGCCATCGGCTTTGTCGGCTCGACGCCGATCGCGGAATACATCTATTCGCGCGGCTGTGCCAACGGCAAGCGCGTTCAGTGCTTTGGTGGCGCGAAGAACCACATGATCGTCATGCCCGACGCCGACATGGACCAGGCTGCCGATGCGCTTGTCGGGGCGGGCTATGGCGCAGCGGGTGAACGCTGCATGGCAATTTCGGTCGCGGTCCCCGTGGGCGAAGAAACCGCCGACCGTCTGATTGAAAAGCTGGTCCCGCGCATCGAAAAACTGAAGGTCGGTCCCTACACCGCCGGCAACGATGTCGATTACGGACCGGTCGTCACCGCAGCCGCGAAGGAACGTGTGCTTGGCCTGATCGAACAGGGCGTCAAACAGGGTGCCGAGCTTGTCGTCGATGGCCGCAACTTCTCGATGCAGGGATACGAGGACGGCTTTTTCGTTGGCCCGCATCTGTTCGACCGGGTGACCCGGGACATGGATATCTACAAGCAGGAGATCTTCGGACCCGTCCTGTCGACCGTTCGCGCAAAAAATTACGAAGACGCGCTGGCGCTGGCAATGGACAACGAATACGGCAACGGCACCGCGATCTTCACCCGCGACGGCGATACCGCCCGCGATTTCGCGCACCGCATCAATATCGGCATGGTCGGCATCAACGTCCCGATTCCGGTGCCGCTGGCCTATCACACGTTCGGCGGCTGGAAGAAGTCTGGCTTCGGCGATCTGAACCAGCACGGTCCCGATGCCTTCCGCTTCTACACCCGCACAAAGACCGTCACCTCGCGCTGGCCCTCGGGTCTGAAAGAGGGCGGCGAGTTCAACTTCAAACCGATGGAGTAAGACGCAACCCAGGCACGGGTGGTCGGTTTCGTATTAGACATCCCGCCCCCGCGTCCCTTCCTCTTGGTTGAAATATTCCGAGGGTCCGGGGCACGCAGCCCCGGTGGATCGGCGCGCGACAGGCGCGTCGATCAATCGTCCCCGCCTCCGCGCATAAGGAGCCGCGCCCCATGTCGTCTTCCCGCAAGATCATCATCACTTGCGCTGTCACCGGCGCAATCCACACCCCGTCGATGTCGCCGCACCTGCCCGTCACTCCCGACGAGATCACCGACGCGGCCCTTGGAGCGGCCGAGGCCGGGGCCGCTCTCCTCCACCTGCACGCCCGCGATCCTGAAACCGGCAAGCCCGACCAGTCAGCCGAGGCGTTTGCCCCGTTCCTGTCGCGCATCAAGCAGGGCACGGGCGCGGTATTGAACCTGACGACCGGTGGTTCGCCGTTCATGGGTGTGGCCGAGCGAGTCCGCCCCGCCGCACATTGGCAGCCCGAGTTGGCGAGCCTGAACATGGGGTCGATGAATTTCGGTCTTTACCCGATGCTGAACCGATACACCGAATTTCGCCACGACTGGGAACGCGAACATCTCGAGGCCTCCCGCGATCTCGTCTTCCGCAACTCCTTCGCGGACATCGAATATGTCCTGACCACCTGCGCCGAAAACGGCACGCGCTTCGAATTCGAATGCTATGACATCTCGCATCTCTACAACCTCAAGCATTTCCTGGACCGTGGTCTTGTGCAGCCACCGTTGTTCATCCAGTCGGTCTTTGGGCTTCTGGGCGGCATCGGCTCGCATCCCGAGGACGTCCTGCACATGAAGCGCACCGCCGACCGGTTGTTTGGCGCTGATTATCAGTGGTCAGTGCTCGGGGCGGGCGCGAACCAGATGCGGATCGCCGCGCAATCAATCGCGCTTGGCGGCAACGTCCGAGTCGGGCTGGAGGACTCGCTTTGGTCAGGACCGGGAAAGCTCGCGACATCGAATGCCGAGCAGGTCACAATTGTCCGCAATCTGATTGAAAGCCTCGGTTACGAGATCGCCAGCCCTGACGAGGCGCGCGCAATGCTGAACCTCAAGGGCGGCGACCGGGTCGGGTTCTGAAACGACAAAGGGCGGCCTGAAAGCCGCCCCCGTCTCTGTCCCAGTATCATTCGTCAGCCAGCGCGCCGCTTCAGCGCAGCCAATCCGCCAAGTCCGAGGATCATCAGCCAGCCCGCGGCCGGCAACGGAATTTCCGGTGGCGGTGGTGGCGGCGGTGGTGTGGTCATGTACTGGACCGTCACGCCCCGCAGCTTCCAGCTTCCGTTCAACCCGGCCATGATGCCGAACACGTCGTCGGTCAGGTTACTGCCTTCCGGCAGGTTGAAGACGCTGTTCTTGTAAAGGCTGGTTGCGACGCCTGAAAAGACACTCCAGTCGCCCAGTCCGATGATGTTGTCGTCAAGGCTGTCCAGCACGACCTGAAAGCTGCCGTTGGTGCCCTCATAGCCATGCGTGCCACCGCCCCAGCTGAATCGTCCGACATATCCAAAGACGAGCTGCGTCAGCGTGACGTCAACCGCCTCGCCGTCCGAATTCTTGAACGCCATCTGGATGAAATCGAAATCGTTGTTGCCCGAACCAACACCGTCGACGGTGTGCGGTTCGTTCGGATCACGAGCCACGCACGCGCGTGGTCCGCAAATACCGGCGCCGGTAACCCACCGACTGAGACTGGCGGCGGTGCCGATGTTCCCGCTGGTCAACTCGCCATCGGTGAACGCGGCGTCTTCGGCGTAGCCTCCGGTAAAGGTTCCTGTCAGTCCGCCCGAGGTGATCGCGAAACTCGTTCCGGTAGTCGTCCCGGCATCGGCAGTATCGCCGCCTTCACTTGGCCTGCGCAGATCGAATGAGTGCGTTGTAACCGTGGCTGCCATAGCCGCGGATGCGCTCAAAGTTATCAGTGTCGCCATTACGGCGGATCGTAAGTGCTTCATACCAGCCCCCACTCATAAGCCTGCAACATGCAGGTTCTGATTGCCGGACCAATTGCCGGAAATCCCTGCCACATTAAAGCCTAATTCTTGAGTATGCAAAAAGTCGCCGGTTGGCGTGCCTTATTGTGAACGTTTAGAGAACGATCAGCGATAATATCGTCAGAAATGCACAGTCGCGCTACAATCGTCACAGGAGCGTGATTTCGGCAGTTCGCC
>JBBKWG010000297.1:0-17270 GCA_037968835.1 Paracoccaceae bacterium
TCTCAGAGGAAGTCGAAAAGGCACAGCGCAGCCCGGCTTTTGACGATCTCCACCTGACCGCGCTCAAGAAGCAAAAGCTGAAGCTGAAAGAGGAAATCGAGCGGCTTAGCCACTAAATCTCGGAATCACTTGAACGTCGGTTGCCGCAATGGCGCGGTGGCCCTCGGATAGCGATTCGAATTCGGTACCTGCGCGTCGATCCAATCGAGGAAAGACCGGATGTATGGCCGTTTTCCCGCGCCAAGCGGGCTGAATGTCGTCAGTGACAAATCGAAGGGCTATCCGTCCTTCCTGGTTGTCGTGCGCCGCTGATCATTCGCCGCAAGTTGCTAAATAAAAAAGGGCCGGTCACGGGGACCGGCCCTTGTCAGAATTCAATGGCTTGGGTCAGACGAAAAATTGCCCACCGTTCGCCGAAATTGTCGAGCCATTGATGAAGCCGGAATCGTCTGAGGCAAGGAATGCAACGCAGCGCGCGATTTCTTCAGGTTCTCCCAATCTGCCGGCGGGGATCTGGGCGATGATGGACTCTCGCACCTTCTCCGGAACAGCCATGACCATCTCGGTGGCGATATAGCCCGGGCAGATCGCGTTGGCTGTGATACCGGCGCGCGCGCCTTCTTGCGCCAGCGATTTCACGATGCCCAGGTCGCCCGCTTTCGTCGCAGCATAGTTGACCTGTGCGAACTGGCCCTTCTGGCCATTGATCGAAGAAATCACGATGACCCTGCCAAACTTGCGTTCGCGCATGCCCGGCCAGATCGGATGGACCGTGTTGAAGACCCCGGTGAGGTTGGTGTCGATGACCTCTTTCCATTGCTCGGGCGTCATCTTGTGGAACGGCGCATCTCGGGTAATGCCTGCGTTCGCGACAACGATCTCGATGGGGCCAAGGTCAGCTTCGACATCGGCGATACCAGCCTTTGACGCCTCGTAATCCGCCGCGTTCCACTTGTAGGTCTTGATACCCGTTGCGTCGGTAAAGGCCTTGGCCTTTTCGTCGTTGCCAGCGTAAGTCGCCGCGACCTCATGGCCTTCGGCTTTTAGCGCTTTCGAAATCGCCTCGCCAATCCCGCGGGTGCCTCCGGTCACCAGTGCTACACGTCCCATAGTTCTCTCCTCCCAATTTTTTTCTTGATCTGAATCGGCGGCGAGACTCCCTCAAGTCTCGCCATCTGTAACAAGTCAGTCGCGTTCAACGCACATGGCCACGCCCATTCCGCCACCGATGCAAAGCGTGGCGAGACCCTTCTTGGCGTCACGGCGCTTCATCTCGAAAAGCAGCGTATTCAACACACGCGCCCCGGACGCGCCGATCGGGTGGCCGATGGCAATTGCGCCGCCGTTGACGTTCACGATTGAAGGATCCCAGCCCATGTCCTTGTTCACGGCGCAGGCCTGTGCAGCGAAGGCTTCGTTGGCCTCGACAAGGTCCAGATCGGAAACTGACCAACCGGCCTTTTCCAACGCCTTGCGCGACGCGTGGATCGGTCCGACGCCCATGATCGAGGGATCAAGACCAGCCGTCGCATATGAGGCGATCCGCGCCAGAGGTTCAATGCCGCGCTTCTTCGCTTCTTCCGCACTCATCAGCAGGGCACCAGCCGCGCCGTCGTTCAGGCCCGAGGCGTTCGCCGCAGTCACCGAGCCGTCCTTGGCGAAGGCCGGGCGCAGTTTCTGCATGGCTTCCATGGTCGCGCCGTGGCGAATGTATTCGTCCTTATCGACGATGATGTCGCCCTTGCGCGTCTTGACCGTGAAGGCGACGATTTCGTCATCGAATTTGCCGGCTTTCTGCGCCGCTTCGGCCTTGTTCTGCGATGCGACCGCAAATTCGTCCTGCTGCTCGCGACCGATCTGCCATTGTTCGGCCACGTTTTCGGCAGTCTGGCCCATGTGATAGCCGTTGAACGCGTCCCAAAGCCCGTCCTTGATCATCGAGTCGATGAACTTCATATCGCCCATCTTGTGCCCGGCCCGCAAATTCTGAACGTGGGGCGACATCGACATGTTTTCCTGGCCGCCCGCTGCGACGATCGTGGCATCGCCCAACATGATGTGCTGCGCGCCAAGGGCGACGGCGCGAAGTCCCGAACCGCATACCTGATTGATGCTCCAAGCCGCGCTTTCCTTCGGCAGACCGGCGTTGATATGCGCCTGGCGTGCAGGGTTCTGGCCCTGACCGGCAGTCAGCACCTGTCCAAGGATCGTTTCGCTGACGTCGGATTTGTCGATACCCGCGCGTGCGACCAGTTCTTCCAGAACCGCCGAGCCCAGATCGTGGGCCGGTGTGTTGGCGAAACTGCCGCTGAAACTACCGACAGGTGTTCTGGCGGCTGAAGCGATGACGACGTTGGTCATGGGAGGCGTCTCCTTTGAATGTCCATGTTCTGCGGTAATTGTCGCAGTTTTCGCACGGACACTATGCCGTCAAGCCGGGGGATACAACGGATTCGCCCAAGCCTTCGGCTGCATTGTCGCAAGGCTTTTCGCAGTGGTCACATGGCAAGTGGGCTGGTTGGGAGCGAGTGTCAGGTCTATATGTGTTGCATGGCCACGCTCTCAGACAACGCGCCCGCGTTTCATGCCCACGATCACACCGACTGCTCCGGCGCAGCAATTGAACATGCCGAAAAAATCGCGGCCGAGCGCGGGCTGAGACTGACGCCGGTGCGTCGGCGGGTGCTGGAGATCTTATTAGAGGGTCACCGGGCTTACGGTGCCTATGAAGTGCTTGAGAGGTTGGCCAAGGATGGATTTGCCAACCAGCCTCCGGTCGCCTATCGCGCTTTGGATTTCCTAGTCGAACATGGATTTGTTCATCGGGTTCGCCGCTTGAACGCATTCGCGGCATGTATGCACCCCGGCGAGGATCACGAGCCCGCATTTTTCATTTGCGAGGTTTGCCAGACGGTCGCCGAGGCACCCGAAGATCGTGTCCAGGCCGCAATCGGCTCTGTTGCAGCAGGGATCGGATTTGCGGTGTCGCGCACAAGTGTCGAGGTCGTGGGGCGGTGTCCCAAATGCCGCTAAATCACTTCCCGTAGTAAAGGCCGACGACGTGCTTTGCTTCGGCGAAGAAAAGCCAGCGCTGCACCAGAACCCCCGCAAGATGCGAAAAAATCGCGACGACAGCGATCAGATGGTGAAACGGAAGCATCAGTAATACGGCGGGCAGAAATGCCGCCAGGATCACCGAGATCACTTTCAATACCTGCGCGTGTTTGCGGCCCACGCGATAGACCATTTCGTTCGTGAGGTAGTTCGATCCGGTGTGGGGCGGCTCGAATGCGCGGACGGCACCGATCCCGCCGAGGCCGGTTCCCGTTGCCAGCGTTGTATCCGACGCGGCTTCGCGACGGTCCTGATCCATCCAGGCGACGATCTGCAATATGCCGAGAGCAAGCAGCAGCCAAAGCGCGACGCTGACCTGCCCCGCAAGAAGGGTGCCGCCTGCAAGCGCATAGGCCAGGAACAGAACCGGTGGCGACCAGTGGTTCCAGCGCGGCACGGTCCTGAGCTGCATGTAAATCATTGATGTCGCGAAGACGGTTGCCAGCGAAAAGATGGTGCCGAGATAGCCGGTAATCGTGAGGCGCGCGTCCAGGAACACCAGTCCGAAACCGTAGATCGCCATCAGCAGAAGGGTTATCACGGCCAGCCAACCTTCGCGGCTGAGCCAGCTCGACCGCCACTGCGTGAACGCTTTAAGCGCGCGCTCGGGATGGCCGAGGTGCACGGTCGACGCCACCAGACCGGCGCAGGCGAGAAAGTAG
Organism: Paracoccaceae bacterium; assembly: GCA_037968835.1. Lineage (GTDB taxonomy): Bacteria > Pseudomonadota > Alphaproteobacteria > Rhodobacterales > Rhodobacteraceae > JBBKWG01. The sequence continues at coordinate 3,777 of JBBKWG010000297.1, forward strand.
GCGATCGCGAAGAACGCAAACGCGGTCCAACCCGTGACATCCGGATAGCCTAGCCCAAGCAAGGCGAGCAGACCGAACCCGAGGCCCGACAAAGTCGTGAAGAGAATGATCGACGGGGCGGGATGCATTCAGTTGATCTTTTCCAGGGTGCGATCCAGCCAGCCCAGAAATCCGGACGCTTCTTCATCGACCGGCTCAAGATAGGGCGACAAGACGTCGAACTCCGGTGCCTCGTCTTTCGGGCGCGGGGGCAGGTAGCGATTGACGGGCGCGGTCCCCTGTTCCGGCATCAGTTCTATACCTCCGCGCGCGGCGACCAGTTTCGAGACATTGCTTTCGGGATCCGCAAAATCCCCGAAATGACGTGCGCCCACCGGACAGGTCCGAACGCAGGCAGGCTCGCGGTCTTCCTCGGGCAGGTTTTCGTTGTAGATGCGGTCGACGCACAAAGTGCATTTCTTCATCACTTTCTCGACCGGGTCCATTTCGCGCGCGCCATAAGGGCAGGCCCAGGCGCAAAGTCCGCAACCGATACAGTCGCTCTCGTTCACCAGAACGATCCCGTCCTCGACGCGCTTATAGCTGGCTCCGGTCGGGCAGACGGTGACGCACGGCGCATCGGCGCAGTGCAGGCAAGATTTCGGGAAGTGATAAAGCTGCGCGGCTCCGGCTTCTGGCTGGACCTCGTAACTGTGGACACGGTTAAGAAAACTGCCGACAGGGTCCGCGCCATAGGCGTCGGTGTCGGCAAGCGGCGCGCCGTAATTCTCGGTGTTCCAGCCTTTACAGGCCGTGACGCACGCATGGCAGCCGACACATGTGTCAAGGTCGATGACAAGACCGAGCGATTTCTCGGTGTGCGACGGAAGCGAAGTCATGCGCCCACCTTTTGCTCGACCACATCCGGCCCCTGACCAACGGGGCTTTTCTGCGCCCGGTGCGATGGCTGCGTCTCAGCTTCTGCGGCGACCTTCTCGATCTTTACCCGCAAGTCGAACCATGCAGCCTGTCCGGTGATCGGGTCGGAATTCGCCCATCTCAAGCCGTCGCCCCTCGGTGGCAATAACTCGTTGATGATATGATTGAGCAGGAAGCCCTCTGTGGCTTCCGGCGCGTCTTCGTCCAATGCCCAAGCACCCTTGCGTTTCCCGATCGCATTCCACGTCCAAACGGTGTTTTCGTTGAGCGCTGCCATGTGTGCGACAGGCACCGTGATCTCTCCGTGCGGCGATGTCACGCGTGCCCAGTCGCCTTCCGCGAAGCCATGTCTCTCGAACAGCTTGGTTGGCAGATAGAGCGGATTGCGGCCGTGAATTTGTCGCAGCCAGGCATTCTGTGATCCCCACGAGTGATACATCGCCATAGGTCGCTGCGTCAGCGCGTGCACGTCGAAATCGTCGTCCGTCTCAGAGAAAGGCGGATACCAGACCGGAAGCGGGTCCATCGTCTCGGCATAGCGCGATTTCAGATGCGCAGGCGGGCTCAGTCGATGCTTGCCTTCCGCGGCGAGCTGGAATCGGCGCAACGGCTCGCACCAGAGAGTGAATAGATAGGGTGTCGGCGCGTCGAATATCCCGATCTTCACGGCCCAGTCCTGATAGACCATGTTCCACGGCTTGTAGAATTCGGCTTCCTTGGGAATGTGCGAGATCCAGAAACTTCCGTTTTTCTTATATTTCTCGATCTGGTCCGGATTGGGCGCGCCGCGTCCGTGCTCTGTTCCGTCGCCCCGCCAGCCTGCAAGCGGACCGATGCCGGGCTTGCGTTCATGGTTCTGGATATAGTCGGCATAGTCTGCGTATTTCTGCGACCCATCCGATGCGACAAACCCCGGCAAACCGAGACGCGCGCCCAGATCGCAGAGCACCGACTGGAAGCCGCGCACGTCGCGATCAGGCTCTACCACGGGCCAGCGGATCGCGTCGGCTGCCGCTTCTGCTTCACAGATCGGACGATCGAGCAGGCTGATGCAGTCGTGGCGCTCCAGGTACGTCGTATCGGGCAGGATCAAATCGGCGTAAGCAACCATTTCCGAGGAATAGGCATCGGAATAGATGATCCGGGGTATGACGTATTCGCCATTGTCTTCAGTGTCCGTCAGCATCTTCATAACAGCCGACGTGTTCATCGAGGAATTCCACGCCATGTTCGCCATATAAAGCATCAGCGTGTCGATCTTGTAGGGATCACCAGCGTGCGCGTTCGAGATTACCATGTGCATCATGCCGTGTGCCGACATGGGATTTTCCCAGCCGAAAGCCTTGTCGATACGCTTAGGCGCACCGTTTTCGTCGATCAGCAGATCATCTGGCCCCTGCACATACCCCAGATGCGGACCATCCAGCGGTTTGCCTGCTTGCGCGCGCGCATGGGGTTTGGGGTGCGCGGTCGCGGGTTTGGGATACGGCGGTTTGAACCGGAAGCCACCGGGCGTTTCAACCGAACCGAGGATGATCTGAAGCATGTGAAGCGCGCGGCACGTCTGAAACCCGTTCGAATGTGCGCTGATCCCGCGCATGGCATGAAAACTGACCGGACGGCCAACCATCTTCTTGTGTTTGACGCCGCGAAAATCGGTCCATTCGCAATCAAGTTCGATCGCTTCATCGAAAGCTACCCTGGCAATTTCCGCCGCAATGGCACGAATGCGCTTCGCGCTGATACCGGTTCTCTCGGCAACTGACTCCGGCGCAAAAGTGTCGCTCAAATACTTGTCGGCCATGTGATGCAGAACCGGTCGATGCGTTATTCCCGCATGGCGATAAGTGGCGGACAGATCGGGTTCCACTCCGGGTTCGTCAAACGGCGCGGGCTTGCCGGTGCGCCGGTCGATGACCAGCGCCTTTCCGGCCTCGTTTCGCAGGATCAGGCCTTGCTCGTCGCTTGCGGGGTCTTCGTTAACCAGGCACGGCGCGTCGGTGAACCGAGCCAGATAATCGAGGTCGATCTTCCCGGCTTTCATCAGGCAGTGAACGAGGCTCAGAATGAATAGCCCATCGGTCCCCGGTGTGATTCCGACCCATTCGTCGGCAACGGCATTGTAGCCGGAGCGGACTGGGTTCACGCCGATAATCTTGGCACCGCGGGCCTTCAGTCGACCGATGCCCATCTTGATAGGATTGCTGTCGTGATCCTCGGCAACGCCGAAAATCATGAACAACTTCGAGCGCTCCCAATCGGGCTGACCAAACTCCCAGAACGCACCGCCCATCGTGTAGATGCCGGCAGCCGCCATATTGACCGAACAGAACCCGCCATGCGCCGCGTAATTCGGCGTTCCATAGGCCTGCGCCCACCATGACGTGAAACTTTGCGACTGGTCGCGACCTGTAAAGAACGCCATCCGCGAGGGATCGCTGTCGCGCAGCGGTTTCAGCCAAGACACAGCGGTTTCGAGCGCCTCCTCCCAGCTGATTTCCTCGAATTCGCCCGAACCGCGGGGTCCGACCCGCTTCATGGGCGCGCGCAGCCGCGCCGGACTCAGATGCTGCATGATCCCAGCCGAACCCTTGCCGCACAGAACGCCCTTGTTGACCGGATGATCGCGGTTGCCTTCGATATAAGCGACCTGACCATCCTTCATGTGAACGTTGATGCCGCAGCGACACGCGCACATGTAGCAAGTGGTCTTTCGGATCTCGTCCGAGACCTTTGGCGACGTGTCGATTGTCGGTTGCTGCATCGGGACTGCATTCTCCTTTGCCGGCTATCTAAACCGGAAACCGACACGGGTGCGACCCCCGTTCGCGTCGAGCCGCATCCTAGGGGCCGTCAACCGCACCGCTTAGGGCCAGTGCCGACGTACTCTTAGGTCCAGAGGTTGTTGCTTGCGGGGTCCGGGTGCCAAGACTAGGATTCGCGCAAAGGAGATCGCCAATGCAATGCGTCTTTGTCCAGATCCGCTGCAAGCCCGGCAAAACCTACGACGTCGCTCGCGAGATCTACCTGCGCGAGATCGTGTCCGAGCTTTATTCGACAAGCGGCGATTTCGATCTGATGGCCAAGATTTATATTCCGGCGGAAAAGGATATCGGCGTCTTCATCAACGAGGGGCTGCTGGGGATTCCCAATATCGACCGGTCTCTGACGACGATCACTTTCAAGGCAATCCATTCCGACGGAGCATGACGTCGCACATGGGACCGACGGATTACCCCGATTGGTTGACGCGTTCGATGTAGCTGCGCAATTCATCCGATTCATGCCGTGCGGCGCGCAGACCGTCCATTGCCGCCCGCAATTCAGCCTCGGTCTGGGTGAGTTGATTGGAAAGATCGGATTCGCGTTTGTGCAGATAGTCGATTGCCTGGTCGCGCTCGTCTTCGGCCTGATGCAATTCCTGCGCCATCCGATCAAGGTCATCCATGTCCGAACGTGTCACACGCGTGATCCGCGAGATCAGCCAATGCGCAAACCAGCCGGCAAGAAAGGCAACGAACAGAATCGCGGCGGTCGCGACGATGAATTCCGATCCGTTCACGGTTTCTTTTCCTCAATGCTTTCCTCGGCGTTGGCATCCTCGGCGCTCTCATCAGGCAGCACAAGCTGGAACTCGATCCGGCGGTTTGCTTCGCGCCCCGCCTCGGTCTCGTTGTCAGCGATCGGCTTTTCCTCACCGTAACCCAGTGCGGTCAGGTTCGAAGTCAGAACACGCCGCGCCATGATGGCATTCAGCACCGAATCCGCACGCGCTTGCGACAACTGCTGATTCATGATTTCGCGTCCCTGACTATCCGTGTGACCACCGATTTCGATCTGGACCGACTGACAATTGCGAAGCAATTCGGCGATAGCATCAATTGTATTCATTGCCTCGCCTTCGATCTCGGACGATGACGGCTCAAAGGTGATCTTTCGCTTGTTCGTGGCCTCGTTGATGGACGCAACGCATTCTTCCGGAGTGGGCAACCCGGCAAGCGGATCGAGTTCCTTGGAATAAGTGACATCCAACGTGAACTTCGCACCGTCCTTTAGCTTGGACGATAAAATGCGCGAGATTTCCGCTTTTGCGTCAGGACGACCGGATATGCCGGTGATGTCGACGTTGTCGGGTGTAACCATCGCGACGCCGTTGTTGAGAAGCGCCAGTGCTTCGAGGGAGGAAAGCACGCGGCTTGGCCATCCCGGTGGAAGATCCTCCGCGATTCGGGTTGCCGGGTAAATCCGGTTGGCTCCGAAATGCGCGGCGGCGAAGCTTTCCACCGCGGCGCGTGTGGCTTCGTCGCCAAGACGGCCGCGCAACTGCACGAGTCCTTCCGGAGAGCGCGTAGCGACGAATTCGATCGGTGCCTGAGTCTCGGATTCGCTTTTCTCGGGAAGCGCGGGCAAGACCGCATTCAGTGAAAAGACGTCGGGCAGGGCATTTTCCAACTCGCCCATTCTCCGGTCGAATGCCGCGGCCGACGTGCCTTGCGGCACCACCAGCGTGATGTCGGCATTCGAAAATGTCAGCGTGCCGCCGCCGATATCGCCGAGTGCTGCAATCCCGAATTCAACCGCTTCACCCCAGCGGGTCGAGGGCGTTCCAAGTCCTAATGTGCAACTGGCATCGCCCGAAAGCCCCACCGCGATTGCGGCTGCGAGGATGGTATCGCGGGCGGCTTCCGTGTCGGCAGAGCAGGCATCAAACCGCGCGCTCTTTTCGTCGATGACAAATCGAAGTGTGAATGGGGCGATCACCGGGCGTGGTGACGTGATGTTGAGCGCCAGTGCGACCCCGGCAGGCGCGTCGTTGTTCAACTTTTTCTCAAGGCGCTTTTTATCTTCCGGACTGGCGGCAACTGCCGTGATCGCAACCCGGGACGCAGTGATCGAAACCTTGGACCGGGGCAGATCGTCCAATGCGTCGAGCCCGAACGATAACGCGAGATCCCATCCAGGCGGCGGCGCGAAGTCGGCACTCTCCAGCAGATCTGTGATCTTTGCAGTTCCTGCGATCCGGCGAGCACGCTCGACAATCGTATCGGGGTCGGATTCGAGCGGAACCAACCCGATCAGCGACAAACCGTCGTCGTTCTTGAGGATTTCTACGGCAAACGGCGGTGCAGGGATGGCATCGGTTGCTTCGACAGCCATGTCGTCGATGATTCGGGACGCGTCAACGACAGTTCCAGCCAGACTGAGCGCCGCGAATCTGGTGGCTTCGTCGGGTGCCGTGCCATTCATGGTGATGGAAAGTCCGTTGACCGACAACTCGGCCCAGTCGAGACCCGCTTGCGAGAGGACAAGACCGATGTCAGTCAATGCTTTCGCCTCGACCCGGTCCTTTGCCCAGAAAGCCGCACCAAGGCAGGCACTCGCCGCAATGACAATCGCGATGAGGTGGGGCAGGTAACTGCCGGGGGAAAGGCGTGGTCGGCTCATGCGGCTCTAGTTAGTCCGCTCGTGCGGCCTGTGCAATCAGACGAAATGCGCCACGGCGAGAAACAGCACAGGTATCAGCCCCGCGTTGCGATTCGAGCGGAACAGTCGCAGGCAATTTTCGGGGTTGTCGATATCAAGCTGGCGAAGCTGCCATGCGAGGTGCCAGCCAAAAGCCCACACACCGATTAGGGCCAATGCCAGTGCAAGCGCGTTGACCGTCGGTGCCAGTGCGGCGATCAGCCCTGCTGCAAACAGGAAAACCGACGCGACAAGAAACCATTTCAGCCACTTCGCGGTGTCCCGGCCAAAAAGTCGGGCCGTCGATTTCACACCGATCATGGCGTCGTCCTCTGTGTCTTGATGGGCATAAATCGTGTCGTAGAAGAGCGTCCACGCGATCCCGCCCGCGTAGATCAGAACGGCAGGCCAAGCGAGACTTCCAGTCGCCGCAGTCCACGCAAGCAGCGCACCCCAGTTGAACGCCAGTCCCAGAAAGATCTGCGGCCACCAGGTAAATCGCTTTGCAAAAGGGTAGACAGCGATCAACGCCAGAGATGCGACGCCGAGCCATATCGCCTGCCAATAGAAGGTCAGCAAAATGATGAAAGCCAGCAACGCCTGCAGAACCATCCAGCTTGCAGCTTGGCGCACACTTACCTGTCCTGACGGAATTGGGCGCGACCGGGTGCGCGCGACCGAGGCATCGAAATCGCGGTCGGTGATGTCGTTCCAAGTGCAGCCCGCACCCCGCATGAGCCAGGCTCCCATTGCGCATCCCGTCGCGATCCACAGATGCTCGCCGGTGAAACGGCCCTGCATAAGAGACGCGGCGCCCAACCCCCAAAAACAGGGGATCAGCAGCAGCCAAGTGCCAATAGGTCGGTCCGCCCGACTTAGTCTCAGATACGGGCGCAGCGCGGTCGGTGCATAGCGATCGACCCAATTGCCACGAACGGCGTCGGCAACTTGCCCTGTCGCACCATTTTCAGGTGTCATGTCTGGCGTCCCGCCGGTGCCGGTCATATGGTCGCTTCCCATGAAAAGCGCAAAAGTCAGGCTCTGTGTAGATCACCCGCTGGGCGCGGGGCAAACGGTTCCTTTGAACCGTGATCAGGCACATTACCTGTTCAGTGTCATGCGCCTTGGGGCCGGGGACTCGGTTCTCGTATTCAACGGAACGGCCGGCGAATGGCGCGCCGACGTGGCAGAGACCGGCAAACGGAGCGGAACATTGCTGTGTGTCGAACAGTCCGCTCCCCAACGTAATCCACCCGATCTCTGGCTTTTATTTGCGCCGATAAAGAAAGTCCGGACAGATTTCATCGTCGAGAAAGCAGCCGAGATGGGCGCGGCGCGGATATGCCCGGTGCAGACCGATTTCACCAACGCCGAGCGCATCCGCCGCGACCGGTTGCAGTCTCATGCGGTCGAAGCTGCCGAGCAATGCGGCGGCACTTTCGTTCCCGAAGTCGCGGAACTGGAGCGGCTGGACAAAGTGCTTCCCGGCTGGCCAACGGACCGGCGGCTGATGTTCTGTGACGAGGCGCTGGCGGGGGCGGAACATTCGTTGCCGTCGATACCGGGGCCGTGGGCGATCCTGATCGGTCCCGAAGGCGGTTTTTCCAATGCCGAGCGGCAGAAATTGGCGGGGATGGAACAAGCGTTTGCGGTCTCGCTGGGGCCACGTATCCTGCGCGCCGATACTGCCGCAGTTGCTGCGATAACGCTTTGGCAGGCGTCGTTGGGGGATTGGGTATGATGGACCCAGTTGTTCGCCTCCACTTGTTTTTCGCTAAGTCGAATGACCGTGCCGTGATTCTTCGACAGGGCCCTAGCAAGGTGTTCCGGCTTATACTCTGGCATCGCGACACCGACTCGTTCGAGGACGGTCAGTGGCTCAAGCAGAAAGTTTACGTCGACCGCTGCGATCTGTCGCCGGATGGGCAGCATTTCCTTTACTTCACGCTTGGCGGCGACTGGAGCGGCGAGAGCGAAGGCGCTTATACAGCTCTCTCGCGCCCCCCGTATTTCACAGCTTTGTCGCTGTTCCCGGAAGGGAGCACCTGGGGCGGGGGCGGAAGGTTCCTCGACGATCGACTTTATGTCGCTGACGGCGGAAATGACATCATCGGACGCGACGCAGGGCTTGTTCGTCTGCACCGTAAGTCGCCAAGTCGCGATTGCCCGAGCGGCTTGCATCACGTGGACGGGCGATGCGCAAAACTTGGCCGCGAGAAGGCTGAGCGCGCATTTGCGCGAGTGGTTCCGACGGCCCCGGCACTTAGTCTTTATGATACGCGAGGCGGTGTCCTCTATCGCCGATTGGGCGAAGAACTGCAGCTTATTCGCGACTTCAACGACATGAGCTTCGAGCCGATGCAAGCGCCCTACGATTGGCGCGATGATCACGAACAGGACGCACCACCCGCCGCCTGGCATCCGCTTGATCAGGATCCGCAGAAATGAGCGGATTCGTCCGGCCGGAAATTTCGGATGCGGTCTATAGGTGGCGCGAAATTGTTGTGGGCTTGCCGACCGCTGCCATCGGTCTCTGGCTGGCTGCGACATCTTACGGCGCGCTGTTCCTGATTGGATGCGGATTTGCGGCAGGCGGTGCGGCCCTTGTTGTGGCCGGCATTCAACGCGGCCGTTTTCGCAGCGCCGAACGGGCGGCCGGTGTCGTTCAGATCGATGAGCGACAGATTACATATTTCGGACCCTTTGGCGGCGGCGCCGTTGCAGTCGAAGATGTCCGGAGCATCGCTGTTGACCCGGAACGTAAATGGGTCTTGACGGATGCCAGCCACCAGACTTTGACGATCCCCATGGGTGCGGAAGGTGCCGAAGAATTGTTCGACGCATTTACCGCACTGCCAGGTGTCACCGGACGCGCCCTGATAGAGGCAAAGGAAAACCCTGTGTCCCAGCGCACAATCATCTGGGAAAAACCACAGGCTCGGTTGCATTGACTTCACAAGCGTTTCGCGCAAGTCAACGGGACTGACCCCGACCGGAGCACAATCCAAATGTCGATACCACAATCCGGAGGCGGCCCGGTCGAACGCAAGGAACAGCTTGCCGAATATCTCGCTGCTGGTTGCAGGCCAAAAGCCGAATGGCGGATCGGGACGGAGCACGAAAAGTTCGGATACTGCAAGGATACGCTCGAGCCGCTTCCCTATGAAGGCGATCGTTCGATTCAGGCGGTTTTGGAAGGGCTGCGCGATCGTTTCGGTTGGGCACCTGTGACCGAGGCTGGCCTGATCATCGGTCTGGAGAAGAACGGCGCCAATGTCTCGCTTGAGCCGGGCGGACAATTGGAACTCAGCGGCGCTCCGTTGGAAACGATTCACCAGACCTGCGACGAGGTAAACGTACATCTGCTGGAGGTGAAATCAGTTGCTGACGAGATAGGTGTCGGTTTCATCGGCCTTGGCGCCGCGCCGCATTGGACGCACGACGAAATGCCGCTGATGCCAAAGGGCCGCTACAAGCTCATGGACAGCTACATGCGCGAAGTCGGAACGATGGGTACGTCGATGATGCGACGGACGTGTACGGTTCAGGTGAACCTCGACTTCGGATCGGAGTCGGACATGGTCCAGAAATTGCGCGTTTCGCTGGCGCTTCAGCCCGTTGCCACTGCGCTATTCGCCAATTCGCCTTTCTTCGAGGGCAAGCTCAACGGCCATAAGTCCTGGCGCTCGCGTATCTGGCGCGACCTCGATGCGACGCGGACGGGAACGCTGCCGTTTGTTTTCGATGAGGGCTTTGGGTTCGAGAGCTACGTCGAATACGCGCTCGATGTGCCGATGTACTTCGTTTACCGCGACGGGAAATACATCAACGCTCTGGGCCAGTCGTTCCGTGACTTCATGGACGGCAACCTTCCGGCGTTGCCGGGCGAGCGTCCGACTCTGTCCGACTGGGCAGATCATTTGACGACGATTTTTCCCGAAGCGCGCCTGAAGAAGTTCATCGAGATGCGCGGCGCGGATGGCGGTCCGTGGCGTCGTCTCTGTGCGCTGCCAGCGTTCTGGGTCGGCCTGATGTACGACCAGACCGCGCTCGATGCGGCCTGGGATCTGGTCAAGGATTGGGACAACGCGACCCGCGAAGAACTCCGCGTTGCTGCTTCGATTGATGGGCTGCAAGCTAAGGTCGATGATATCGATATGCACGAACTTGCGCGACAAACAGTTGAGATCGCCGATGCGGGGCTCCGCGCCCGCGCGATGCCGGGTGCAGGTGGGTTGGTCCCGGACGAAACCCATTTCTTGAACGCTTTGAAGGAATCGATCGAGTCGGGCGAGACACCGGCTGACGAGTTGATCCGCCGGTTCGAGACGGACTGGAATGGCGACGTAACGAAAGTATTCGCCGAATACAGTTACTGAGGTTCGAGGCCTGAATAACGGGAAAACCGGGAACGCGTCTGACAATCCAAGCAAGGATCAGTTGCGCGCGACTTTTTCATCGACTCTTTCGAGAAGCCCATCGGCGTGACTGTCGTTTCGATGCCGATCGAAACGGTGGATATCGGTGAAGAACTCATGCCACCAGATGTTGCGTTTTGGTCCTCTGATTTCCCTTGATTGCGCTCTAACTCAATGATTCAATTAACTTATTGAATCGGAGGGCGCTCTCATGATGGGTCGGGTTCAGGAGCAAGGTAAGTTGTTTTACGGGTTTCGGCTCGAAGACCACGTGCCTGAGGATCACTTTCTGCGCCAGGTGGACCGGTTTCTCGACTTCGTGCCGCTGCGCGCCGAGCTTGCGCCGCTTTACAGCCATACCGGCCGCCCTTCCGTCGACCCCGAACTGATGATCCGGATGCTGCTGGTCGGCTATCTCTATGGCATTCGCTCCGAGACCCGGCTCTGCGAGGAGGTGCATCTGAACCTTGCGTACAGGAGGTTCTGTCGCCTTGGGCTTGAAGGACCGGTGCCCGAGCGGTCTACGTTCTCCAAGAACCGACACGGCCGGTTCGCCGGTGGCGACGTATTTCGGCGCGTGTTCGAAGCCGTCGTTGGGGCCTGCGCCGATAATGGCCTTGTAGGCGGCACAGGCGCGCTGGTCGATGGCAGCACCGTCCATGCGGACGCCAACCGCGACAAGCGCGCGGCTCCGGATGCCATCCGGTCCACCTGGAATGACAAGGAAACGATCCCGCACCCGGTTCAGGCCTATCTCGACGATCTGGAGGCCGCCGCAGCGCGTCCGTCGGAAGGCCCGAAACACAAGCCGCCAAAGTACATCTCCGAGACCGATCCCCAGGCCGCCTGGTCGCTGAAGGACGGACCGGGGCGGTTCAGCTATGAGGTCAATTACCTGGCGGATGATCGGCACGCTATCATCGTGGACGTGGAGGCGACGCCCGCGCGGCTCAGCCAGGAGATCGTGGCGGCAAAAGCAATGCTGGAGCGCAGCGCCGGTGCGGTCGGCTTCGCGCCCGAGGATATCGCCGCCGACAAGAGCTATGGCACCGGGCCGTTCCTGTCCTGGCTCTTGGAACGGGAGATCACACCCTACATCCCGGTGCTCGACCGCAAAGCGCAAACCTTTGGAAAGCTGACGCGAGACGCTTTCGATTATGATCCGGACAAGGATGTGTATGTGTGCCCACAAGGCCACGACCTGCCGCTTCTCAGCGTGAACACCGAGACCCGGGTGAAACGGTACAAAGCGAAAGCCTCGCAGTGCCGCGACTGCCCGCTACGCGCCCAGTGCACCGATGCGCCGTCCCGGACAGTGATCCGGCTGATGGATGAAGAGGCCCGGCAGAAGGCCCGCGAACTGGCCGGGACAGGCGCCTTCCAGACCGCGCGCGCCCGCCGCAAGAAAATCGAGATGCTGTTCGCGCATCTCAAACGATGGTTGAAACTGACCCGCCTCCGGCTCCGGGGCCTGTCCGGCGCCAACGAGGAATTCCTCCTCGCCGCAACCGCCCAAAACCTCAAACGCCTCGTGAAGCTCGCGCCGATATGAAGACCTGAAAGACCAAAACCTCTCCGAACAAACCCGCCGCCAAGGCGGGGCAAAGAAGGCGCCCATGCCTTCGGCACAACATTTGTAAGCCGGTGTTCTTCACCGATATCGGTGGTTTGTGCATTCGGCGCGGCGCAGGTGTCTGAGGCCTGGGATTTGTCACAGCATTCAACGAACAGCCGAAGCACGAATACAACCTAATCGACGAGCACGCCCATCACGAAGGCCACGACCTTGTCTTCTGCCATCTCGCAGGGCTTAAGAAGTGCCTGACCGGATGCCAGTCGATAAAGGTTGAAGCTGATGTAGTCGTTTCCACCTAGTTCCTCTGCCTCAAGTTTCTGGCTGCGTCCCGACGCCATCACTGACTTGGAAATTCGATAGCGGCGCCCACCATAACTTCCGCCATACCCGCCGGTCGGCAGTGCGTCGAAGGCAGCGACGAAATCCGCCAATGTGCTCACTCGCGTCCTGACCGTGGGATTGACGACCGCGCATAGGCTGCGGTTTCCTCGTCATCCTTTGAGCTGAACCCCAGCGGATCGGGCCCGAACCGATTGCGGCCCGCGGTCCCCGGCAGAGCGAAAATCACAAACAATGCTATCGCGCCGAGCAACGGAACCAAGAACAGCAACATCCACCATCCGGACATATCCCGATCGTGCAATCGCCGAATGGCCACAGTCAGCGACGGCAACAAAATGAGGAGACTGAAGATCGTCGACAATGGCTGGAAGTTAGAATTGGAGCCGACGAGCAACCCGTCAAGAACGCCAAGTACGAAACCTGCGAGCATGCTGAACAAAACGAAATACCAGTATTCCGACCGGCGCGCGCGTCCTGAAATCGTGACGTATTTCTGAAAACAGGTTTGGACTGCCTCGGTGAAAGTCATTTGCGCGATCCTCTTTCAGGAAGTTGTCTCGGGTTTCTTGCCGATGCGGGGTTCTTCTCCGGTCAGAATTCTGCGGATGTTTGGGATATGTTTGAACCACACGAGCGCGCCCAGAACAATCAGCAGACCGACGCCCTGCGTGTAACCCAAAAGCATAGCTGCCACGGGTGAGAGGGCGGCCGCGACAAGGGCCGACAGCGACGACATTCGTAAGATCAGCGCGGTTGCCAGCCACAACGCGCAAGCTG
>JBBKWG010000298.1:0-3373 GCA_037968835.1 Paracoccaceae bacterium
GGCACTTAGACAGGCTAGGCGGCTTTCTGCAATGCCACCGCATCCTGCATCGGCGGCCAGGGCCGTTCGCGCTCTGCCTTCGACCATGCCTGCACCCAATCGGGAAGCTCCGGGCTGGCGGTCGGCAGGCCAAGCGCTTCGGCGCATTCCCTTGGCGGTATGATGCCGCGTCCGGCGGTCAGTGCGGTCCTCAGCACCGCGTGCGCGCAACATTCGTCGCCGCGCCACAGCGATTGTTCGACGTAGGTGAACCGGTCGTCCCAGCCAAGCACGCGACTTCTGAGTTCCAACCGCTGAAACAGCGTGATGCGGCGACGATAGCGGATCGCAGTCCCGGCAATCGTGCCGGTCCATTTCCGCGCCTTCATTTCCTTCATGATGCCAAGGCGCTTGAACAGGATGAAGCGCCCCAGATCGAACAGTGTCAGAACGCGGCCGTTGTTCATCTCCATGAACACGTCGATGTCCCAGGGCATACACGTGATCTTGCTCACGTGCGTGTCACCAAGCGACAGCGCACCGGCGTTCCGGTGGACGATGAATTCCTTGGCAAGGCGAATGATTGGATACATGACGCCTAGATGTGAGCGCATGTCGTGAACATCAACCGCGACGTCGCGGCAACACGCGCTTGTCAGTCGTGTCCTGTTTGCATAGGTCAGGGCTCAGACAACACGGGACGGAAGCGATGACCTCGATACTTCAAATACTCCTGCTGATCCTCGACGTGGCGTGGTTCATCATGATCGCCCATATCGTGATGAGCTGGCTCATCAGCTTTCAGGTGCTCAATCTGCACCAGCCGTTCGTGCGTCAGGTCTGGGACGGTCTGAACCGACTGCTCGAACCGATCTACGCGCCGGTCCGCCGGATCCTGCCCAGTACGGGCGGTCTCGATCTGGCACCGCTGGTCGTGCTTATCGCGATTTATGCAATCCGAATCATTCTCATCAACAACGCTGGCGCGTTCGTCTGACGGACCTGAACGGCCTTGGGGCGAACCTCTCTTGTTCACGCGATGTTCACGTGCCAGAGTGTAGCCAACAAGAGCAGTCAAATAACAAATCAAGGCACAGAATGGACGGGTCCGCCCCATCCGCATCCGCATTGTTATCGCAGGTTTTCGGCTTTGACCGGTTCCGACCCATGCAGGGCGAAATCGTCGATGCGGTGACTGCGGGGCGCGACGTGCTGGCGATCCTGCCGACCGGCGGCGGCAAGTCGCTTTGTTTCCAATTGCCAGCCCTTCTGCGTCCCGGACTGACCGTGGTGATCTCGCCGCTGATCGCCCTCATGCGCGATCAGGTCCGCGCGCTCAGCGAAGCGGGCGTGGCGGCCGGCGCGCTTACATCGGGCAACACCAGCGAAGAAACCGATGCGGTTTTCGATGCGCTGAACAAGGGCGAGTTGAAACTCCTCTACATGGCGCCCGAGCGTCTGGCCTCGGGTGGCACCGACCGGTTGCTGCAACAGGCGGGTGTCACCATGATTGCCGTCGACGAAGCGCATTGCGTCAGCCAGTGGGGTCATGATTTCCGCCCCGACTACCTGCGGATCGGGGCGTTGCGACAGACTCTGGACGTGCCACTCGCCGCCTTCACCGCGACCGCCGACGCCGAAACCCGTGACGAGATCGTGGCGCGCCTGTTCGGTGGCGGCGAACCCCAGATTTTCCTTGGCGGCTTCGATCGGCCCAATATCCATCTGGCGTTTCAGCCAAAGGATAGTCCGCGCAAGCAAATCCTCGGCTTTGCGGCAGCGAGAAAGGGTCAATCCGGCATCGTTTATTGCGGCACCCGCGCCAAGACCGAAACGCTGGCGGCGGCTCTCCGGACCGACGGACACGATGCGCTCGCCTATCACGGCGGCATGGATTCCGACGCCCGCCGCGAGGTCGAACGCCGTTTTCAGACCGATGACGGCTTGATCGTCGTGGCAACGGTGGCGTTCGGTATGGGCATCGACAAGCCGGACATCCGCTGGGTCGCCCACGCCGACCTGCCAAAGTCGATCGAGGCGTATTATCAAGAGATCGGTCGCTCGGGACGCGACGGCGCACCAGCCGAAACGCTGACGCTCTATGGAGCAGACGACATCCGGTTCCGCCGGATGCAGGTCGACGAAAGCCTGGCACCGCCCGAACGCCGCATGGCGGACCACGGACGGTTGAACGCGCTTTTGGGCCTTGCCGAAGCGCAGGTGTGTCGGCGTCAGACGCTGCTGAGCTATTTTGCCGAGGACCACGATCCCTGCGGCAAATGCGATCTTTGCGACAGCCCGCCCGCTACGTTCGACGGGACTGAACCTGTGCGCAAAGCACTGTCGGCGATCCTGCGGACGGGCGAGTATTTCGGCGCGGGCCACCTGATCGACGTGTTGACCGGCACCGCCACCGACAAGGTCAAGGCGCGCGGCCACGACGCCCTGCCGACATTCGGCGTCGGGAAGGACATCGACCGCCGCACGTGGGGCGCGATCTTCCGCCAGATGATGGGCCATGACCTTGTGCGCCCCGACCCGGAACGCCACGGCGCTTTGCGCATGACCGACGCGGCCCGCCCGATCCTGCGCGACGAAGCCACGATCACGCTCAGGAAAGACACGCTGACCACCTCCGAGCGTCGCCCCGCCGTCAAGGCGCTGGTCTCCGACGAGGACGCGCCACTTCTGTCCGCGCTCAAGGCCAAACGCCGCGCTCTCGCCGAATCCGCGCGCGTTCCCGCGTATGTCATTTTCCCCGACCGGACGCTTATCGAAATGGCGGAAAACCGACCCGACACACTGGATGCGATGGCTGCGATCAATGGCGTCGGTGCGAAAAAGCTGGAACGCTACGGCGCCGCCTTCCTGGGTGTCATCACCGGCGAGGCAACTGCCGAGGTGCATCCCGCCCGCCGCAAACTGTCTGGTCGCGCCGCTGCAAGCACCTATGACCGACTGCTGGCCGTGCAGGCCGATCTGACGCGCGGCTCCGACGGCACCGGCAAGACGATGAGTTGCTCGGCCTCGGTTCTGGCGAAAGTGGCCTCGCTCAAACCCGACAGCACGCACCAGATCGAGCGTCTGCTGGGTGCGCGGCTGAATGACCGGTTCGGTGCCGCATTTGCCGATGTCCTGAGCGAAGGATAAGAACCCGCGCAAAGCCTGCCGGAATCGCGTCAAAAGGGGGAACTGCCTATGCTCGTCGTCATATCACCTGCCAAACGGCTCGATTGGTCCCCCACCGACGCTGCCACCACGACGCCGGATTTCGCCGCCGATGCTACTCGCCTGGCCTCTCACGCGCGGGCGCTGACGCTGGGCAAACTGAAGTCGCTGATGGATCTCTCCGACGATCTGGCGCGTCTCAACCGCGACCGGTTCCGCGCTTTCG
>JBBKWG010000299.1:0-7586 GCA_037968835.1 Paracoccaceae bacterium
GCTGGAAAAGAAGCTGGAAATGCGCGCCGGAAGTCAGGGAACGCTTTCCAACAGAGAGCTTGCGATCCTTTAACCGTCATATCCTCGGTCGCTGTCGATATGTTCGCCGGCGGTGGAACCCCGGATCGCGTCGTTTCAACTCCGACCTTTGGGCAGGGAAAGGTGCTGAAAGTCGGGGTGCTGGCGGCACCTCTCGACGCGACGGACCGCGAAGCGATCACACGGATTGCGGGCGTCTTCGAGGCAACTCCAGAGTTGATCCCGAACGATCCACATCGGCCCCTTGTAGAGGACCGCAAAGATGTAGCGCGCCGCGCGAGCTTAATTCCACCGACATTCATGCCAGCGTCGAAATCCTGAGCGAAAAATTGAAAAGTCGTTATCCCGGTTACGACGTTCAGGATCGCGAAAGTGGCCGTTACCTGCGCGCCAATATCGTGCCAAGGGACTTTGAATCTCTGGATCAATTCGAAGCTGAAAAACTGCTGGACGCGGATCAATGGCGATTGCTGGCGGTTGGTAAAGTCCTCGAGTCACTTCCAGAGAATGAAGACCCCGAAAAGTAGCCACGGTTTATACAGGAAACTCCAATCGGACGCTCAAGCCTTCGGGACTGAACGTCGTTTCCAGCTTTCCCTCCAATTGCTGTTCGACTTGCCCCTTTATAAGCGCATAGCCGAAACCGGACGGATCAGGATTGTCGGCAACGGGCCCGTCACGCTCGATCCAGCTAAGAACGATCTTTCCCTTCATGACACTCCAGTTCACAGTCACGATGCCATCCGGTTTGGCCAGAGCACCGTATTTCGCCGCGTTGGTTGCGAGTTCATGTATGACCATGCTGAGAGCCAAAATCTGGGTCGGAAGCAGTTCTACATTTGGGCCGCTGATGTTGACGCTATCCGATCGGAACGACGCAAGCTCTTGTTTGACAATGGATTTAAGCCCCAGTTTGCACCATGAGCCCTCGTACAATAAATCATATGCACGCGCCATTCCCTGTAACCGGTTTATCAGATCGTCAACTGCGGCGCCTTGCATTCCCTTGGCACGCAACGAGTTTTTCACAATCGCGATAATGACCGCCAGCATATTCCGTACGCGGTGATTCAACTCCGCAATCAGCACGTTCTGATGTTCCTCCGCCTTCGCCAGCGAGGTGACATCTATCAATGTGACCACCGCGCCCTCGACGCCTTCGTTGGTCGCCCGATAGGGGGTGATGCGGACAAGATATTCTGTCCGGGTGTCGGTGCGCGAAAGGCGATGCTCAAAGACCAGTCCGGTCTCAAATACCTGTTGGATATGAGGCTTCAGGTTCGGGTATTCACTGACGCTTGCAAGTTCGGTCAATGGCCGACCCAAATCAGCAGAGCGAAGATTGAAGAGTTCACCGGCGGCGGGCGTGAAGTTGCGAATGACAAGATCCGCGTCCAGGAATACCGTTGCGATCTGTGTCGCCTCAAACAGATTGCGCAGATCGGAATTGGCCATATCCAGTTCTTCGATCTTCACATTCAATTCGGCGTTGATCGTGTTCAGTTCCTCGTTGAGCGATTGCAGTTCTTCTTTCGAGGCCTCCAATTCTTCATTGGTTGATTGCGCCTCCTCGTTGACGGACACAAGTTCCTCGTTCGACGATTTCAATTCCTCAAGGGCGGTTTCATATTCCTCGATGGAGGACTGAAGGCGCTCCCTGATTTCGACAATTTCACTGTCCGACGCGTCGTTGGAAAACACACCGTCGCTCGGCACCGCGCCCTCGACGTCGTTCGGTGCGATCGGTTGAAAGAAGACGATGAACAGGCGTTCGCTCTCGTGGGAGCCTTGCAGCGGTTCGATTTTCAGATTGAAGTGCCGACTTGGCCCGGATGAGGTCGTGGCCGACAAATTGTAGCGTTGGGTGGCCCGCCGGGTGTCGACGACCTGTCGCAGGGCCGCGCGAATCTCAACCCGCGCCTCTCGGGGAACCATGTCCAGAAGGTGATTGCTCGGCGCGCCCCTAGGCATTTCGAGAAGACCGCCGGTGCCGCTCGAAACAAAAACTATCTCGCCGTCCTCGCGCACTACCGCATGGGGAGGCGAGTGATTTTCAAGGATATGGCGTTCGATCTTGTGACGAAGTTTTATGCCATTCGTGTCGGCTTCCTGGCGCGTTGCCGCGTCGCGCCCGCTCATTTTCTGCAACACGCTCGAGGGCTTCCAAGCGCGGTTGGTTTGTTCGACAGCCTCGAAAATGCGGAGCTTCTTGTCGACTGTGTTGAACAGATCGGAAAACTGGCTGATGCTTTCGGACGTCCCGAGAAACAGATACCCGCCGGGCTTCAAGGCATAGTGAAATGTCGGAATGACTTCGCGCTGAAGGTCGGGGCCGAAATAGATCAGCAGGTTCCGGCATGAGACCATGTCCATTCTCGAGAACGGCGGATCGCTGATGACGTTGTGCGGAGAAAACACGCACATCTCGCGCACTTTCGTGGCGATTACATAACTTGCACCTTCCCGACGGAAATACTTCTTGATCCGTTCGGGATTGACGCTGCGAACCAATTGCTCGGGATATCTTCCCTGCCGCGCGATCGAGAGGGCAGGCTCGTCGATATCCGTGGCGAATATCTGAATCGGAACAGATTGATCGGTCTTTTCGATATGCTCGCACATCAGAATTGCCAGCGAATAAACCTCCTCGCCGGTTGTGCAGGCGGGAACCCAGATTCGAACCGGGTTCCTCGCGTTCTTGTTTTCGAAAAGCTTTGGAATGATCTGTTCTTCAAGAGCGTCAAAAGCGTTCGGATCGCGAAAAAATGCGGTGACGCCAATCAGCAGATCGCGAAACAAGGCGTGCATCTCTTCGCGGTCTTTTTCGAGCAGGGTGCAATACCCTTCCAGATCACCGACATGGCGCACATTCATTCGGCGCGCGACACGGCGAAAAAACGTCTTGCTCTTGTAACCCGAAAAATCATGCCCGGAATAATTCTTGAGCAATTCGGAAATGGTGGTCTGCATCTTTCGGGAACCGGGATCGTCCTTGGTGTCGTTCTTGTTGATAAGTTTATCAAGTTCAGCCCGCCCGCCGCGAATTTCCACAAGCTTTTCGGGCATCGCCGATGCCGGAATGGCGAAATCGACGAAACCGGCAGCAATCGCGCTTTCGGGCATCTCGGGGTTCAGCGGAGGATCTCCATTCGCGGTTTGCGCGAAGGTAACTCCCCCATGCTCCTTGATGATCTTCACACCGATCGTGCCGTCGCCGTCGCCGCCGGAAAGCACAATTGCAGCCGCGTTTTCTTTCTGATCTTCGGCCAAGGAACCGAAAAAGATGTCGATTGGCTTGTGTGCGCGCGCATCGAGTTCCAGCACGTTCAGAAGAAGTCGCCCGTCCTTGATCTGCAAGGTCGCCCGTTCCGGCATGACGTAGACCGTGTCGGCTTCCACCAGTTCGTCGTCCTGTGCGATTTTCACCGGCATCTCGGTCTGGCGCGACAGAACAGTGTGAAGCTGGCTCTCGCGGTTGGGATTGAGATGAGTGACGATGACGAACGCCATGCCACTCCGGCGCGGTACGTTCGCAAAGAAATGCGAAAGTGCGCTGACACCGCCCGCAGACGCGCCAATGCCGACGATGAAAGGAAATTCCGTGCTCATACAATCAGGTTACGGAAGTCATGTTCGAAATTCCATACAGTACCTAGTGGTGCAGTGGGCGAGAGTCTGCGCAAGACCGCTGTAGCAAACAAGTGGCGCGACTGTCTTTAAGTGCTTTAATGAGCGCCGTTCCAAAACGAATGAGCCTGACCTCACACCGCCGGGAATCGAGACCGATTCCAGTGCGGGCGAAACAACGGTTCATAAAGGAGATTGGAATGGCCGAACGCAATTATCAAAGAAATCGCGACCACGACGACGACCAGCAGCAGCGCCACAATCAGCCTGGGGATTGGGAAGATCAGTGGGAATCGCGTGGGTATCAGCAGCGACCACGCGGGCGCGATTACGCTCAGAGAGACGGCGACTACGGACGCAACGACGATGCCAGAGGGGAACGCCAAAACCCGCGCGGAAATGACTTTCAGCGAGGCGGAGGCTACGCCTATCAGGACGATACCAACTCCGATTACGGTGATGCCGGTCGGCGTCAATCCGGAGGCGGTCGCTCGATGCAGTCCGGCGGCTACGGCAACAATCGCAGCTCTTACAGCTCCGACTGGGAACAGAACCGCGGCGGCGAGCGCGGCAATTATCAGGGCAGCGACCAAGCCGGAGGCGGATTTGCGTACGGGTCTTCCTGGGGCGGCGCTCGCGGGAATGACTATGGCAACTATCAGGAAAACAACCCGCAGTACCGCGATCAGAACCGCTCGCGTTGGGGTGGCCAGGGCCATGGCAACACCCAAGGCGGCACATCGGCAGCAGGCAACTACATGGGTTCCGGACGCGAGATGTGGGGCAATGGAGAGGGCAATCGCCAGGGTCAATCGCACCGTGGCCGCGGTCCCAAAAACTACAGCAGATCCGATGATCGCATCCAGGACGACGTTTGTGACCGGCTGTCCGATGACGAAAGCGTCGACGCTTCCGGGATCGAGGTGTCGGTATCTGAACGCGAAGTCACGCTGTCGGGCGAGGTCGACTCCAAGCAAGCCAAACGGGCCGCAGAGGATTGCGCGGAAGCCGTTTCGGGCGTGAACCACGTGCAGAACAATTTGCGGGTGAAGGATTCGCAATCCCAGAAAGACAGTTCCGAGACAGGCAGGTCCAAGAGTAAATTGTAACTCGTCGGACTTGAGGAAGGCTACACTCGTCCCCGAGTGTAGCCTTTTTCCATCCCTGAGAGCACAAACCGTTGCGGCGCTATTTCGACGAGAGGGTTGCCTTGGGAGTTTGCGTCACTTCCGGCACCGATGACGCAATAGTGTCTATGATCCGGCTCCGACTGCTCTGGAACAGCACGTTCGGCTCAAAGTCCAGATCGGCATAGTCGACCATACGCTTCATATCCGCCAGACGACGAAGAACGATCGTCGAGCCTTGGCGTTCAATGTATCCCTCTTCCGAAAGCTGGCACAACGTCTTGCTGACCGAGACGTTGGACAGCCCCAACAAATCGCCGATCTCGGTCTGGTTGAGCGGCATGTCGATCAGAGTGTCGGTCGCGATCTCTCCTCGCTCGCTGATACCCACATCAACGTCGCGGCGGTCATGCAACATCAGCATCAACCAGACAACGCGGTTGCGTGCATCCATGCGACCCACTGCAACCAGGGTTCGGGCAAAAATCGCCTGCGCCTCGGCCGCTTTTCTCAAAAGGAAGGTGGCAACACCGGATGTCAGGAACGAAGGTGCCGAAAGCGCCGAAGTCGGAACCGGATGGATCACGCAATGCTGCAAGCTGCGCAATGAACAGATCGACCGTTCGCCGCTGAGATCGGCCAGACCGATGACATCGCCGGGCTGATGCAAAAGCACAATCTGACGGCGGCCGTCGGCAAGCAGACAGTAAGAATAGAGCCACCCGGATTCGACCAGATAAAGAGTCGTGGCGCGATCGCCTTCGTGCTTGATATCGCGCCCGGGCGGGACGCGGATGGGCTGAATGTTGCATTTGTCCAATGCCGATCGCACCGCCGCAGTGGCAGCCGTTCGCATCTCTCTTGGACTGACTTCAGCTAGACGGGACACCCTCATTCTCCTGGCGCTGACAGAGCGCGAAACCAACCAGCGGTAAGGCAATTGGTTCCCGATGACAGTCGCTCAAAAGCAGAACTGTAAAGCACGGTGACGCGAAAAGCTATCGGCGCGGTGACGTAACTCCGCTCTGGTTTAAGCACTTTAACGCCAGTCGGGCCAATGCACGCCAGAGTGGGTTCCAACGGCGAACAATGCCCTGCGAACTACCGATAGGAAAATCAATGACTTCCCCGCTTGAACAGGACCTACGCCACAGGAATCAAGATCCCGACCGCAGCGCCAACCGACCCATGCGAACTGGTTTCGAGTATGCCGGAATGCGCGAAATCGGCCGCTATGGGACGCCAGAAACCTATAGCAATCCTGCCGATTTCCGCGATCTCGACCATAATAATCAAGCGCGTGGCTTCTTCGACAGGGCCTTGGACGAGGTTCAATCTTGGTTTGGCGATGAAGACGCGCAACGACGCAGAGAGAGCGATCACCGTGGCAAGGGACCGAAGAATTACCAACGGTCCGACGCCCGAATTAACGAAGATGTGAACGCGCGCCTCACCGACGATGCCCAGCTTGATGCAAGTGAAATAGAGGCCTCGGTCTCCGGGCGTGAGGTCACGTTCAGTGGATCGGTTGCCACCCGGTTCGAGAAGCGCCGGGCAGAAGATTGCGCCGATGCCGTTCCCGGCGTGGCGCACGTCCAAAACAACCTACGCGTGCAAGATCATGAGTCGCGCGTCGAGTAAATTCTAAACTGAAGCAGTTGCACGGCCTCTGCCCGACGTCCCGAATGTCAAGCAATCCCAAGGTGTCACGATGAACGAGTTTAATGAACTCGCTAAAAGCGTCCTATCGCTAGATCTGCGCGGGTTGGGCGGGTCAACGAACAGCGCAAAAGTGCACATTCCTACATGCGGGTTTCGGGCGCATTGCGGGTCAGCGATTGGGAGAGCGGGCTGATCATGTCCATCTCATCGCTGATCTTCTGGATCGCATTGTTCGGCACAGCCGCATTTCCACCCGTCGCACTGACTGCGTGTATCGTCATCCTTTGCGCCCAGATCCTTCTGATAACAATCCGCCTTGCAGCCAAATTTCTGCCCAGGCTCGAAACCGACGTTATCGGCCGCGGAAAAGACCCCGTGTTCTCCGTCCACGTCGCGACCCACAACGAGCCAGCCGATCTGGTAATCACCACGCTTGAGGCACTGGCGCGTCAGGATTTCCCGACCGAGCGTTGGGAAGTCATCGTCATTGATAACAATACGCTCGACGTCAGCTTATGGCATCCGGTTGCACGCCGCTGCGCCGAGATGGGTCCGGGTTTCCGCTTTATTCATCGCGACGACGTGCAGGGAGCCAAGGCAGGTGCCTTGAACATCGCGCTCGAATGCACCCGGCGCGACGCGACGCATATCGTGACAATCGACGCCGATTACGTCGTTCGCTCCAATTTTCTGACGATGGCAAGCCGGGCGCTGAACCGGACAGGCGCGGATTACGTGCAATTCCCCCAAGCCTACAGACGGGAAGGCGCGACCGCGCGCGGAGTCCATCTTGAACTGGAAGAATATTTCCGCTCGGACGCGAAAATGGCGGATGAGGCCGAAGCGGTCCTGCTGACGGGAACGCTCTGTGTGATCTCGAAAACCGCGTTGACCGCTGCTGGGGGCTGGTCCGGCCGAACGACGACCGAAGATGCCGAACTTGGCGTGCGACTGTGCCTTGCGGGTTATACCGGGCGCTACATTCCGCGGGTCGTCGGCACGGGTCTTTTGCCGCTGGCGCTCGGCGACCTGTCGCGCCAGCGTTATCGCTGGGCCAGCGGAAATTGCCGAACGCTTCTGCATCATCTGCCATGTCTGATTGCCCACCGTGGACAATTGCGCACCCGACAA
>JBBKWG010000300.1:0-20483 GCA_037968835.1 Paracoccaceae bacterium
CTTTCGGCCCACGGAATTTGCTCGGCATCGTCGAGCATCTCGCCCATGTAGTACGTATTTCCAAGCGCGATGTCGCATTCGCCGGCCCAGATCGACTTCACCTGCGCGCGGTCATTGCCTTCGGGTTGCTTGGCGAGGTTGGCCTTTACGCCTTGCAGCCACTCTTCGGCAGCCTCAGGGCCGTCGTGCGCGATCACGGCGCCCAGCAATCCAAGCGTGTAAACATGCGTTCCCGAGCGGGTGCAGATTCTTCCTTTCCACTTCGGATCGGCGAGATCTTCATATGAGGTGATTTCGCCCGGTGCGACGCGGTCCTTCGAGGCATAGATGATGCGCGCACGCGTGGTGAGACCGAACCAGTGATCGTCAACGTCCCGCAGGTTCGCGGGGATCGCGGCGTCGAGTGCCTCGCTGTCCACCGCTTGGGTGACGCCCGCCTCTTTGGCTTCGGTCAGTCGGCTGATGTCTACTGTCAGGATTATATCTGCGGGCGAGCGCGCGCCTTCGGCTTTCAGACGTTCGACCAGACCCTTTTCGACAAACGCAACGTTGGTTTCGATGCCGGTTTCGGCCGTGAAACCATCCAGAAGCGGCTGGATGAGTTCGGGCTGGCGGTAGGAATATATGTTGATTTCATCGGCCATTGATGCGGCGGGGGTTGCGATCAAGGCGGCGGCTATAAGTGAGGGCGTGATACGCATGAGGAACTCCGGAGCGTTAAGATACCAGCCGGTTTAAACCCGAGTCTTTTTGTCAGGTCAATACCCGAGTCTTTTAATCAGAAAATTTTCGCGGCACGCCCTGCGTTTTTCAGCGAGGTGCCTTCTCCGTCGCCTTCACGTCATTCCAAAGCGCGTCCATTTCGTCGAGCGAGCTGTCCGATGGCATTTTCCCGATCTCAGCCAGACGCTTTTCAACCGCCCCGAACCGGAGTTCGACCTTGGCGTTGGTGCGGCGCAAAGCGGCTTCGGGGTCGATCCCCCAGTGGCGAGCCAGGTTGACCATCGCAAACAGGATATCACCGAATTCGCCTTCCATCGCCTCTTTTGAAACCAGCCGCGCCTCGTCGAGTTCGCGCACTTCCTCGACGATCTTGTCCAATACCGGACCCGTCGCGCCCCAGTCGAACCCGACGCGCGCCAGCCGTTTCTGCAACTTGAGCGCTCGCATCAGCGCGGGAAGCCCCTTGGCCACACCGTCGAGCGTGCGCACTTCACCACTTTCCGTTCGCTCTGCGGCCTTGGCAGCTTCCCAGTCGCGGGTCTGATCCTCGGCCGTCTTGTCACGGCTTTCGGTGCCGAATACATGCGGGTGCCGGTCGATCATCTTGGTGGCGACACGCCGTGCGATGCTGTCGAAATCGAACAAACCCCGCTCGGCGCCCATCTGCCCGTGATAGACGACCTGCAACAACAGATCGCCCAGCTCACCTTCAAGATCATCCCATGCCTTGCGCTCGATGGCGTCGGCGACCTCGTGCGCTTCTTCGATGGTGTAGGGTGCGATGGTGTCGAAATCCTGTTCGATATCCCAGGGACAGCCGGAAACCGGATCTCGCAGCCGTGCCATTATCGTCAGCAATCGAGCCAGGCCGTCCGGGACGTCTTCGATTTGATCGCTGGTGGTCATTGCATATGCCCTCGGCAAATTCGGATCTGGCACTTACAGCTTCCATATTTCCCCACCGAGGTCCACGCGCCGAAGCGGGACTTGACCTGATGCCATAGCCGGGTTTTGTGTCGTTGGACAAAATGGGAGCCTGACATGGCGCTTGAAGACGCAGCGAACGAGGTCGACGTCGCAATCTCACGTGCCGATCCAAAGGGTCTGGCCTATGAGAATGTGTTCTCGGGCGTCACGTCCTTCCTGCGGCGAAAGTTGACGAAGGACCTGACTGGCATCGACCTTGCCATAACCGGGATTCCCTTCGATCAGGCCGTCACCCACCGCCCCGGTGCGCGCTTCGGACCACGGGCGCTGCGAGAGGCGTCAACTTTGCAGGCGGGCGATCCGCCCTATGGCTGGGACTTCGATCCGCTGTCGGAATTCGCGATCGCGGACTTCGGCGACATGGCGTTTGATTATGCTCGCGTCGACGAAGTGCCGGCGCGGATCGAGGCGCACATCAAGGGCGTGATCGACACCGGTGCCGCTTGCCTGACGTTGGGCGGCGATCATTCCGTCACGCTGCCCGTTCTGCGCGCTCATGCCGCCAAATACGGCCCCTTGGCTCTGGTTCAGTTCGATGCGCATTCCGACACGTGGGTGGATGACGTGCCCGCCCGCGTCGATCACGGCACAATCATCTACAAGGCCGTGAAAGAGGGACTGATTGATCCGGCGCGGTCGGTGCAGATCGGTATCCGGATCGCTAACGACACCCCATTGGGCATCACCCGTATCGACGCGCGCACCGTCCACGAGAGTCGCCCGGCGGATGTTTCGCGCCGCATTAAAGAGATCGTTGGCGATGCACAGGCTTACATCACATTTGACATCGACGCCCTTGATCCAGCCTACGCTCCCGGAACCGGGACGCCGGTGTGGGGCGGGCTTACCTCGGCGCAGGTTGCGATCATGCTGCGTGAACTTGCGGGTCTGAATCTTGTCGGAGCGGACGTGGTGGAAGTGTCACCACCCTTCGATCACGCCAGCATAACGGCCATCGCCGGCGCTCATGTAGCGCATGAGTTGATCTGCCTGTGGTGCTGGACGCGGCGCGATACAAATTAGGGCCAAAAGCCGCTGATACTATTGCGTGGCCCTTTGCTAATCCTAAATTCCATGTCAGGTTTGCATGAATTAGTTCTGGAAGGCATATGAAAACACTTCTTATTTTGATTTTGCTTGTGGTCATCGCTGGCGCGCTCTGGCTTCGTTTCTCACCAATTGATCCCGATCTCTGGCACGTTGACCCGGCTGACGTCGATAATCCGGGCGCCAGCGGAATTCGTTTGATCGGACGCGAAGCGCCCCGGTTTCCGGGCAAGCCGGATGACGTTCTCGACGCATTCGCCGACATCGCATTGACCGAACCGCGCGTCAGGATACTCGATGGTGGCAAGGACGAGGGAATGATGACCTTTGTTGCGCGCTCCCGCATTTTCGGGTTCCCCGATTTTATCACCGTCAAGGCCGTCAGCGAGGGCGCCGAGACCAAGCTTTCGGTCGCATCGCACGCCCGTTTCCGCGCGGGCTCAGACTGGGGGGTTAACCGCGAGCGACTGGACCGGTGGTTTGCTGAACTGGAGCAACGGCTTCGATAGCGAAGACGACAGGCATCCCGCACCGGTATCACGCCATATCGGCACGTTGAGCGACATGTCGCAAAGCGCCATGAAGGCACGCCCGCCGACGGTCAGACAGATCGTTTCACCCAATTCGACGCGCGCGCCTTGGGTATCGGTGCAATAGCAATCAATCGTCCTACCAGACGGACTGGTGACGTCAGCAAGCGCCGGACTTGCAACCACGATTGATATGATCAGGGCGCGTATCATTGCCCAATAATACCACGACAAAGCGGGCCGGGCCAGTCACAGCCGCTTGACGCGGGTTTGGCGATAAGGGACAGCAGGGACATGGTTCCTCTGGATACATTAGATCAGATCACCGCGCGCTTTCAGTTTCTCGAAGCGAAAATGGCCGGCGGAACGGCACCACAGGATATTGCATCGCTCGCGCGGGAATACTCGGAACTGAAGCCGGTCGTCTCCGAGATCGCGGAATACAAAGCCATGCTGGAGGCGCGCTCGGAAGCCGAAGCCATGCTTGCGGATCCCGAAATGCGTGCCTTGGCCGATGAAGAACTTGCCGATCTGAAAGAGCGGCTACGCGCAACCGAGCAAGCGCTGCGTCTGGCATTGCTGCCGAAGGATTCGGCCGATGCGCGTCCAGCAATCATCGAAATCCGACCCGGTACCGGCGGCGAGGAAGCAGCGCTGTTCGCCGGTGACCTTTTGCGGATGTACCAACGTTACGCCGAATCGAAAGGCTGGCGTTTCACCATCGCCGAACTTGCGCAAACCGAGCTTGGCGGCATCAAGGAAGTCACCGCCAATGTCACGGGCGATGGCGTGTTCGCGCGCCTGAAGTTCGAATCGGGGGTGCATCGCGTGCAGCGGGTCCCCGAAACCGAATCGGGCGGGCGCATTCACACATCGGCCGCAACGGTCGCCGTGCTGCCGGAAGCCGAGGAGGTCGACATTCAGATCCCCGACATAGACATCCGCATCGACACGATGCGCGCAAGCGGGGCAGGCGGACAGCACGTCAACACGACTGATTCCGCGGTCCGGATCACCCACATTCCGTCAGGCATCGTTGTGACGTCTTCGGAAAAGTCGCAGCACCAGAACCGCGCGATCGCCATGCAGGTTCTGCGTGCCAAGCTGTTCGATGCCGAACGACAGCGGGCCGATGACGAACGCGCCGCCGAGCGCAAGGCGCAGGTCGGTTCGGGCGATCGCTCCGAGCGGATCCGGACGTATAATTTCCCGCAAGGGCGAATGACAGACCATCGCATCGGCCTGACGCTTTATCGCCTGAATGAAATATTGCAGGGCGATCTGGACGAAGTGATCGACGCGCTGATTGCCGAAGATCAGGCGTTGAGGCTTGCGGAGCAGGGTTTATGAGCCAGTCGCTTACGCGCCGGATCCCGGATGCGTTGACCCTGGCGCTGCAATTGCTGCGCGAAGCGGATGTCGAAGATCCTATGCGGGATGCGCGCCGGCTTCTTGCCCATGCCATCGGTCAACCGCTCGATCGCCTGACCCTGTTCATGCAGGACGAAATGAGTGAAGCAACGGCGGCCACCTTCGCCGAGCTGATTGCGCGCCGAGCCAAGCGCGAACCTGTGTCGAATATAACCGGAATCAAGGCGTTCTATGGTCGAACTTTCATCGTCGGCCCGTCTGTTCTGTCGCCTCGCCCGGAAACCGAGGCACTGGTGGAAAGCGCGCTTTCCCTTCCGTTTCGATGTGTGCTCGATCTCGGAACGGGGTCTGGCTGTATCCTTCTGACGCTCCTCGCGGAACGCCCCGATGTTTTGCTTGGGGTTGGCATCGACCTGTCGCCAGACGCGCTTGGGACCGCCGCCCGGAACCGGGACGCATTTGGATTGGCGAGCAAAGCGACACTGGGGCAGGGCGATTGGTATCAGGGCTTGCGCGATGCCGTGCCTGAACACCAACGCCGGTTCGATCTGATCGTGTCGAACCCGCCTTACATTGCGGCTGATGAAATGGAGCAACTCCAACCCGAAGTCCGTTATTTCGAACCGAGAGTTGCCCTGACCGACGAAGCCGACGGCTTGCGCGCTTATCGAGCGATCGCAGCGGGGGCGCTTGAACACTTGACGCGCGGCGGTCGGTTGCTTGTGGAAATAGGCCCCACTCAGGCGGAAGCTGTCACAAGCATCTTTTCTGCCGCAGGACTTGAAAGCATGGACGTTCTACCCGATCTCGATGGAAGGGACCGAGTTGTCTTGGCCCGTGCACCTGCTGCCTGAATAAGGGTAATTCCATCACAAGCGGGTGTTTTTTCGCGCATTTCAGAACGATTGATGGCAAAATGCGCTTGCCCTGCGGCGCCGGGGTGGCTAGACAAATTTTGCGGGCGGCGGGAGCAACTGTTGGCTCCCCCTCGCCATCTGCCAATCCTTGCACGGACGATTGCCCCTGAACTGGGGCGTAGGAACCGAAGTTCGCGCAATACCAGACCAAAGGCTGGATCAGGACCTTATGAGATCTTCCAAGTCACGTTCGCGGTCGAAATCGAACCGCAACCGTTCCGTAGGTAACATCGTTAACCGCGTCTTCGAAAGCTCCGGCCCCGAAGGCAAGGTGCGCGGCACGCCGCAACAAATCATCGAGAAGTACAACCAGCTTGCGCGGGACTCTCAATTGTCCAACGATCGCGTTGCCGCTGAGAACTTCCAGCAACACGCCGAACACTATCTGCGGATGTTGAGCGAGGCGCAGCGCGAACAGCAGGAACGCCAGCAGCACCAACAGAACAACCAGCAGAACGACAATCAACAAAACAATAATCAGCAAAACAACAGTCAGAACGACAACCAACAGAACGATAATCAGCAAAACGACAACAGGCGTCAGGACGACGATCAGGGCAACGATTCAAACCAGCAGCCCCGTCACCAAGAGCGTCGCGACAACCGTCGCCAGGAGACCGCTGAGCAGGGCGGAGACGACTCGCAACAGCCGCCGCGTCAGCAAAGGCAGCGACGCGAAGCGCCTCGGGACGATGTGATCGACGTGCGTGACGACAAGGGAGATTCGGGTCTGGTTGAAACCCCCGAAGAGAAACCCCAGCGTCCGCGCAGAACGCGGCGAAAGGCTGTCTCAGACACCGATCAGCCGACAACCGAAGCACAACCCGCCCCGCCAGACGCCGCGGAATAAGCGGTCGGTTAGTCAACCGGCCGCGACATTCCTCGCGAGTGCGCAGAACCGTTCCAGATCCACGGTTTCCGCTCGGTCGGTCGGGGCGATGCCTGAAGCAATCAACCGGTCTTCGATATCGGGCACCAGGCCCTTCAGGGCGGCACGAAGCATCTTTCGCCGCTGATTGAAGGCTTTTGCGACGACTTTTTGCAGGATAACTGCGTCTGCGGGATATCGCGGTTCCGGCAGTCGGATCAGTCGAACGACCGCTGATCGGACTTTGGGCGGCGGCGTAAACGCTTCGGGCGGCAATTCCATCACGATGCGCGCATCGGTCCGCCACTGGGATATGATCGACAAGCGCCCGTAGGCCTTGCTGCCGGGAGTGGCGGTGATCCTTTCCGCGACTTCGCGTTGAAACATCAGCGTCAGGCTCTCCCAGAACGGCGGCCACTCAGGTGGATCCAGCCAGCGGGTCAAAAGCTCGGTCCCGACGTTGTAGGGAAGGTTGGCGACGATCTTTATCGGCAATGTTAGGTGCTGGGACGCGTCGATTTCAAGGGCGTCACCTTCGATGATCTGAAGCCTGCCAGGATAAGCGTCGGCGATCTGCTGCAATGCGGGCAGGCAGCGGGCGTCCTTCTCGATGACCAGCACGCGCCGCGCGCCTTCGGCCAGAAGTCCGCGTGTAAGTCCGCCCGGACC
Source organism: Paracoccaceae bacterium (assembly GCA_037968835.1). GTDB lineage: Bacteria > Pseudomonadota > Alphaproteobacteria > Rhodobacterales > Rhodobacteraceae > JBBKWG01. The sequence goes on from JBBKWG010000300.1 coordinate 7,113, forward strand.
CGGCCCGATCTCCAGCACGTCGCAATTGCTGAGGTCGCCCGCCGAACGCGCGATCTTTGCGGTGAGATTGAGATCGAGAAGAAAGTTTTGCCCCAGCGCCTTCTTTGCCGACAATCCGTTTTCAGCGATTACGGTTCTGAGGGGCGGAAGGTCGTCGATACCGCTCATTTCGCGCGGACCGCCGCCATCCTGTGCGCCAGTTTCAACGCCTCAATCAGTGACGATGGGTTGGCGCGGCCCTGACCGGCGATCCCGAACGCGGTGCCGTGGTCGGGCGAAGTGCGCACGAAGGGCAGTCCTAGTGTGACGTTCACGCCGCTGTCGAACGCCAACGTCTTGATCGGGATCAGCGCCTGATCGTGGTACATCGCGACGGCCACATCGTAAGTGGCGCGGGCCGCGGCGTGGAACATCGTATCCGCAGGCAATGGGCCGGCGATCTCGAAACCTTCCGCGCGAAGTCGGTCGAGAACCGGCGCAATCACCGCATCGTCTTCTGTTCCCAGAACCCCGCCTTCACCAGCGTGCGGGTTCAGACCCGAAACCGCCATGCGCGGGCGGACATGGCCGAAGTCCCGGATCATCGCGGCATGGGTGGTGCGCAGGGTTCGCTCCAGACTTTCGGCATTAAGCGCAGTCGGGACGGCCCGAAGCGGGATGTGTATCGTCGCCGGGACCACTTTGAGTTCCTCGGACGCAAGCAGCATCACCACATGATCGACGCCGCACAGGTGCGCGAGGTATTCGGTGTGACCGGGAAACGCGAACCCGGCCCAGTCGACCAGAACCTTCTTTGAAATCGGGGCGGTGCAAAGCGATGAGGCATCTCCGGCCAGGACCAGATCGACACCGCGCCGGATCGCGGCCACAACTTGGTCGGCATTCTCCGCAACAGGTTGGCCGGGAGTGACCGGGGCAGGGAAGTCGTGGCGCAATACCGGCAGGCCGGTCGCAGCGGCGGCGGCGGTTTCGCAAGGAGTTTCGATCACGTTTGTCGCGGTGCCGGACGGCAGATGGCGTGGATCGCCGATCCAGAAGAAAGGCAGATCGGTGCCAAGCGCCTGCCAGGCCTTCGCTGCGATTTCAGGGCCGATGCCAGCAGGTTCGCCGCAACTCAGCGCAACTGGTTTGGCCACGGCAGGCGTCATGGATCAGCGCGTCAGATCTTCGATGAAGGTCGCATCGCGCAGATCGGCCAGATAGTCGGACGCCAACGCTCCAAGCCGTGCGTTCAACAGCCGGTTGCCAATGATGTCGATGTCGACGGTGCTTTTCTGTGCTGGTTTGCGGTCGCACAACATCAGCACCGTCGCATTGCCGCCGCGCGTGATGGCTGTGGACGTTTCACCGGCATCCATCGCCTCGACTTCGGCGCGGATATCGGCGGGCAGCGACGAGATCGGCAGGGTTTCGCGAACCAGACGCTCTGCGGGCAAGCCTTTTGCGATGCCGTACAAGTCATCGCAGACGTCGATCTTCCGCGTAAGTGCTTCGGCCGCGGATCTGCCACCATCGGTAATGAACAGCGCATAATCCACAGAAAGCGTGCCGGGTGCACCGGCAGGCACCGTTTCGGTATCTCGCAAAAGGTATATCGCGATGACGCCGTCGAGTTCGACCGGTCGACTGATCTGGCCGGGTGCAAGCGACGATACCACACGCGCCACGTCGTCGGGCAGACTGTCCAACGCCAGCCAGTTCTGCGCGCCACCACGCTGTGCGGTTGGAGCCACCGAATACCGCCGTGCCGCCGCTGCAAACGCGTCTTCGCCAGTGACCGAGGTGATTTGCGTGGCCCGCGCGCGCGAGGCAGCAGCGGTTTCAGGCGATCCAGCCGGGAGCAGTATTTCCGACACCAGAACCCTGGTGCCGCCCTCAGTCCCGGTCTGCGAGATCGTCCGGTTGATCTGGGTTCGGGAGATGTCCTGCGCTTGTTCGCCGAACCGTTCACGCATCAGATTGCGCCAGGCAACGCCAACGGCGACAAAATCGCGGAACGTCTCGGGACCGACCCCGCCCTGACCGAGTGCGGCCACGAACTGTTCCGAGGTCAGATTTGCGCGGGCGGCGAACTCGGTCAGCCCGGCTTCAACGTCCTCGGGCGGCGGCGTCATCCCGGCATCTGCGACGGCGTTCATCTGGACCGCTTCGTTGATCAGTTGTTCGCGGGCCAGCTGGCGCGGATCGCCGGGCGCCCGCAACAGCGTCAGAAACAGCGTGCGCTGATCCAATTGATATTGTGTAATGACTTCATCACCGACACGAATGATCGGCGAAAATCGGTTCTGCGCGACCGCATCGGAAGCGCCCAGTGTCAGGGCGGCAAAGATTGCGGCGAAGACCGTGTTCAAAGCGAAAGCACCACGCATCACTCTTCCTATCCTCTGCATTTGCGCCGGTTGCTCCGGCCATCGTTCCCGTTTCCGACCCCTAACAGCGAGACACGAAAGCCGAAATCGGTCGTCGGGTCCACACTAGTAGAGGTGGCATAGCGACGCGAGAGCGAAAGGTCCACGTCGATGCACTCGGTGCGATATTCAAGCCCGACGCCCGTTCGCGCCGCGCGGCCAGCCTGGAAATCATAGCGCCAGTCGGATTTTGCCGTCCATGTCTCGTTCAGCGCGACACTTCCGTCAAATGACCATTCCGACAAGTCGTCATTGCGCCCCTCTGCTGGCTCCGGCTGTGCAAAAATGACAGATGAGCCAATCGAAAAGTTTTCGCTTTGCCAATCGAGGCGGGTTTCGCTCAAGGTGAAGGCGACGTTGTCGTCGAAGAGCGACCTCGACGTCAGCCAAAGCCTGTCCGCCCATCCGACGCGCGCAGCGACCAGCCACTCCGATTGATCGCCCGCCAGCCCCGAACCGTCCTCAAAGCCCAGCGGCCCGCCGTCCAATCGCGCAACCCGACCGATTGCAAGATCGGCGATCCAGCCATCGGGATCATCGCGGTGCCATGCAAATCCAAATGCAGCCCTGACACCATCCTCGATTCCGTCGCTGCCCGGATAGCGTGAGAACGCGAACAGGTTGGCCTCGTCGAATTCGACGATCCTGCTATCCTCAAGCGGCACCAGATTGCCGTCGGCGTCGGCTATGTCCAGGCGCACGACGGGTTCGAGTATTTCGGTGCCCCCGTCGCTTGTCTGCCGCGCAAAGGGCCAGCGCAATTCGACAGCCGCGCGCGGCACTATGCGGGTCTGATTGGTGGCAAATCGCGAATCCTGCCCGATGTTATAGGCATCGACCCGTAAACCAAGCTCGCTCGCCACGATAATTCCCTGAGACGTCGTCCAATCGCGCCGCCAGTCCATCGCAACGCCGACACGCGACACATCACGACCGACGATATCGCTCGAGGACGGTCTGTTCAGGGTTGCCGCGTCGATACGCGCGACCGTGCGACCGCCAAATGCTAGCTCCGGGATATCGCGTTGATAGTAGATTTCGCCGTATTGATCCGGAAGCGTGTCGCGGATCGGAATCTCGTTTTCCCGCAGCGTTCGGAACTCGGTGATGCGGGCACGGAACAGGTCCTTGTCCCGAGTCCGGGCGACGCCGATCGCATTCGTCAGGCGGTCGCGATCAGCGTAGTCATAGACAAAAAGGTATCCGGGGTCCGAAACAAATTCGAGTTGCGCATCGGCGACGAAGCCGCGTGGCAATTGATAGTCCAGGTTTGCGAACAGATATCCGCGTCTTCCGTCAATGTCGTCGTCACTGATCGCGCCTTCAACGTGGATGCTGCCATTCGGAATGAGGTGCCTGTATCTGAACTCCAGCGTGCTGGTTTTCGAAGAGACGTATGGGGTAATCGTCGCGTCGGCATGATCGCCGAGAGCGATGAAATAGGGAAGTTTGACGCCTGTTCCAAGGCTGGAGGAGGTCCTGAGACTTGGGATAAGCAAGCCTGTCGCGCGTTCCAGGGTGGGGTCGGGCAACCGAAGGCGCGGAAGGTACAGCACCGGAATTCCGGCAATCCTGAACTGCGCGCGACTGAAGTAGATTTGCCGTTCCTGGGCGTCGTGGATCACCTCGGCTGCGCGTATCTCCCAGATCGGGGTCGGATTTCCGGCACAAACCTCGCACGATGACGCCACCACCCGATCAAGCCGGGTATAGCGGTTTCCGACCCGCGCAATCTCGGCGGCGGCCATCTGAAGCTGCTGGTCAATAACCATGCGCGCCGAGATTAGAACTCCGTTTTGCAGATCACGGTCCAACTCTGCAGCGTCCGCCAACAGAATGGTTCCGTTTGGATCCGTCACGGTTATTGGCCCTTCGATCGTCAGACGGTCGCCATTTCTGTCATAGGTCACGGCCCGGGCTGTCAGGCGTGTGCCGTTATAGTAGATCTCGACATTGCCGCGCGCAGACACCCGTCCGCTGGGTTCGACAACGACGTTATCGGCGATGAGCGAGGCCAGATCCTGCGCCGTTGCAGTCGAGACTGCCAACAAGAGCACAGCGGTGAACATGCCTCTCAACCAACTTCCGAGGTCTATAGACGCCCGCACCATCACCCGTCTTCCAGATGCAAGAGCAGGCCGAGCGGTAGCAGGACTGCCGCAATTGGCGGACCCCATGCCGCAAGTACTATCGGGATTTGCCCGTTCTCACCCAGAATCGCTGCGAAATTGCGGATGAAGTAAAGCGAGAAACCAAGTGCCAGCGCCATCAGAACCATCAGACCGGTGCGTCCGAACCGTGTATGTCGCATGGTGAAGCCCGCGCCAACCAGTACCATCGCTGCAAGAAGTATCGGCAGTGCCAACTCCATGTGAAGAAAGGTCTTGTGGATGCGCGCCGAGAAGCCGGCTGCTTCCAGTCGCGCAATGAAACGCGGCAATTCCCAGATCGGGATTGCCGATGGGGTGCCGAAACTGTCGAGTATCTGATTTCGCGTCAGGTTCGACGCGAGGCTCATGCGCTCGCTTTCAAATGCCGCAAGCTCGGGGATCGGGAGGGCGGAATCAAAGCGCCACTCTTTCGCCTTGGTGATTTCCCACGCCCCCGTCACCAGTTTCGCGCTTTCGGCTTCGATCCGGTAAGTTGGATACCCGTCAGCGTCGAATCCAAGAAAGGTGACGCCGAACAATTCGGTCCCGTCAAGATTGGCGCGGTCGGCCCGGATCACGGTCTGGCCGGCTTGCGTTCCCTGCCGCAGCCAAAGCCCCTCGCGGCTGACCGAAAACGTCGAGGCACCTTCCTTGGTCAGTCGCCCCGCAAGCGTCTCGTATTGTTTTTGCGTCGCGGCGACGATGGGATTGACCGCCGCAACGGCCAAGCAGCCTATCAGAACGGCGATGGTCAGGGGCGCGACAAGATTTTTCAGCGCGGATCGCCCGGACGCGCGGGTCACCACAAGTTCGGAAGACCGTGCCAGCCCCAGAAACAGCGCCAATGTTGCCAGGATCATGATCAACGGCAAGATACGGTAAAGGCCCTCGGGAACGTTCAGCAACGTCAAGGCCATCAGCGTCCCGAATGAAGCGTCCGACGAGCCGAATTTCCGGATCTGCTCGATCAGGTCGAGAAGCGACAGGATCGCGAAGAATACCGCCAGCGTCGACAGGAAGGTCATCGTAAAACGTCGCGCAAAATAGAGGTGGAGGGTCATTGTGCCACCGCCGCCGGTCGTCGTCGAAACCGCAGGGCGGTGGGGTGTGCTGCCACATATAAAAGCGCGAGTGCCAGAAAAAATCCGAACGCCGGCCCGACGTAGGCGACCGGCCAGGCATCGGCATTGCTTTGCACCGCGTCTTGTCCGATCTGCGTCAGCATCTGAACAACGATCAGCGCAACGATCGCCCCGATGATCTGCCGCCAGATACCGAAGCGCGAGAATCCTCCGACCAGCAGTGCGGCGAACGCGATCATGGGCGCGACCAGACTGTTGAGCGAATTGCCGAAGCGTTCGTGGGCTTCGGCGACAAGTTTGGCCCGTGAAGCGCCGGTTTCGGCCTGGGTTTCCGGCGAGGCTGCCAGCAAGGCGCCGGTTCCGAGTTCGTTCGGTCGCCTGCGGCCAAATCCAGGCGCTTCGATCAGGCCGGCAAGGTCAAAGGCAAGATCGTCGAACCGGGTGACGGAAAGCCGTCGACCGCCGCTTTCATAGGTCTGTGCCATGCCTTCGAGCATGATAAGGCTGGGTGCAGTCTCGCCGCGTATCAACAGGGCCTCGCGTGCAGTATAGATAACGCGTTGTTCAGGATTGCGGGCATCCCAGAGAAATATGTTTTGAAGCTGTCCCTGCGGACTGATTTCGCGGATGTAAAAGGTAACGCCGTCGCCCGGGTGCAGAAACCGCCCCTCTGACAGCAATCGTGCCGTCATGTTTTCCGAGATCTCGGCAGTCCGGATCGAGAGCTGCCGCATACTGGTGGGAACCAGAACGTGCCCCAGGATCGACGACAACAGGCAAACGATCACGCCGAACATCAGGACTGGACGCAACAATCGCCACGGCGAAAACCCGGTTGCCTGAACGACGACCAGTTCGCTTTCCGATGTCAGGCGGTTGGTCACGTAGATCGTGCCCGCAAACGCCGCGACCGGCACGACAACCCGGACAACGTTGGGAAGGGTGAGTGCAGTGAATTCCAGAAAAACGGCTGCCGATTGTCCGTTTGCGATAAGCTGGTCGAACAATACGACGGCGCGATTGACCCAGTACACGAGCACCAGGACCAGAGCGAAAAAGCCGAACAGCATGAGTAGCTGCGTCAGCAGGTATCTGTCGAATCGTCCGATCATGAAGCCGTCTGCGCCCGATTATTGCTTTTGAGTCTAGACGATCGCCGCGACGTGTAAAACCGCCGAAGCGACTCTTCGGGCGGATCGACGCTGGTCACCGGCTTTGCGCAGGTCTAAGCAAGTCTGCAACCCTGACACCGCGGATGATAACTCATGACAACTTTGCCCAAGTTCACCTTCGTTGAAACCGACCTTGACCAAATCGCAACGACCGCAGGCCGCGTCGTGATTTTCCTGCCCGAGAGCGGCAAGCTCGATCCCGGCGCGCGTCGGGTCAACCGGCTGACCAAAGGCACCATCGAGCGGTTTGCTGAAAGCGACGCGTTCGCCAAGATGAAGGACGGCGATGCCCGCGATCTGGCGTTTCCCACGGGCATGTCCGCGGATGCTGTTCAGGTTGTTCGACTCGACCGGGGCGCAAAGGACGAGGCCGCGCGCAAGGCCGGGGCGGCCATCGGCCAGTCGGCGAATGCGAAAGGCACGCTTGTGCTGGCCGGGTCCATTCGCGGCGTCGCCGACATCGCGCTTGGTGCCCTTTTACGGGCGTATGAATTCCGCGATTATCGCAGCAACACGAAAGACGAAGACGATGCCCGCGAGCATGTCGGACAACTGACGATCATGTGTGCGAAATCGGACGAGCTGACCGCGCATACAAACACAGTCGCCGCGCAGGCCGAGGGCGTCTATTTCACCCGCGATCTGGTCAATGAGCCCGCCAACGTCCTGACTACCACGGAATTTGCGGCCCGATTGAGCGATCTGAAGAAGCTCGGCGTCAAAGTGACGGTTCTCGATGAGCCGAAGCTGGAAAAGCTCGGGATGCGCACCCTTCTGGCGGTCGGTCAGGGCAGCGAAAGCCCCTCGAAAGTCGTCGTCATGGAATGGAACGGCGGCGGCAAGGAAAAGCCGTTCGCGCTGATCGGCAAAGGCGTCGTGTTCGATACCGGCGGCATTTCGATCAAACCGGCGGGCGGCATGGAAGACATGACGATGGACATGGGCGGTGCCGGAACCGTCGCCGGGGTCATGAAGACGCTGGCGATGCGCAAGGCCCGCGCCAATGTCGTCGCCCTGGTCGGACTGGTCGAGAACATGCCCGACGGCCGCGCACAGCGCCCCGGCGATGTCGTGCGCTCGATGAAGGGCGATACGGTCGAGGTCATCAATACCGACGCCGAGGGTCGTCTCGTTCTGTGCGACATCATGTGGTATGCGCAAGAGGAGTTCCAGCCAACGGCGATGATCGACCTGGCGACGCTGACTGGCGCAATCATCATCGCGTTGGGTCACGAGAAAGCCGGCGTTTTTGGCAACGACGACGACCTTGCCGACGACTTCCTTACGGCGGCGAAAAACGAAGGCGAGGGCGCATGGCGAATGCCTCTGGCACCGGCCTATGACAAACAATTGAAAAGCCGGATCGCCGACATGAAAAACGTCGGGGGACGTCCGGCGGGGTCGATAACGGCGGCCCAGTTCCTTCTGCGGTTCGTCAAGGACGGCATTCCGTGGTTGCACCTCGACATAGCCGGGGTCGCGAGCCGGTCGTCAGCTTCCACTTATGCTCCCAAAGGGGCGACCGGCTGGGGCGTTCTGGCGCTCGATCGACTGATCCGGGACCGGTTCGAGGTTTGAGGCTGAACGCATGGGGGCCGCCTATTTCTATCATTTGAGCGAGCGACCGCTGGAGGCCACGCTTCCGGTTCTGCTCGAGAAGTCCCTCGCCGCCGGTTGGCGCGTCGCGGTGCGTGGCACCGATCCGGCGAGGCTTGAGTGGCTCGACCGGGCGCTATGGCAAGGCGATGGGTTCCTGCCGCATGGCCTAGCCGGCGGACCGCAGGATGAGGATCAGCCGGTGCTTCTGACAACTGCACCCGAGGTGCCCAACGGCGCACGGTGCCTGATGGCCGTCGACGGCGCGGGCGTGACCGCTGAAGAAGTGTCGAAGATGGAGCGCGTCTGCGTTCTTTTCGATGGGGCCAATGACGAAGCCCTCGAAGCGGCCCGTGACCTTTGGCGAACCCTGACGGGTGCGGGCGCGGTTGCGCAGTATTGGGCGGAAGCGGACGGGCGCTGGAGCAAAAAGGCGGAAAGCGGGGTCTAGCTTGGATCTGCGACTAGGGTTCGAGTGTCAGCCGATCGCCTTCGATTTGTAGGCGGCGGAACCGGCTGAGATACGTCATCCCCAGTAGCGAGCCGCGCATTTCACCCGCATTAACCGCCACCGAGACGTTGCGAAACGTCACCGGCCCGAGCGAGATGTCATCGACGCTGGTATAGGCGGTGCGGACTTCGCCGTTAGCGGTGCGCGCGACGCCCAGAAACGCGAGTGCATCCAGGTCGATCCCGACGCGCTCGGCATCCTTGCGGGTCAGAACGATGTCGCTCGCGCCGGTATCGACCAGAAATTGCACCGGCGTCCCGTCAAGTTCAAGCGTCAGGTGGAAATGTCCGTCCGGGCCACGCGGAACTTCGATCATGGTGCCGTCCGTCGCGACGCTCTGGCTTGGCAGCACTTCGTCGCGGATGTCGTTCCACAGGCCATAGCCGGCGATGACACCCATGAATATCAAACCCCAAGCCAGCGCCATGCGCGCCGACTGGCCAAGGTTGGTGCGGTTCTCGGCGATGAACCAGCCGAGAATGGCCGCGCCGAGCAGCACAAGGTAAAGGAGAGAGGCGAGGTCGATATCCTGCATCATCCCTATCTAGGAACGCCGGGCGGCGCTGCCTAGCCGCTGACCATATTGAAGGCGCGCAGACCATCCAGCACGAACTGGACCGAGAGGGCCGCCAGAAGCATTCCGAACAATCTGGTCACGACCGTAATGCCCACCGGTCCCAATGCACGTTCGATCGGGCTGGCGGCGAGAAAGAACAGAAACGTCAGCACGATGACCGAGAACATCACGAAGTGAACAGAAATGATCCAAGTCCAGTCGGCGTTGCCCTGACTGGTCAGCAGGATCATCGTGGTGATCGCGCCGGGGCCTGCGATCAACGGGATCGCCAGTGGAAACACCGATGGATCGTCCTCGTGCGGCTCGACGTGAGTCTGGTCCTCGCGCCGCTTGGAGCGCCGCTCGAACAGCATGTCGAGAGCTGTGAGAAACAACAGAATGCCACCCGCAATTCGGAAGGCGGGCAACGAAATGCCAACGAATTCCAGAACCGCATCGCCGAACAGCCCGAACACCGTCAAAACCATCGCACCGGTAAAACACGCCCGGATCGCGATACGCCGACGGTGACCGGCGGACTGGCCTTGCGTGAGCGCCACGAAAAGCGGTGCCAGCCCGATCGGATCGAGGATCACGAAAAGCGTTACGAACGCGGTGATGAGGAGCGAGAGATCGGGCGTCATGGCGTCACGATTGATCAGGTTTCGGGGCAGGGGGCAAGTCCTGCGACGCGGCGCTCATTTCCCCGTTCCTTCAAGCCGCTCCAGCGCCTTAAGCCAAAGCGCCTCGGCGCGTTCAAGCCCTTCTTCGACCTCGGCGAACTTCCTTTGCCAATTCTCTGTCTCGGCCACGCGCGCGGGTGCGTACATCGCCGGGTCGGCCAGCTTGGCCGCCAACCGCTGCCGCATCTCGCTCAGCTTCTCGACCCGCGCCTCGGCGGCGCTGACAGCCTGTCGCAAGGTGACGGCATCGGTCTTGGCCGTCGCCTTGCGTTGTTTCGGCTTCTCGGATTTTGGCTCGGGCTCGCTCAGCAGCATTCGGCGGTAGGATTCGAGATCGCCGTCATAGGGTGCGACGCGTCCGTCCTTCACCAGCCACAGACGGTCGGCGACCAGCGACAATAGATGCATATCGTGACTGACCAAAACGACCGCACCGGAATAGGCGGTTAAAGCCTCGACCAGCGCCTCGCGACTTTCCATGTCGAGGTGGTTCGTGGGTTCGTCGAGGATCAGCATGTGCGGCGCGTCGATGGTCGCAAGCAACAGCGACAGCCGCGCCTTCTGTCCGCCCGAAAGCCGCCCTGCCACGGTCTCGGCCTGTGCGGCGTTGATCCCGAATCCGCCGAGCCGGGCGCGGATTTTTCCCGGCGCGTCTTCGGGGCGCAATCGCCGTACGTGTTCGATCGGCGTCTCGTCGGCATGCAGTTCGTCAAGCTGATGCTGTGCGAAATAGCCGATCCGCAGCTTGCGTGCCCGCGTGACCCGCCCGCCGAGCGGTTCCAGCTTGTCCGACAGCAGCTTGGAAAGCGTCGACTTGCCTTCGCCGTTGCGACCCAGCAGCGCGATGCGGTCATCCTGATCTATCCTCAACGTCAGCTTCGACAGAACCGCCTTTCCGTCATACCCGACCGACGCGCTTTCCATGTTGACGATCGGTGGCGAGAGTTCCTCGGGTTCAGGAAAGGTGAACCGCTTCAGCGCGGCTTCCTGCGGCGTGGTGATCGGCTTCAGCTTCGCGATCATCTTCAAACGCGACTGTGCCTGAACCGCTTTCGACGCCTTGTAGCGGAACCGGTCGACGAAACTTTGCAGATGCGCGCGCCGGGCCTCCTGCTTCTTGGACTCGGATTCCGCCACCGCCAGCCGCGCCGCACGGGTTTCGGCGAACGTATCGTAATTGCCCTGATAGAGCGTCAGCTTGCGGTCTTCGAGATGAAGTATCGACGTCACCGCCCGGTTCAGCAAACCCCGGTCGTGGCTGATAACGATGACGGTATAGGGATACTTCGCCAGATAGGTTTCAAGCCAGAGCGCGCCTTCGAGATCCAGATAGTTCGTCGGCTCGTCCAAAAGCAGCAGATCGGGCGCGGAGAACAGCACGCCAGCCAGCGCCACGCGCATCCGCCAGCCACCCGAAAACGCCGAGCAGGGCATTGCCTGTTCCTCGTTCGTGAAGCCGAGACCCTTCAGGATCGCGCTTGCGCGTCCCTCGGCCGACCATGCGTCGATGTCTGCGAGCCGCGTCTGGATCTCGGCAATGCGTCCGGGGTCGCTGGCGGTTTCGGCCTCGCTCATGAGCCCCGATCGCTCGGCGTCGGCATCCAGCACCGTATCGAGAAGCGACACCTCGCTGCCCGGAACCTCCTGCGCGACGCCGCCGATGCGCGCACCCCGTGGGACCCGGATATCGCCGCCTTCCAGCGCCAGTTCGCCCCGGATCAATCGGAACAAGGTCGTCTTGCCGGTGCCATTGCGTCCGACCAGGCCGATCTTGTGACCGCCCGGCAGCATCACGGACGTGTCTTCAAAGAGCGGGCGGCCCTCGATGGAATAGCGTATGTCATCAATTCGTAGCATGACCCGGCCCTTAGCAGAGCCAGCGGCGGCGGTGAAGCGCCGTTCACAGCTTCCCATCCCGACCAGCCCATGTTAGGCGGGCGGCGCATTATTCAGGCGGCACGCATACTGCGGGCCGCCGCATCGCTTGAAGAGGCTACGACATGGCGACCGAACGCACGCTTTCCATCATCAAACCCGACGCGACCAAGCGCAATCTGACCGGCAAGATCAACGCCAAGTTCGAGGCCGCCGACCTGCGCATCGTGGCGCAGAAGCGCATCAAGCTGACCAAGGATCAGGCCGGCGAGTTCTACAAGGTGCACGCCGATCGCCCTTTCTACGATGAGCTTTGCGAGTTCATGGCATCCGAGCCGGTGGTCGTGCAGGTGCTGGAAGGCGAGGGCGCTATTGCGAAGAACCGCGAAGTCATGGGCGCGACCAACCCGGCCGATGCGGAACCCGGAACCATCCGCGCGGAGTTCGCGGAATCGGTTGGCGAGAATTCGGTCCACGGATCGGACGCCCCGGAAACTGCGGCGCTTGAGATCGCTTATTTCTTCTCGGGACTCGAGCTGGTCGGCTAGAAAAACGGCTTCGGTAACGCGTCGGTTTAACGTCGGTATTGCGTCGGTATGTCTGCCGACGCGATTTTCGCACTGTCGATGTGCTCGCGCAGCAGCCTGACGTTGCGTCGGTTCGACTTGAAGCCGACGTCGAAGATATCGCCCAGAACCGGAATGCTGCCGACGACGGTATCTATCGCCGTGTTCGTCGCCATGCGCGCCAGCACCCGGCGCGGCACACCCATCTTCCAGGCCGATCCGATGATGTAGACGGCGGGCATGAACGCCAGGGCGTCGCCGACACCCGGAACCAGCCCGACGATCGAATCGAGCCCGACGCGCAGCCGGGTGCCGGGAATACCGACCGCGCTGTCCATCATGCGGGCGATGCGGTCCAGCCGGTCGATCTTCAGCGCGTCGCCGGCGTCGCTCATCGGCAGGGTCTCGAGGGCGTTGTGGTTTGTCATGTCGAACCAAGCCGGACGCAGCCGATTGGTTCCCTAGACGCCACGCACACCGATCCGGTCGAGTTCCGCCAGAAGTGCCGACGAGGCGGTGGGGCGGTCGGCTTTGGCGGCTTCGGCCTTGATGGCGTCGAAGCGCGCGCGCAACGCGGTCTTTTCGGCGCCGTGGCAATCGTTCCACGGGCGGCCCTGCAAACCCATCACAAGGGCGTAGTAGCCGATGAAGTGCGCCCGCGACCCGGATGCCAGCAATCGGCCGTAGGCCGCGTCGGCGCCGATGTCGCGCAGCGCCTCTGCACTGTCGATGCCAGCGCGCGCGAAGGCGACCTCGGTTGCGGGGCCAAGAT
>JBBKWG010000301.1:0-4933 GCA_037968835.1 Paracoccaceae bacterium
GTCTGGGGCTGCGACGTGATCGGCATGACCAACATGCCAGAGGCGAAACTCGCCCGCGAAGCCGAGCTTTGCTATGTCTCGGTCGCGATGATCACTGATTATGACAGCTGGCACCCGGACCACGGGGAGGTCGATGTCAGCGAGATCATCCGAACGCTGCTGGGCAATGCCGACAAGGCACGCGGGCTGGTGCGGCGCCTGCCTCAATTGATCGGAGCGGATCGAAAATTATGTTCCGGTGGATGCGATCGGGCGCTTGAGCACGCGGTTGTGACGGCACCCGCGGCGCGCGATCCCGCCCTGGTTGCGAAGCTCGATGCGGTCGCGGGTCGGGTCCTGCGCTGAAATTTGAGCCGAACCCGGCGGAAATATGCCGCTGCGGCCGATATCGAGACCGGGCCGTGAGCGGTATGTTGCCTTGTCCCGAGCAGGATCAAGCCGGTAGCCGTGAACGTCGCGTTAGGGCCCTTCTCGTCCGATTAGCCCCCTGTTAACCAATGCTCACCACTCTGCTGGGACGCAGAATCGCACGCAACATGGGGATGGCGCATGCAAGAGCACGACTGGATTTTTGACGTAATCATGGACCTCTGCGACAAGGCCGAGCACATCGGGCTTCCGTCAATGTCGGCCAAGCTGGAAGAGGCTCTGGACGCGTATCTGGAAGATCAGGGACGGGTCCCGAAGACAGTGGGCGCTGCTGCGGTCCCGTTCGCGTCGATCGCGCCGATATCGTTGGGACAGGACAGCTTTGTTTTTGGCACACGCCGCGTGGCTCCGACGCCCGAAGGGTCGCGTGTGTCGTTCGCATCGCGGCGCAGACTGCCAAGTGTAACCCTGCAGCAGTTGCGCGCGGCGCGCGCGCAGCATGAACCCGCAAACGACGCCAAGGATCAGCCGATCGTGCTGTTTGATCGGGTCGGTTAGCCAGTCGCTGACCAAACTAGGGGTGTTGCCCGGGTGCAGGGCTGTTTCCATGCCGGAAAGTTATGGCTTTATCGAACTGAAGTGAGCCGTTAACCTGTCGCAAAACCACCCGGAACAAATCCGGGGGTCGAGGCAGGTAATTGGCAAAGATAACCGTAACGACAAGCGGAACGACTGTTGTCGTCAAGAACGGCGATAGTGTGACCGTCGACATTCCAGGCGGCGGCTGGGTGAACATCGTTGCCGACCCGACCAGCAATATCAAGAACGTGAAGATCGACTTCGGCGGTGATGATACTGTGGCCGACGAGGTCAGGATCGATCTTTCGACCTTCCGCAGCTACGACCTGCATATCGACATCAACGACTATGATCCGACCGACTCGGTCGTCCTGAACAGCGCGTTCAACCGTCATGTCGATGCCGGGAACGAGGACGAATACAATTTTCAGTACATCGGTTCCAACGGGGCAACGTTCAACGGCTTTCTGCGGGCCAAGGACAAGGGCGAAAGGGATTTCACCACCAAACCGCCGCCGATCGTTGTCTGTTTCGCCGAAGGAACCGTGATTGACACGGAACTGGGGCCGACACCAGTCGAGTGTCTGGCGATCGGCAATACCGTGCGAACCCGTGACAGCGGCGATCAGCCGATCCGCTGGATTGGCCGTCGCCACTTGGACAGTCTTGACCTTGCCCGAGACCCGAACCTCGCCCCGGTGGTGATCCGGGCCGGCGCCTTGGGGCAGGGTCTGCCGTTCATCGACCTTACCCTGTCACCGCAGCACCGGATTCTGGTGACGGGTTGGCGCGCTGAACTGCATTTCGGTGAAGCTGAGGTCCTGGCACCTGCGGTCAGCTTCGTAAATGGGACAACTGTCGCAGTGGTAAGCGATGCGCCCACGGTCACCTATTTCCACCTGCTGTTCGAGCGTCACGAAATCGTAAATGCGAACGGTGTGGCGTCTGAAAGCCTGCATACCGGTGAAATGGCGGCCGCCGGTCTGGCGGGGCCGGCCGCCGAAGAACTGCGGCAAATCTTTCCCGATATCCCGTTTCGGTCGCAGACCACCTTGACCGCAAGGCCGGTTGCGAAACGGCGCGACTCGGCTGTGCTTCGTGTCGCCTGAATGCTTCGTGCTAACCCTGCAGACTTCTGACGCCAAGTTCGCCCTCGCGGCTGGCTTTCATCGCCAAAGCGGCGGCGTGACTGGCAGCGAGGGTTGTGAAGTAAGGGATCTTGTCCATCAGCGCGACGTTGCGCATCGAGCGTGAATCCTCGACCGCCTGCGCGCCTTCGGTGCTGTTCAGGACCAGCGCAACGCCGCCATCCTTCATCACGTCTACGATGGTGCGACCGCCCTCGTAGGCCTTGTTCACCGTGCTCGATGCAAAGCCGTGATCCGCCAGGAACGCGGCGGTTCCCCGTGTCGCCAGGAACACCAGGCCCAATTCGGCCAGGATACACGCCGTTTCAACAAGCTGCGGGGTCTTGTCGCTGTCCTTGATCGACAGGAACACGGTGCCTTCGTCCGGCAACACGGTCCCCGCACCCAGCTGCGCCTTGAGAAAGGCGCGGGGGAAGGTGCGGTCCCAGCCCATCACCTCGCCTGTGCTGCGCATTTCAGGGCCGAGCAGGGTATCGACGCCGGGGAAGCGGGCGAACGGCATCACGGCTTCCTTGACGCTGAACCACGGTGTGCGGAAATCGGCAAGCGTGTGCGGATCGCCCATCGGGATGGTCACGTCATCGCTGACCGGCTGGTGCGGCTGGGCCTTGGCGAAAGCCGAGAGTTTTTCCCCCGCCATCAGCCGCGCGGCGATGGACGCGATCGCCGAGTCGGTGGCCTTGGCCACGAAGGGGACGGTGCGGCTGGCGCGCGGGTTGACCTCGAGCACGTAGATCTCGCCGTCCTTGATCGCGAACTGGACGTTCATCAGGCCGACGACGTTCAGTGCGAGGGCCATGGCGCGGGTCTGCGCCTCGATCTCGGTGATGATTTCGGGCGACAGGGTGTGGGGTGGCAACGAACAGGCAGAGTCGCCAGAATGCACGCCGGCCTCTTCGATATGCTCCATGATGCCTGCGACATGCACGTCGATGCCGTCGCAGAGCGCGTCGACATCGACCTCTGTCGCGTTGGTCAGGTAGCTGTCGAGAAGCACCGGGTTCTTGCCCGAAACCTGCACCGCGTCGCGGATGTAGCGGGCAAGGTGGTCGTCGTCGCGCACGATCTCCATCGCGCGGCCGCCCAGCACGTAGGACGGTCGGATCACCAGCGGGTAACCGACGCGCTGGGCAATTGCCTGCGCCTCTTCGGGGCTCGAGGCGATGCCGTTGACGGGCTGCTTGAGGTTCAGTTTCGCCAGCAGTTGCTGAAAGCGTTCGCGGTCTTCGGCAAGATCGATGGCGTCGGGCGAGGTGCCGAGGATCGGGATGCCGGCGTCCTGCAGGGCGTTGGCGAGTTTCAGCGGGGTCTGGCCACCGAACTGAACGATGACGCCGTGCAGGGTGCCGTTATCCTGCTCGACCCGCAGAATCTCCATCACGTGTTCGAAGGTCAGCGGTTCGAAATAGAGCCGGTCCGAGGTGTCATAGTCGGTGCTGACCGTTTCGGGGTTGCAGTTGATCATGATCGTTTCATAGCCGGCGTCGGTGAGCGCGTAGCAGGCGTGGCAGCAGCAGTAGTCGAACTCGATCCCTTGCCCGATCCGGTTCGGGCCGCCGCCGAGGATCACCACCTTCTTGCGGTTCGAAGGGCGGGCTTCGCATTCCACGTCGCCCATCGCCGGGGCCTCGTAGGTGGAATACATGTAGGGGGTCTGGGCCTCGAATTCGGCGGCGCAGGTGTCGATGCGTTTGAACACCGCGATGACGCCCAGGTTCAGGCGGGCGCGGCGGACGTTTTCTTCGGTCCGGCCGGTCAGATGTGCGAGGCGGGCGTCGGTGAAGCCCATCATCTTGACGGCGCGCAAGGCATTTTCGGTGACCGGCAGGCCGTCTTTTTTCAACTTTTCCTCGGCCTCAACGATCTCGCGGATGCGCGCGAGGAACCACGGATCGAACATCGTGATCGCGTGGATATCGTCGTCGCTCAACCCGTGGCGCATCGCCTGGGCGATGGTGCGCATTCGGTCCGGCGTCTGGGCCGACAGCGCCTTGATGACCGCGGCGCGGTCGGGCGCACCGGGGATCGCGACATCGTCAAAGCCGGTGAGGCCGGTCTCCATCGAGGCCAGCGCCTTTTGCAAGGACTCGTGAATGGTGCGACCGACCGCCATCGCCTCGCCCACCGATTTCATCGCGGTGGTGAGTTCGGGTTTCGATCCGGGGAATTTCTCGAACGCGAAGCGGGGGATCTTGGTGACGACGTAGTCGATTGTCGGCTCGAAGCTGGCCGGGGTGACCTTGGTGATGTCGTTGTCCAACTCGTCCAGCGTGTAGCCGATGGCGAGTTTCGCGGCGATCTTGGCGATCGGAAAACCGGTGGCCTTGGAGGCAAGCGCCGAGGAGCGGGACACACGCGGGTTCATCTCGATCACCACCATGCGGCCATCGGCGGGGTTGATCGCCCATTGCACGTTCGAGCCGCCGGTCTCGACCCCGATCTCGCGCAGCACGGCGATGCTGCCGTTGCGCATGATCTGGTATTCCTTGTCGGTCAGCGTCAGCGCCGGGGCGACGGTGATCGAGTCGCCGGTATGCACGCCCATCGGATCGACGTTTTCGATGGCACAGACGATGATGCAGTTGTCGGCGCGGTCGCGCACGACCTCCATCTCGAATTCTTTCCAGCCGAGAAGGCTTTCGTCGATCAGGATCTGCGCCATCGGCGAGGCGTCGAGGCCGGAATGGCAGATCCGTTCGTAATCCTCGCGGTTATAGGCGACACCGCCCCCCGTTCCGCCAAGCGTGAAGGCGGGGCGGATAATCGCGGGCAGGCCGACATATTCGATGGCCTCGACAGCGGCGGCGACGCCGGCCTTGAGGTCGAACTTGCCGTTT
>JBBKWG010000302.1:0-5293 GCA_037968835.1 Paracoccaceae bacterium
TGGACGCCCTCGCAAGGCATTGCTATATCGCGCCGAGTGTTCCGGCGTAGCTCAGCGGTAGAGCAGTTGACTGTTAATCAATTGGTCGTAGGTTCGATCCCTACCGCCGGAGCCAAAAATCCTCTAAAATTAAAGAGTTACGATAGTGTCTGCCACCCTGGCCGCCGCCGACTTGTGCCGGGGGAAACGTCTGGGGTAACAAAAGCCACAGCTCAAATCCAGGCGGCGCTCAGGCTACGGCTTCAAAACTGATGCCTGACCATCGAAGACGCAACGGCTACAACCGCATGATCTCTGTTTCTCGCGCGTTGGGGTTACAGTTTCGAAGCATCCGTCCACTTCCGCGATTGTTTGAAGTCTTTGACCCAAACGTGCACGACGTCTCGCCACGCGAAGTTGCGGCCAAGGTTGCGGAAGATCTTTTGGCGGTCTGTTGCTAGTAATCCCCATTCAATTTTTTAGGCACACCCCCCACCATTCACGGAGGTGGCGTCTCCCATGGTGGCGGCGCTGCGCTAAATGTTCGCGAATGCCTAATCTGTAAAAAAGTTGCGAACGATTCGCAAAAACTTACGGTTTATGGTTGTTGAGGGTGGGCGGCGGTTTCCGGGATCGAGGTTCCAGAGTCACCACCGCCCCCCTTCAACCGGGCGTAGAAGGGACCGCCCGGTACAAGGCTGTCGGAACTCACGGAGGGGGAGATCCGAAGTGCCCCCTCCTCGCAGTTCCACAGCCGCAACCTGATCAGGTCCTCGATCTCGCGGATCACGCGGTGGCTGGGAAGCTCGAACGCCCGCCACGTGACCCGGCCCCAGTGCAAGCTCTCGGCTTCACTGACGCTGCTGATCTCCTTCGCCATCCTCGGAGGAGAGGAAGTCGCGCTGGTAAGGGCTTCCGCGGCGCTTTCGCACAAGGACATCTGTAGGACGATGGATAAGCTGCTCTGGACGCTTTGAGCCCTGAGCCGCCTTACCGACGACACCCTACCGATGACTGTCGCACTCGTGCTAACAACCACTTCGCCTCAAGACGGCGCATTTCCTATATATAGGTTGCCAAACGCATGTGTGCAGGGCGCGCACAGCAAGAGCCGCTTAGAGTTTCGGAGTTTCTGCGAACCTATCCGATGGGAATGTCGTTGAGCACAAAGCTGTCGATCAGCGTGCCGCCACTGTCGATCGACCAGAATTCAAACGCCAGTTGGTCATCGGTCGCGGTTACCAGCATGGCGCCGAAGTTCGAATTGAAGCGGGCAACGCTGGTTGGGTCGGGCACACTCTTGAACGAGTACAAACCCGCACCGCCTGCGCCGTTCACGAAATAGGGCAGGTAAATGCCGTCGCTGTTGTCGTCCCGGAGAAGCCGTTCGTACAGGTGTTCGTGCCCGCTTAGCACCGCATCGGCGCCCCAATCCTCGTATGGCCAACGCGAGGATGGGGACGGCCCATTCCCGTTTCCCGAGGTGTACGGCGCATGATGGCCGACAACCACTTGCCACGCGGCCGTAGATTGCGCCAAGCCGTTCTGAAGCCACTGTCCCTGCACCGAGGCCGGTGTCACGCCATCGGGTTCGTGCGAATCAGTGTCGATGATGAAGAAATGTACCGATTCCCACACGAAATCATAGTAACGCTCGTTGCCGGACGAACTCACCGGCAGTGTGAAATAATCGGTATAGGCCTGCAGACCTGCATCATCCCAATCGTGGTTGCCGAGAGAGGGGAAGAAGCGGTTCACGGTGCTTCCGGGCCCGTAGCTACCCTGATAGTCGCCAATGAAATCGGAGTAGTATTGTCCGACGGCCCGGTCGGCCGTCATGTTATTTCCGTAGATATTGTCTCCGGTTGTAACGATGAAATCCGGCAACATTGACTTCACGAGATTGGACACTGCAAGTTCATAACCATTGTCCACTCCGTAGTCGCCGATGACCGCGAACCTTATCGGCTCGCTGCTTACTCCGATGTTCACCGTGACCGTCGCCGAGCTTGTGCCGCCCTGTCCGTCGGACACTGTGTAGTCGAAGGAATCGAAACCTACATAGCCGATGACGGGCGTGTAATAGACTGTCCCGTTCGCCTGCAAGATCGCGGTGCCGTGTTGCGGAGTACCGAGACCGGCGACAGAAAGGACGTCATCGTCCACGTCCGTATCGTTCGACAGAACATTTATCACCAAGCCTGTGCCGGGTGCTGTGCGTACGGTGTCGTTGACCGCAACCGGCAAATCGTTGACCGGAAGGACCGTCACCGTCACGCTCGATGTGGCATAGCCGCCGCGGCCGTCGGAAACGGTGTAGGTAAAGCCGTCGGTGCCGTGGAAGTTGGTATTAGGTTGGTAGGCGACGGCGTTGTTCTGAATGATCGCAGTGCCGTTCGCTGGCTTCCCGACAGCGGAAACAATCAGGGAATCTCCGTCGGGATCCGAGTCGTTTGCGAGGACGTCAATCACGACCGAGGTATCTTCGTTGATTGTCGCGCGGTCCGAGTTCGCGACCGGTGGCGCGCCGGTCAACCCGGTGACGTATTCAATGTGAAGGAGTGGCGCTTGGGTGGCCGCTCCGCCTTCGAAAGATTCTGCCGTCCGGTGCCCCTCACCCGTAATGATGAACGCCAGCGCGTTGCCGGTCAGCCAGTCGCTCAACGAAACGACCTGCTGCACGAGGGAAGAAAGATCGACGGTCCTTTGGTCCGGACCGCTCGCCCCAACTACCGTCCACGCCGGTGGCGACCAGGAGGCGACGCTCGATGTCGTCGGACGGTTGGAGATATTGAAGCTCGAGGTGGTGAAACTCGCGGCGTCGCCGGTAGCTTGTGCCCTGATATCCAGCGTGGTCGGTTCGACATTCGTTTCGTCGACTGTGAACTGGATCCAGGCCGCGGTGATGATGGCCCCTTGCGGGATGACAAGGTCCGCAAAGCGTATGCCAACGAACTGACGCCCAACGAAATCGTTGTCGTTGATGAGTTCGAGATCGCTGCTGTCGAGAAACACGCGCCCGGCCGAGGCCTGCGCACTGGTCACGATGACTTCCTCTGCATCGTCGCTTCCGGCCAAAACGCGTCTCTCTATGATCTGAGTGACAGGCCCGGAGCCTGACTCGATCGTGACCGGGAGATCGGCTGAGAACACGCTCTCGTTGCCCGCTGCGTCGACGGCCTTCGCTCTGAACACGTGCACGCCAAGACCGAGGGTTGCGGTCGTGAACGACCAACTTCCGGTCTGGTCTGCGATCGTCTGACCGAGAAGCGTGCTGGCATCATAAAGCCGGACGATGGCCCCGGCTTCCGCGGTGCCGCCAAGCGTCGGCGTCGTATCGGTAGTCACGTCGTCCGTGCTGGAGACGCCGGTATCCGATGAGTCGAAAAGATCGATTGTAGGACGAGCCGGCGGCACGGTATCGAGAGTGAAGCCGAAAGACGTGGTGCCCGAGTTCCCCGCGAGATCGGATGCGCGGACGAGGACCGAATTCGCACCCTCAATCGCTGAATAACTCGAGGACCAGACCGTACTCCCTGCCGCCAAGTACTGCACGAGAGCTCCCGGCTCGCTGGTGACCACGAGGCTGCCATTCGAGGTGATCCGGTCAGAAGACGATACCCCGGTGTCATCGGCCAGCGAGATGGCCGGTTCGGCGGGGGACGTGTTGTCCAGCGTAAACGAGAAGGCGGTCGGCGCGGAGATGTTGCCAGCCACGTCTGTCTGTCGGACGAGGATCGCATTCAGTCCCTGGACTCGGGTGAAGTCCTGTTGCCAGCTCTTGCCGTCGTCGACTGAAACCGACGAAGCCGCACCGGTCTCCGTCACGATGGTCAACCTGCCGTCAGAAGTCACACGATCCGTTGCGCTGCTTCCGGTGTCCAGCGTCAGCTGGACTCCCGGTGCGCCCGGTGCCACCGTATCGACAGTCAACACGCCTGCGGGATTCAGGGCTGAGATCTGCGGCGCCATGCTGTTGCCTTGGGCGTCCAAGATCCTCGCTCCATTCGCGCTCATCTGCAGTATGGCGAGGTCGGTCGCGTTTTCGCCGTCGGCGACGGTGTATGTGAAAACCAGCGTCTTGGTCTGCGATCCACTCGAATAGGTCGCCGAGCCACCACTATTTAGCGTCAGAACGGGAACGCCGTTCCCGACGAATACATTGGCGGAGAACGTCAGAGAGAGCGTGACTGTCTCGCCCGCCCTGAGTGTCCCGTCGTTGAAGCCGTAGACGGCGGAGACGAGTTGTGCCGCACTGGGGTTCGCCCGCACGCCTAGAAAGTCGCTCACGCTCAGTTGCTCAGGCGTGGATATCCGAATGACCAAGTCGGCCAAGCTGTTGCCGTCGGTATCGACGCTCACATAGGTCGTGCTGCCCTCTAGTGTCTGCCAAACGCCGAACGCTGTCGGTGTGCGCTCGCCCCATTCGAAGAACGACCGCCCAACCGTCAAGGCAAGCGTCGCAAAGTCGATCTTGTCCTGTTCGCTGCTAACGCTTGTTTCCGCAGCCGACATGAACTCGGTAATCGTGTCACCGGTCTTCCTGTTGAACGCGCCGTTCCTGGCCGACGAGTCTGTCACATCGTTGAAGACGAACCAATCGCCCCCGGCACCACCGCTTAGAATATCGGCACCGAACCCACCGATCAGGGTGTCATTTCCCAGGCCGCCGTCGAGGGTGTCGTTGCCGTCGCCGCCAACAAGGAGGTCATTTCCGGACTGCCCTTCAAGCCGGTCGTTCCCGCCTCCGCCGAAGACCTCGTCGTCGCCACCGCCGGCGCTGACGGTATCGTTGGCAGCAGTCGTCCCGGACGATTTCCGGACCCATCCGAGAATTTGATCCCAGATGTAGTAGCCGTCCAAATCAAATCGTTCTCGCGCAGACGTTCCAATGAGCTTTGCCATCGCAATCTCCAATACGGACGCCAATCGTGCAATTACGGCCCGGAACCCTTGGAACGGAGAAATGCTTGGGGTGCCGGCGCCTAAAAGGATCTATGCGAGAAATCGCAGCACAGCCTGATCGCCCTTTCAAGCGATTTGAATTCGACACGACGAGTTATCCACAGAATTCGTACTGAAGCGGCTCAACTCGACTGTGGGACCGTCGGCCAAAGTGCGGGGATGAGCTGCCTGTCGTGGCTAATCTACAAGCAGATGAAGCTACTCCGTCCGCTCTTTGCAAAGAGCTACGCCAATCCTCGTTGATGACGGGCGCATCCGGAGACGAATTATCTTGCTCAATCAAAATGGGTTACTACGGTCGTCAGATGTACCTCTAGTGTGCGTGCCATCGCAGAAGCTGTACAACCTT
>JBBKWG010000303.1:0-34029 GCA_037968835.1 Paracoccaceae bacterium
AGGCCCAATTTATTCGCAATCTCAGGAGCTTCCCGCTCCAACCTCGCCTTCATTCTGTCGAGCTTTTCCTGTTCGGGTGAGCGGAAGTCGATGGTGAACACCGCCTTGCCGGGAATGACATTGCGCGAGTTCGGATAGACATTCGCTTGGCCCACCGCGCCGACCGCGTTCGGCTGGTTGTCCATGGCGATGGTGTGGGCCAGTTCGGTGATCCGCGCCATGCCCAGCCCTGCGTTCACGCGCATGTCCATCGGCGTCGATCCGGTGTGGCTTTCCTTTCCGGTCAGCGTGACTTGCAACCACCAAAGGCCTTGCCCGTGCGTGACGACACCGATGTCCGTACCCTCGGCTTCAAGGATCGGACCCTGTTCAATGTGCAACTCGAAGAACGCGTGCATGTCGCGCGCGCCGACCTCTTCATCGCCGCGCCAGCCGATCCGCGCCAGTTCGTCGCCAAACGTCTTGCCCTCGGAATCCTCGCGCGCGTATGCCCAGCTTTGTTCGTGCTGCCCTGCGAACACACCCGACGCCAGCATGGCGGGCGCAAAACGCGTGCCTTCCTCGTTCGTCCAGTTGGTGACGACGATCGGATGCTTGGTCTTGATGTCCAGATCGTTCAGCGTGCGAACGATCTCCAGCCCTCCGAGCACGCCCAGCACACCGTCGTATTTGCCACCTGTCGGCTGCGTATCCAGATGCGAACCGACATAGACCGGAAGCGCGTCGGGGTCGGTGCCTTCGCGGCGCATGAACATCGTGCCCATCTGATCAACGCCCATCGTGCAGCCCGCCTCGGCGCACCATTTCTGGAACAGTTTGCGGCCCTCGCCGTCTTCGTCGGTGAGTGTCTGGCGATTGTTGCCGCCCGCGACTCCGGGGCCGATCTTGGCCATCTCCATCAGGCTTTCCCACAGTCGATCGCCGTCGATCTTCATGTTCGCCGCTGGTGCCGCCATTTTCCGTCTCCCCAGTCGGACCTCTTGTCGGGTCTCTCGCATCAAATTGTTTGACCAATTGGTCAGGAAGACGCTAGCAGAGCATGATGACCAGTCAAGCGCCTCGGATGGACGTTACCGCGATCATGCGGATTTTTCGCCTTGGGTGCAAAGGATGTCGGAGGCAGGCAGAGTGAACGCAGGTCAGTCGCGCACGCGAATTCAGAAGAAGAACCGCGAAACCATACTGGAAGCGGCGCTCGATGTTTTTTCGTCCGAAGGGTTTCGGGGTGCGACGCTGGATCAGATCGCTGCAACCGCCGGGCTCTCCAAGCCCAATGTCCTCTACTATTTCTCGTCGAAGGAAGCGATCTATACCGAGCTATTGTCGATGTTGCTGGACACCTGGCTTGACCCGTTGCGGGAAATGGATGGCGCCGGCGACCCTCTGGACGAGATCCTTGATTACGTGAAGCGCAAATTGCAGATGAGCCGCGACTTTCCCCGCGAAAGCCGACTGTTCGCCAACGAAATCGTTCAGGGTGCGCCGCGCATTCTCGATCAGATCGCCGGGCCTTTGCGCGAACTGGTCGACGAGAAAGCAGGGGTGATCCGGCAATGGTCCGATGAAGGCAAGATCGCGGTTCTCGATCCGTATCATCTTATATTTTCGATCTGGGCGACCACCCAGCATTATGCCGATTTCGATATTCAGGTCCGCTCAATCCTGAGACCGGAAGGCGACGCGCATCTTGACGATGCTATGGACTTTCTCGCGGGCTTCTTCGGTCGTGCATTGCGACCTGATCCCGATTAACGGACCCTTCACAGATCTCGCCTAGAATTTCCGTCGTGGGGGCTTTCTCAAAGGAAATGGGTATGATTTCCCCAGCCCCTTCCTCCATCGCGGCCCCCAAACCGGCACCGCAGACCGCCCCTCAAACTGCTGCGCGCACGACTGCGACGGCGCAGCCCGGCCTTTCAGGCACAAGCACCGGCGAAGTCTCGGCAGCTAATGTGAAGGCCGAATCTATTTTCGCCGTCGATGCCGCCGAGCAATCAGCCGCCGCCGCGCGTCTTCGCGAGGAGGAAACGGCAGAGCGCACGGCACGAAATTCGCACGACAAGGACAAACCAACCGGGCCACCACCGGCGTTCGAGGAGAGTCCGCTTGAACGTCAGGCGCGCGCCGCATTGGACCCACCGGAATTTCAAACTGCGGTCACATTCACTGACGCGTCTGACACCGATCAGGATCGCGGCGCGACAATCGGGGCAGATGCGGCGCTCGACGAGCCGCATGCCGAAATCAAGGTACCACCAACGCCCTCGGACCGGGCCAAAGCCGGATTTGCTGAAACCCGCGCACTGAACGAACCCCATCCGCCGGTTCAGTTGAACCAGAAGGGTTAGGTCACTCGGCAGCCTTCGCCGAGGCCGGATTGTTGGGATGCGTCGTCCAGTTCGCGTAATCTGCTTCGACGACCTTGCCCGTGCGCTTGTCGATAGCGCCCGCCTCAAGTTCTTCCATCGTGATGCAATTCTCGACCGGACAGACATCTATGCAAAGGTTGCAGGCGACGCATTCCTCGTCGATCACCTCGAACACCCGCCCCGGTTTAATCGCGATGGCCTGATGCGAAGTATCCTCGCAAGCCGCAAAACAGCGGCCGCATTTGATACACGCATCCTGGTCGATCCGCGCCTTGGTGATGAAGTTCAGGTTCAGATACTGCCAGTCCGTGACATTCGGCACCGCGCGTCCGGTGACATCTTCAATCGACGTATAGCCCTTCTCGTCCATCCACTCGGAAAGGCCCGCCGTCAGTTCCTTGACGATCCCGAACCCGTAAACCATCGCCGCGGTGCAGACCTGAACCGAGCCAGCGCCAAGCGCCATGAATTCCGCGGCATCACGCCATGTCGTTATTCCGCCGATGCCACTGATCGGCAGACCGCGGGTTTCGGCGTCGCGGGCGATCTCGGCGACCATGTTCAGCGCGATCGGCTTCACTGCCTGCCCACAATAACCGCCGTGACTGCCCTTGCCGTCGATCGACGGTTCCGGGCTCATCGTGTCGAGGTTCACCGCGGTGATGGAAGATATTGTATTGATGAGAGAAACCCCGTCCGCCCCGCCAGCATTCGCGGCACGAGCGGGAAAGCGAATGTCGGTGATGTTCGGCGTCAGTTTGACCAGAACCGGCATCCTTGTGTTGGCCTTGCACCACCGCGTCACCATCTCGATGTACTCGGGCACCTGGCCGACCGCAGCGCCCATGCCGCGCTCGCTCATGCCGTGAGGACAGCCGAAATTAAGTTCGATCCCGTCGGCACCAGTTTCCTCGACCTTGGGCAGGATTTCCTTCCAGGCCCATTCCTCGCAGGGAACCATCAGGCTTACGACCATGGCACGGTCGGGATAGTCGCGCTTGACCGCCTTTATCTCGCGCAGGTTCACTTCCAGAGGGCGGTCGGTGATCAATTCGATATTGTTGATCCCCAGAACCCGCCGGTCCGCCCCGTAGATCACGCCATAGCGGGGACCGTTGACGTTGACGATGTGGGGATCGAGTCCGAGAGTTTTCCAGACCACGCCACCCCAGCCGGCTTCAAACGCGCGGCGCACATTGTATTCCTTGTCCGTTGGCGGGGCCGAAGCCAGCCAGAACGGATTAGGACTTTTGATGCCCACGAAGTTTGTCGAAAGGTCCGCCATTTGCCGTCTCCTCAGATATCGACCAGCATTTCGAATCCGGCGAAAATCATGCGCTTGCCGTCGATCGGCATTGCGCTCATGTCTCCGAAATCCGGATCTTCCATCGCCTTCTGGAAATTCGCATCGTGGGTCGGTTTGTCGGGCCATTCCTGCCAGCCGATCACGACCGTCTCATCGTCCTTGGCCTTCACCGCCAAGGGGAACGACGTGACTTTGCCCGGCGGCACCATATCGCCCCAGCATTCGACCACACGCAGCGCGCCATGCTTCTTGAACACTTCGGCAGCGCGCTTGGAGTGCTTGTGGTAATCGTCCTTTTTTGCGGTCGGCACCGCGCCTGCGTAACACATCACATAGGCCATTTCCGGTTCTCCCCTGGTTTGCTCACGCCGTCAGACTAGCATGAATGTCCTCGGCCGCGTCACGGCCTTCGGCGACGGCGGTTACCGTCAGATCATCGCCGCCAGCGGCGCAATCACCGCCGGCCCATACCTTATCAAGCGACGTGCGCCCGAAACCGGACACAGCGATTTTCCGGCCCTCGAGCGTTAATTCATCGGGAACACCGTCGAGTGACTGACCTATGGCCTTGAAGACCTGATCGGCGGCCAGTCGAAAAGCCTCGCCGGTCGGCTTCAGTCCGTTCGGGCCGTCGGTCGTGTATTCGAACTCGATCTCGCGTACCGCGCCGTTGCCGTAGACCGCGACGGGCTGGGCATTGAACATCAAGCGCACGCCTTTCGATGCCGCCAGATCCTGTTCATAGCGGCTGGCCGGCATCTTCTCGCGGCCCCGGCGATAAACGATGCTCACATCTTCCGCACCGAGCAGTTTGGATTGAACTGCGGCATCGACGGCGGTCATGCCGCCGCCGATAACCACCACGCTGCGCCCGACTGGAAGGGAGGAAAGCTGATCCGCCTGGCGCAACTCGGAAATGAAATCAACCGCGTCGCGGACGTTCTCTTTGTCTTCGCCGTCCGCACGCAGCGCATTTACACCCGCAAGCCCGATGCCGAGGAACACCGCGTCGAAGTTCTCGATCAGGTCCGACAGGGGAAGTTCCTTGCCCAGCGTCTTCCCGAGTTCGACCGTGATGCCACCGATCTTCAGCAGCCAATCGACCTCGGCCTGCGCAAAACCATCGACCGTCTTATAGCTTGCGATGCCGAATTCGTTCAGCCCGCCCGGCTTTGGGCGCGCATCGTAAAGGACGACGTCGTGCCCTTTCATCGCCAGCCGGTGCGCGCACGCCAGACCCGCAGGCCCGGCACCGACCACCGCGATTCGCTTACCTGTGGGTTTCGAGCGCGTGAAGGGATGCACGCCACGCGCCATCAGCGTATCGGTCGCAAACCGCTGAAGCCGTCCGATTTCCACTGGCTTGCCTTCGGCGGCTTCGCGCACGCAGGCTTCCTCGCACAATGTTTCGGTCGGACAGACCCGGGCGCACATTCCGCCCAGAATGTTCTGATCGAAAATCGTCCTTGCCGCGCCTTCAGGACTGCCGGCCTGAATCTGACGGATGAACAGCGGGATGTCGATAGAGGTCGGACAGGCCGTGATACACGGCGCGTCATAACAGAAATAGCATCTGTCGGCGGCCACGTCGGCTTCGTGACCATCAAGCGGCGCGTGCAAATCCCGAAAGTTGTCGCTCAGAGCCTCGGGGCCCAGGCGACCCGGAACCACCCCCGGCGTGCGCGGCGTGTTCGGCATGTGCGTCTCCCTTGTCGATCTTTGAAATCAGACTGCCACAAACTGATATTTTATCAACTGGTAAATTTTTCAAAGACCCCGCATAAAAACGGCTCTCGCCTTCCCCTAGGCAAACGGGTTGCATATAAGCTGTTAACCAATGACGCTGGCACAAAGACCGGGAGCGGGTGAGGACAACATGAACAAGAATTCGCACGACGCAGATGTCGACTTTATTCGAGCCTTGGCCGAATTGCTGCGCGAAAACGATCTGAGCGAACTGAAGGTCAAACGGGAGTATCCCGAGGACGGAAATCTCAGCATCCGCGTCAGCCGAATCTCGCAAGTTGTGGCCCCGGTTGCTGCGGCTCCTATCGCGCCCGCGACCTCGGCCCCACATGCTCACCAGCCTGCTGCGGCCGCTGCGACCACCGCTTCGGAAGACCCGGCGAGCCACCCTGGCGCTGTGACATCGCCAATGGTCGGAACCGTCTATCTTGCCCCCGAGCCGGGGTCGGACAATTTCGTCAAAGTCGGCGACAAGGTGGCCGAGGGCCAGACCCTTCTCATCGTCGAGGCGATGAAGACAATGAACCAGATCCCCGCGCCCAAATCGGGCACGGTCAAGCGCATCCTGATCGAAGATGGTGCGCCGGTGGAGTTCGGCGCGCCGCTGATGATTGTCGAGTGAGGGGCACTTCATGTTCGACAAGATACTGATCGCCAACCGGGGCGAAATCGCCCTTCGCGTCATTCGTGCATGTCGCGAAATGGGCATCAAATCCGTCGCGGTCCATTCGACTGCCGATGCCGACGCGATGCATGTCCGCATGGCCGACGAGTCTGTCTGCATCGGCCCGCCGCCCAGCACCAACAGCTATCTCTCGATCCCGGCCATCATCTCGGCGTGTGAAATCACGGGCGCGCAGGCGATTCATCCGGGCTATGGATTCCTATCCGAGAACGCCAATTTCGTTCAGATCGTCGAGGATCACCAGATCACGTTCATCGGACCCTCGGCCGAACACATCCGCATCATGGGCGACAAGATCACCGCCAAAGAGACGATGCGGAACCTGGGTGTGCCGTGCGTGCCCGGTTCGGACGGTGGTGTTCCCACGATCGAAGACGCCATGCGCGTCGGTGAAGAGATCGGCTATCCGGTGATCGTCAAAGCGACCGCCGGCGGCGGCGGACGCGGTATGAAACTGGCCAAGACCGCAGCCGACATGAACAATGCCTTCCACACTGCCCGCTCGGAATCGAAATCGGCTTTCGGGAACGACGAAGTCTATATCGAGAAGTATCTCGGTAATCCGCGTCACATCGAAGTTCAGGTCTTTGGCGATGGCAAAGGCAACGCCGTCCATCTGGGCGAGCGCGATTGTTCGCTGCAACGCCGTCACCAGAAGGTATTCGAGGAAGCGCCCGGCCCCGTCATTACACCGGAAATGCGGGAACGCATTGGCAAGGTATGCGCGGATGCGGTTTCCAGCATCAACTACATCGGTGCCGGCACGATCGAGTTTCTCTATGAGGACGGCGAGTTCTTTTTCATCGAAATGAACACCCGCCTGCAGGTCGAACATCCGGTGACTGAAGCGATCTTCGGGGTCGATCTTGTGCGCGAGCAGATCCGCGTGGCCGAGGGCTATCCGATGTCGTTCACCCAAGACGAACTCGAAGTGAACGGTCATGCAATCGAGATCCGCATCAACGCCGAGAAGTTGCCGAATTTCTCGCCGTCGCCGGGTCGCATATCGCAATATCACGCGCCGGGTGGGCTGGGCGTTCGGATCGATTCGGCGCTTTATGACGGCTACCGCATTCCCCCCTACTACGATTCGCTTATCGGCAAGCTGATCGTCCATGGACGCGACCGCCCCGAAGCGCTGGCGCGCCTGTCGCGAGCGTTGTCCGAGTTGATCGTCGATGGAATCGACACAACAATCCCGCTGTTCGACGCGC
Source organism: Paracoccaceae bacterium (assembly GCA_037968835.1). Classification (GTDB taxonomy): domain Bacteria; phylum Pseudomonadota; class Alphaproteobacteria; order Rhodobacterales; family Rhodobacteraceae; genus JBBKWG01. The sequence goes on from JBBKWG010000303.1 coordinate 7,321, forward strand.
TGCTCCAGGAACCCGCAATTCAGACCGGCGACTACAACATTCACTGGCTGGAAAAATGGCTGGAAACCAATCTTCAATGACCTGCGCCTGTCCGTGCACGGAATTCACCACATGGACGTCCCGAACCTGACGCCGGAACTGCTGCTCGGGGCTTATGCGTCGGGCGTCTTTCCAATGGCGGAATCCCAGCACGTTCCCGATGTGTACTGGGTCGATCCGCGCAGGCGAGGCATTTTCCCGCTGGATGGCTTTCACGTTTCCCGCACATTGCGCCGCAGTTTATTGCGTCCGGACTATTCCGTTACGCTCGACAGCGAGTTCAGCTCAATTCTCGGTGCGTGTGCTGATCGAAGCGAAACCTGGATCAATTCGACGATCCGCGAGTTGATGATTTCACTACACAATTTGGGCCATGCTCACGCTTTCGGAATCTGGCGGGGCAACGAGCTTGTCGGCGGGTTATACGGTCTGGCAATCGGCGGCGCGTTCTTTGGTGAAAGCATGTTTTCGCGCGCGACCGACGCTTCAAAAATAGCGCTGGTCTGGACCATCGACCATCTGAGACGCACCGGTTTCACACTGTTCGACACCCAGTTCCTGACACCGCATCTTGCCAGTCTCGGCGCGCTCGAAGTGCCGCGCGCACGCTATCATTTGCTGTTGGAGATCGCCTTGGCACAGGGCGCCGATATACGTCGCGACGCGTTGGAAACAGACCGTCAGGCGGTGGTGCAGCGGATGACCCAAACGTCGTAGCGGGCGTTGTCCAGTGCGTTCAGCGCCGGACTTGTTGCGATCATCCAGCCTTGAAACAGAACCGCGTCGCGATTTGGATCCCTGACTTCAAGCCACGCATAAGCCTCTCCGGTCGGGTTGTCTTCGGGATAGCGGCATTCGCCAAGCGTCATCTCAATACGTCCGAGGCTGGTGCTTTCACCGGACGCCAATGTGCGGTCCATGACTTCGCCGGATACCTTGTCGAGCATGCGGATTTCCGCCCCGGTTCCTTCGAGCGCCCGGATCGAGTCTGCAGTCACATCCTCTTGGTCCTCGGGCTGGATCAATAAGGTATCCTGTCCAAAGGCAGCGGTGCCGAGCGCCAGAAAAACTGCAAGAATGCGGATCATTCGTCGCCACCGGAAACGAATTTCAAAAGCAGTTGCACAATGCTGATCGAGCTTTGTGTGTCTTCGATCTCGCTGCCGGGCTCCAGTGTAAATTCGGATCCGCCGGGCAAAAGTTCAACGAAACTACCGCCCAGCAAGCCCTCCGACGAAATCACGACGGCTGTGTCTTCGGGAAGGGCAACGGCGCTGTCGACGGCGAAGACGGCATCGGCGCGGAACGTTGCGGGATCAAGCTGTAGCTGGCGAACACTGCCGACCTTGACGCCAGCAAGACGGACATCGGTGCCGACCCCGACCCCTTCGGCGGATCGGAACGACGCAGTATAGCTCGCTGCCCCAGCGGGACCGCCGCCGATGCCGCCGACCTGTGCCATATATACCAGGAATGCGGCTGCAATCGCCAGAACCACACCGCCGGTCAGAACTTCTGTGACATTTTCAGACATGGGCTTACTCCGGCTGCCAGGCCTCGTAATCCGACCGCGTGGCCGGAACTGGCCGACGGATCGACCCTGCCGGCGCATAAGCTGCAGGCGTGCCGGTCAGATTTTCGACATGAGGCTTTTCCCACACCTTGTGCGGCAGGGGTCTTTGCGTCGGTGGCTCGTTCCAGGTGTGGTGCAGCCAACCGTGCCACTCCGGACTTACCCGACTTGCCTCGACATCTCCGTTGTAGATCACCCAGCGTCGCTTGCCACCATCGGAGTGATAGAACACGTTTCCGGCCCCGTCTTCGCCGACTTTCTCGCCTTTTCGCCACGTCCAGAGCTGAGTGTTCAAAGTCTGACCGTTCCACCATGTCGCGGCGCGCAGAAGAGTGTTCAGAATGCCCATGCGATGCCCTTTGCGATACTTCGATCTTGGTATGGCGCAAGGCGGTGCGAAGGTCCAGACGCCAGAGGGCCAGCGATCGGGGACGACTAGCCCGGAAGGCGCGCCGTCGCTTCGATCTCGATTTTCATCTCGGGTTCCTGAAGTGCTGCGGCGATCATGGTGGCAGCCGGGCGCGCCTTTGCGAAAGCTTCTGACGTGATCGGCCAGCAGGCGGGCCAGTCGACCGGAACGGGCACTATGTAGCGCACGCGCACGACATCATCGAGGCTGGCACCCGCGTCGCCCAATGCCCTTGCGATCGTGTCCAGCGCGTTGCGACACTGATCGACAATCGCATCTGGCATTGTCATGGTGGCATAGTCGTATCCGGTGGTGCCGGAGACAAATACCCAGCCGTCGCAGACGACTGCCCGCGAATAGCCGATCTTGGTTTCGAAAGGGGAACCGGTGGAAATATGGCGTTTCATTCGTAAACGATGGCGCTCAATTGCGTTCGCGTCCAGCGCCACGTCAGGCGTGTCGGCCGGTCAGACCGGTCGCAAAGGAAGACCGCATCCATGAACGTCCGAAAGACAGTGCTGATCCGAGAAGTCATCGAGACTGACGGACATGGGAAAGCATGTGAGCCGATCACACGCGTTGTCGCCGTTGCAGTCGTCATGAACCCGTTTGCCGGTCAATATGCCGAGGATCTGTCGCCGCTTTTCGATTTGGGCGGCGCGCTTGGTGAGCGGCTGATGAGCGATGCCGTCGGAATGCTGGCCGGTCCGCCAGTCAGCTACGGCAAGGCTGCGATCGTGGGCAGCGAAGGTGATCTGGAACACGGCGGTGCAATGATTCATCCCAAGTTGGGCAAGCCCATGCGCGCGGCGGTGGGCGGTGGGAAATCCGTGATCCCGTCCAACGTCAAGGTTGGCGCCGCTGGCGTGACGATAGATATACCGCTTGGGCACAAGGACGAAGCCTGGTCGTTCGATCACTTCGATACGATAACGATCATGGTGGCGGACGCACCGCGAGCCGACGAAATCGTCATGTGCATGGCGGTAGCGGACGGTGCGCGCCCCCATCCGCGCGTCGGCAAAGGGCCGATCACGGATTGAGTGTCTGCGTCAGTTGAAAAAATCCGGACCGTGGACCGCCCTTGCGCTTATCCCGCGCTGGCCGGTTCCTGTTTTTTCGTGTCCGCGTGGATCATCAACGGGGCCGCGTCGGATATGACAGCTTCCTCGTTCACGACGACTTCCTGAACCGAATCCAACCCGGGCAGATCGAACATCGTGTCGAGCAGTATGTCCTCCATGATCGAACGCAATCCACGCGCACCGGTCTTGCGGGCGATGGCGCGTTTGGCGATTGCCTTCAGCGCATCCTCCGTGAATGTCAGTTCGGCGTCTTCCAACTCGAACAGACGCTGGTATTGCTTGACCAGCGCATTCTTGGGCTGGGTCAGGATTGTGACAAGCGCCTCTTCATCCAAATCGGTCAGGGTCGCGATCACCGGCAGTCGACCAACGAACTCGGGGATCAGACCGAATTTCAGCAGGTCTTCCGGCTCAAGCTCCTGGAACATCTCGCCGACACCGCGACTGTCGGGATCCTTGACCTCAGCACCGAAGCCGATGGCCGAACCCTTGCCGCGCTGCGCGATGATCTTTTCCAGACCCGCAAACGCGCCGCCGCATATAAACAGGATGTTGGTCGTGTCGACCTGCAGGAATTCCTGCTGCGGATGCTTGCGCCCGCCCTGCGGGGGAACGCTGGCGACCGTGCCTTCCATGATCTTCAGCAACGCTTGCTGCACACCCTCGCCCGACACGTCGCGCGTGATCGAGGGGTTGTCGGACTTGCGCGTGATCTTGTCGACTTCGTCGATGTAGACGATGCCACGCTGCGCGCGCTCGACATTGTATTCGCTCGATTGCAGCAGCTTCAGAATGATGTTCTCGACATCTTCACCGACATAGCCGGCCTCGGTCAGCGTCGTTGCGTCGGCCATCGTGAACGGCACGTCCAGGATACGGGCCAGCGTTTGGGCCAGCAGAGTCTTGCCGCAACCGGTGGGTCCGATCAGCAGGATGTTCGATTTGGCCAGTTCGATATCGGTCTTGCCGGCGTGATTGAGCCGCTTGTAGTGGTTGTGAACCGCGACCGAAAGAACACGCTTGGCGTGCGTCTGACCGATCACATAATCGTCCAGAACGTCGCAGATCTCGCGTGGGCTCGGCACGCCATCGGTGCTTTTCAGCGCCGAGGTTTTCGTTTCTTCGCGGATGATGTCCATGCAAAGCTCGACGCATTCATCGCAGATGAAAACCGTCGGCCCGGCTATGAGCTTTCTCACCTCGTGCTGGCTTTTGCCGCAAAACGAGCAATAAAGAGTATTTTTGCTGTCGCCGGAATTATTCGCCATACCTAAACCTTTTCTCGGCCGCCTGCCCCGAAGTTTGCCTGCGAGCGTAGGATTTCTTCTGGCACAAATGCCTGTATTTCCGTCACGCGGCCTGTGCCGTAAGCCTAGGACAGAGGAAAAGGCGGCACAACGCCAAAGTGCCGCCCATCCTTAACGCCGCACGCTGCTGTGACTGCGGGCCACCGCAGTCGAAAGGATCAGCTTTTTTCGCCATCGGGTGACGCGCGGCTTTCCACGATCTCGTCGATCAGCCCCCAGTCTTTCGCTTCCTGGGGAGTCATGAAGTTGTCGCGCTCCAGCGCGTCCTCGACCTTTTTCAGGGTCTGTCCCGTATGCTTGACGTAAATGTCGTTCAGCCGCTGCTTGAGCCGCTCGGTGTGGCGGGCGTGGATCAGGATGTCTGTCGCCTGTCCCTGAAAACCGCCCGAAGGTTGGTGAACCATGACCGACGAATTGGGCAGCGACAGGCGCATGCCCTTCTCGCCCGCTGTCAGCAGAAGCGACCCCATCGACGCCGCCTGCCCGACAACCAGCGTGGCAATCTTGGGACGGATGTATTGCATGGTGTCATAGATCGACAGGCCCGCCGTCACAACGCCGCCAGGGCTGTTGATATACAGCGAAATCTCTTTCGACGGGTTTTCAGCTTCCAGGTGCAGAAGCTGCGCCACAACAAGCTGGCTCATTCCGTCGTGAACCGGGCCATTAACGAAAATGATCCGCTCTTTCAGCAGACGCGAAAAGATGTCGTACGCCCGCTCGCCCCGGCTGGTCTGCTCGACCACCATCGGGACAAGGTTCATATAGGTTTCAACGGGATCGTGCATCGGGTGCCTGCCTTTTTTCTTCGCTCGTGTCATAGCGCGTGGGTGTTGCCAGAGTCTTAGTGACGGGTCCGGTGACCTGCAAGGGCACCACGGCAATCGGTCTGGCATAGATGATGTGTCGCGCGGCGAAAACAACCGCGCGGGCAAGTCACACGTGCGTCGGCGACCGGAGCTGTCAGGCGGGCGGACGTCCGGTTTTGAATCAGGTCGCGCGTCTGCGGTGGATAAGACCCGGCTTTTCGCCGTGTTCCGACCAGACGTCGAACAGCGCTTCGGCAACGCTATCGGCATCCTCCTTGGCAGGTTTGCGAGGACGCGCGAGGCGCAATTTCAGATCAATGACGACCGGCCAGAACAACCATGCAAGAACGATACCAAGCAACACGACCGGGACGAGTGGCAGCACGCCCATGTGGTTCTCCCCAAGCTGTCGGGCACGACTTCCCAGCCCGATGCGTCGCCAAGCTGGCAAGCGATTCTGGCGAAATCGTGGCAAGCGTGTGAATTTAACGGATGGTTAGGAAATTGGCGGACAGTTGCCGCAACGGAACAAGTGGGTTATCGCGACGATTGGCTCAACCTTCGGAAAGCAGCATGTCACAGCGATCTGCCACTCTCGTCGGTTTTGGCGCAGTTTTGCTCTGGGCGCTCCTGGCATTGTTGACCGAATTGAGCGGTGCGGTCCCGCCGTTCCAGCTTGCCGCGATGACATTCGGTGTCGGCGGGCTCGCGGGATTGGTAGTCACCACTGCGCGCGGCGGCCTTGGGAACCTGCGCCAGCCGTGGCCGGTCTGGGCATTGGGGGTTGGTGGACTTTTCGGCTATCATTTCCTTTATTTTTCGGCATTTAGAAATGCGCCGGCGGTTGAGGCCAGCCTGATTGCCTACCTCTGGCCGTTGCTGATCGTGCTCGGCGCAACGCTGGCGACCGGCGACAAGGTTCGCACGCACCACTGGTTAGGCGCGGGGCTTGGTTTTCTCGGCGCAATCGTGCTGGTCACACGCGGCGGCGGTTTCGGGTTCGAGGCGCGCTATGCCACCGGCTACGGACTGGCGCTGGCGGCGGCACTGGTCTGGTCGAGCTATTCGGTCCTGTCGCGCAAGGTCGCACATATTCCAACCGATGCGGTCACGGGGTTCTGCCTTGCAACGGCAATTCTGGCCGCAATCGCACATATCGCATTCGAGGCGACCGTGTGGCCCGAACTGGTATCCGAGTGGCTGGCCGTTCTGGGCTTGGGCCTGGGACCGGTCGGTCTTGCGTTCTTCATTTGGGACATTGGCGTGAAACACGGCGACATCGCAGTCCTCGGTGCGGCCAGCTATGCCGCGCCGCTTTTGTCGACGCTGGTTCTGGTGGCCGCAGGCGTTGCGGAACCCTCGTGGACAATCGCGCTGGCTTGCGTGCTGATTACCGGCGGCGCGCTTCTGGCAGCGAAATCCATGTTCGTGGGTCGCTGATCTCCCCTTGCGGCGCAGGTTCGTCCGCGCCACATTCCGCGCCATGCCCCATGTCACCTCCCTGCCCCGCAACGACACCGGACTAGCCACGGCGCTGTCGATCCTGACGCAAAAATTCGCCGATCGCGTTCAGACCGGGCGGGCGATCCGTGAGCAGCATGGTCACACGACGACGTGGATTCCCAATCAAGCGCCGGATGCGGTGATTTTCGTACAAAGCACCGACGAGGTTTCGGACATCGTGCGGATCGCATCCGACCATTCGGTGCCCATCATCGCCTTCGGCACCGGAACTTCGCTGGAGGGTCACGTCAATGCGCCTGCGGGTGGAATCTGCATTGATCTCAGTCAGATGAACAAGCTTGTCAAAGTCCATGCCGAAGACCTCGACGCGGTCGTTCAACCCGGAATCACGCGCAAGGAGCTTAACGAGCAACTGCGTGCGACGGGATTGTTTTTCCCGATCGACCCCGGTGCCAACGCTTCCATCGGCGGCATGGCGGCCACGCGGGCCTCGGGAACGAATGCGGTGCGTTATGGCACGATGCGCGATAACGTCATCAGTCTTGAGGCGGTCTTGCCAAGCGGTGAGATCATCCGCACCGGGCGCAGGGCCAGGAAATCTTCGGCAGGGTACGATCTGACGCGACTTCTGGTCGGCTCCGAAGGAACGCTTGGAATCATCACCGAACTTACGCTGAAACTACACGGCATCCCCGAAGCGATGTCGTCGGCGCGGTGTTCGTTTGCGTCCGTCGAAGATGCTTGCAACGCTGTGATCCTCACCATCCAGATGGGAATTCCGGTCGCGCGGATCGAGCTTCTGGACGCCATGAGCGTCGGCGCGATCAACGCCTATTCCAAACTCGACCTGCCCGAAACGCCGCTGTTATTGTTGGAGTTTCACGGCTCGACAGCATCGGTTGCCGAACAGGCCGAAATGTTCGGCGGCATCGCGAAGGAAAGCGGTGGCACGGCGTTCGAGTGGACGACTTCGCCCGAGGAACGCACCAGGCTTTGGCAGGCTCGGCACGACGCCTATTGGGCTCTGCGCCAACTTCGCCCGGGTTCGGATGCGATTGCCACCGATGTCTGCGTGCCGATTTCCAACCTGGCCGAAGCCGTGCGAAGATCGCAGGAAAAGACCGACGAGCTTGGCCTATTGTCGCCCATCGTCGGTCACGTTGGCGACGGCAATTTTCACAACACGCTTTTGGTCGATCCGGCGGATGCAGGCGAAGTGGCGCGCGCCGATGAATTCATTGCTTGGCTGTCGCAACTGGCGATCTCTCTTGATGGAACCTGCACCGGAGAACACGGGATCGGTCAGGGCAAAATGGCATCGCTGGTCAAGGAACTGGGCGGCGCGACTGACGTGATGGCGGCGATCAAGTCCGCGATTGATCCCAAAAACATCATGAACCCGGGCAAGATCATTCAGGGAACAGGGCCCTAGAAATCCTTGACGACCGGCATTTGGGCCGAAAGATCTTCGTTTTCCACTTGTTGCGCGCGAAACTTCAGGGAAAGGCGATAGGTCTTGTCGGTTTCCTCAACTGATAGATGGCCGTCAATCTGCGCACTGAACGCGCGCATCAGTTGCATACCAAGCCCCTGAATTGCATCGCTTTCAACGTTCTTGTCCGCGGCCTCCGGGTTCCGCGAGTTCTCCACCGTGAGTTCGTATTCGTTAGACTCGATCTCGCGTAGGGCGATTTTGATCCATGGGCCTTCATCTTTGTCTGAACCAAGATATTTGACGGCGTTCAAAGTCGCCTCTGATGCAAGAAGCGACAGCGGCACCGCCTGATCGGATGGCAATTTTAACGGAATGAGTTCGCGGGTGTAGTCGACGCGGCCGGACGGATCGAGGTTTATGGTCTGGCGCAAGACCTCGTCAAGCAATTGATCGACCGGAATTTCCGCCATCGACTGCGCCTGATACATCTGGCGGTGAATCGCTGCCAGTCCCAGCACGCGATCCTGAAGACGCCGTACGACGTTGCTGGTCTCGGAGTTCCGGCTTTTTCGCATCTGCATATTCATAATGGAAGCAATGAGTTGCAGGTTGTTTTTGACGCGGTGATGGACCTCGCGGATAAGCCCGTTCTTCTCGTGTAGAGCGTTTTCAAGCTCGGCCTCGTCGTGAAGAATTTCTTCCGCCATCGACAGGAAGGTCTTGTTCATCTCGAGAAGTTCGGCGGGTTGGTCGTCCTCTACTCTCAACTCCGGCAGCGCCCGGTTCTTTGCAAAGCGCCGCATCTGCCGACCAAGGTTTTGAATGTGCCGGATCACCAGACGGTTCAGCGCAACGTATGTGACAGCCAGCGTCGCCAACCACATTGCGATGGGAAATACCCACGCCGCCAGTTTCGCCCGACCTAACAGGCGCGATGGATCCCAGCTTGCGATGGCGTAGACCGTGCGTCCATAGACAGGGACAGCGGCGAAGGCGCGGCGCTCGCCGTCTTCGGTCACGCCGATGAAAACCGACCCCTCCTCCTGCGTCAGTTCGGCCAGATCCCGGCCGGCGGGTCGCGCGATAGAGCTGTCGACCGGGTCGCTGGTCAGTAGAACGTCGCCGTCGGCGTTGTAGGTCGAAATCGAGAATGCGCCCATTTTCTTGTGGATTTCCTCGCTTTCGACGATCTGCCGGCGCGGGATTGAAAGAACCACGAAATAGAGAAGTTCAGTTCCCGAAAACACCGGATGTCCGACAACGATAACGGATTCACCGCTGATCGAAGCGTCATCGGTCCGAACGACGTAAGGCACACGCTCGCGGAAACGCATCGCCAGATCTTTGTAGTCCGACGCGTCGACGACATTGTCCGTCGACGAGCACCGGATCATTCCATCCGGTTGAAGGACGCCCGCGAAAGAGTACCGGAATCTTTCGCCGACGAAGCGTTCAAACAAACGCTGACAGGCACCGAAATCGCGCGTGATCGACTGCGACGTCGAGGCCAGCGCCTCGGCGGCACCGAACGCGCGTTCGAAAACACGGCGTTCGTCTGAAACCGCTTTGACGGTTGCATTCAGCAATTCGTCTTCGGATCGATTCGCCAACTCTTCGGACAGAGCCGACGTCTGATAAACGGCGATAGCGCCGATCGGGGTGAGGGCAATTGTCAACAGAGCAAGCAACCGGAAGGCAAGCGAGCCAAAAAAATCGCTGGCGCTGGTCGGCTCTATCCTCACTCACTAACCTTTCTTCAGACTGACGAGGAACCGTTCGCGGCCAGGACCGCCATCGTGGCGCGGTCCGTCATTTCTAGTTCTTCACCCTCGTTCAATCCAAGAAGTTCCGACAATGCCTTGCGGCCCCGGTTGGCGCGGCTCTTGATCGTTCCGATAGCGACACCGCAGGTTTCGGCCGCCTCTTCATAGCTGAAGCCCGATGCCCCGACGAGCACCAGTGCTTCGCGCTGTTCAACCGGAATCTTGTCGAAGGCGCGCATGAAATCCTTCATTTGAAGGCGACCGTCGTGACTGGGCTTGGTCGCCACCGCAGCCGCGTAGATGCCATCTACGTCCGCAACTTCGCGTTTGATTTTGCGTCGGTGCGAATAAAACGTGTTTCTGAGGATGGTGAAGAGCCACGCACGCAAATTCGTACCGGTCTGGAATTTGTCGAAATTCGTCCACGCCTTGACCACGGTGTCCTGAACCAGATCATCGGCGAGCGAACCGTTGCGAGTCAAAGAGACAGCGAAGGCGCGCATGGCAGGCAGATGCTCGACAAGCTCGTCGCGAGGGTCCTTGTGTGACATCAGCTTCTGTCCTTGCCTTCTCGTTCTTCTTGCGGCTCGCCGCCCGAAGTTTTCAGCTGGCTCAGAAGATTCTTGAACCGGTCGGGTATGTCCTCTTCCAGAACCTGCTGATATACGCGGCGCAGGTTTTCATCGATTTCATCCTCGGCCTTTGTCTTAGGCGACTTGTGAGACATCTGGTATGTTCCGGTACGTTATGTCATTTTTTTTATTGGGCGTTCCGGAACCCAAACGGCGGGACCCGCGTTCTGGTTCCGAAAATTACAGGGATTTCTTTAAACAATGTCACATAACACTGCTTCGGTCGATATAACCCATTCAATCGCCGGCGACCTCCCTTTTCTTCGTCGGTATGCCAGGGCACTCACCGGGCAACAAAGTTCAGGCGATGCTTACTCTGCTGCGTCACTGGAAGCCATTCTTGAAGACCGGTCCGTCTTTGACGGGGATATGTCGCCCAAGGTCGCGTTGTTCCGGGTTTTTCACAAGATCTGGTCTAGCAGCGGTCCGCAGATCGAAGACAACGGTGACGGTCTTGAGGGTCGCGCACAAAGGCATCTTGCACGGCTGACGTCAGGAACGCGCGAAGCCCTTTTGCTGCGCTCGATCGAGCAATTCAATGTCCGTGAGATCGCGCAAGTCATGGAAACCGATGACGAAGAGGTTGAGCGGCTTTTGGAAATCGCCCATCGCGAGATGGCGGATTCGGTGGCCGGTCGAATTCTGGTGATCGAGGACGAAGCGATCATCGCGATGGATATCGAAAGTATCGTATCCGAGATGGGCCACAGCGTCGTCGGCAATGCCCGCACACGCAGCGCGGCAATCGAGATGGCGAAATCGGAGCGTCCCGATCTAATCCTCGCGGATATTCAACTAGCCGACAATTCCTCGGGTATCGACGCCGTGAATGACATTCTGCGTCAGCACGAGGACGTCCCGGTGATCTTCATCACGGCGTTCCCCGAGCGTCTGCTGACCGGCGAACGTCCTGAGCCTGCGTTCCTGATCGCCAAGCCCTATTCCGAGGATCAGGTGAGATCCGCCGTCAGCCAAGCGATGTTCTTTTCATCGACAGAAACACTTCGGGCCTGATAATTCAAATTACGCAGGGCGCGCCTGTAGGGGCGCGGCCGCCAACGCGAGCGCCTTTTCCACACTGTCAGTGGTAAAAGGCGCTTCGATTACGATCCAATCGCATGCAGGACTGACCGCCGACCTCTGATCGCCCACCCAGATGATCCGCCCGCCCCGCGTCCGGATGATATCCAGAATCCGGCGCGTATCTTCTGCGCCAACAGTGCCGCTTGCGATAACGGCCACAAGGTCCGGCGCTTCCGCGATTGCGCCTTCCGCACTTGAGAGATCCACAAATGGCATGACCCTCAGAGTGGGATCGTAGCCTTCGACGATCTCAACGAGATCCTGACGGATCACGATATTCTCTTCACATACTACGACCGTATTCACCGACCCAGTTCCCTTCAAAGTTAGAGGACATTGGAACAAAAGGCGGCACGGTCGCATTAAACTATGACATACCTCTCATGAGAAAGTTTAATGGCTACACATTGCAGCAGGTGTCCCCTCAGAAAACTCGACTGCTTCACCGAGATTTCTGCTGAGGAAATTCGCGTCATCGAGAAATTCAAGGTCGGCGAACTGCATATAGAGCCGAAGACGCCGTTCCTGATGGAAGGCTCGAATTCACCGCAGATTTTCACTGCGCGTAAGGGAATGGGCCTTCGATACAAGCTTTTGGAGAATGGCCGCAGGCAGGTTCTCAGCTTCGTCTTTCCCGGCGACTTCCTTGGCCTTCAGGCGGGGATCATGGGTGAGATGGGGCATTCCGTCGAGTCCGCCACCAACATGATTCTTTGTGTGTTCGACCGGACCGAGTTGTGGAATTTCTTCCGAGCGCATCCCGAGCGGGCCTATGATCTGACATGGCTGGCGGCTAACGAAGAGCACTTCCTTGGCGGTGCCTTGGCGACGATGGGACAGCGCACGGCGCGCCAGCGGGTGTCCTGGGCGTTGCACCGCATCTATCAGCGTGGCGAAGCGCTGCAGCTGTTGACCGACAAGGGAATGCCGTTCCCATTCCGCCAGCAAGACCTGGCCGATGCATTGGGTTTGTCCCTGGTTCACACCAACAAAACGCTGGCGAGCTTCAAGCAAAAGAAGATAGCAGAATGGGCAAACGGCGTTCTGAATATTCTCGATCTGGATGCGCTCGCCGAGATTGCGATGATCGACGACGATCCTATCTACCCACGCCCGCTGATCTGAATCCATAAGTTAAGGACGACAATGAAAGACCTTATCATCCGCCCCAAAAAGGCAGATTCCGCCAAGGAAAAAGAGAAGAAAGAAGATAGGGTCAGCGAAGCTTCGGCGATCCCGTCCAAGCTCATCTACGAGGTGATCCGCCGCGAGGGCGAAGAAGAACTCGCCCGCTCGAACCGCTCGCTTATCTGGTCGGGACTGGCTGCCGGGATGATGATGAGCTTTTCGGTTCTCGGTGAAGCGATATTTCGGACCTACCTGCCCGATTCGCCGACTTCATTTCTGGTCGAGAACATCGGGTACTCTTTCGGCTTCCTGCTCGTCATCATGGGACGCCTTCAGCTTTTCACCGAGAATACGATTACGACGGTGTTTCCGTTTCTGAACAAACCCTGCTGGTCATGCGGTTTGGCGACGCTGCGGCTGTGGACCATCGTTCTGGTCGCCAACGTGCTGGGCGCGTTCATCGCGGCCGCCGTCATGCGCCACACCGCAGCGGTCCCGGCCGATTTGCTTCCGGCAATCGCATCCCTTTCGGAACATGCCACCAGCATGGGCGCCTGGCCGAGTTTCATGCGCGGTATTCCTGCCGGTATCCTCGTGGCTGCGCTGGTCTGGTCGATGCCGCAGGCCAACACCAGCCGGTTCTTCATCATCCTGTCCTTCACCTGGCTGATCGCCGCGGGGGATTTCACCCACATCATCGCAGGCTCCGTTGAAATGGCGTATCTAATGGTCGGCGGCGACCTGGGACTAGGCGCTGCCACTTTCGGCTTCTTCCTTCCCGTGCTGGCCGGCAATATTGTCGGTGGCACCGCGATCTTCACGATGATCGCCTATGGTCAGGTCGTGGACGAATTGCCGGAAAATGGAAACTGACCTATCGCAGTGCGTAGGGCAGCCACAGTGTGATGATCGGGAAGGCAAGCAGGATTGCCACCCGTATCATCTCGGCAAGGAAGAACGGCATCACACCCTTGAATGTCTCGATCATCGGCACGTCCTTGGCCATGGCTGAAATGACGAAGACGTTCATGCCGACCGGCGGCGTGATCAGGCCAAGCTCGACCACGATCAGCGCGAGGATGCCGAACCAGATCTTGAGATCCTCGGTCGACATCCCGAAGCCCGCGCCTTCGGCCAATTGGTAGACGCCACCGTTCAACTCGCTCAGAACCGGCCAGAAGAACGGGATGACCAGAAGGATCATGCTGAGGCTGTCCATCAGGCAGCCAAGCGCGATGAGCGCCAGAAGCACGATCACAAGGACGACCATCGGCTGGTATCCGGAATTCAGGATCCACTCGGCGGTGGCTTGGGGCAATCCGATCCGCGACATCAGGATCTTCATCAGTTCCGCGCCAAGGAGGATCAGATATATCATGCCCGTTGTACTGGCGGTGTCCTTCAGGCTGGCCAGCATGTCGGAAAAGCTCAGTTCACGACGCAATATGCCGTAGATCCAGACCATGAAGACACCGATGGAAGCCGCCGGGGTCGGGTTGTAAAAGCCGCCGTAGATGCCGCCAAGAACGATGCCGAAGATCACGAAAACCGGGATCAGCCCAAGCGTCGCGGCGCGAAATTCCGCGGCATCCATGCCAACGCCCTTGGGTCCGGATTCAGGGCTGATGGCGACATAGACCGCAATTGTCAGGATGAAAAAGGCCACCGCCATGAGGCCCGGAATCAGGGCGGCGGCGAACATGGTGACGATGTTGGCTTCGACGATAATGGCGTAGATAATCAACACGACCGAGGGCGGGATCAGGATGCCAAGAACACCGCCCGCGGCCAAAGATCCGGTCGCGAGCGCGCCAGAATAATTGTATTTCTTCAATTCCGGCAGCGCGACCTTTCCCATCGTCGAGGCGGTCGCAAGCGACGAACCAGCGACCGCGCCAAACCCCGCGCAGGCAGCAATGGCCGCCATCGCCGTGCCGCCCCTCAGCCAGCCAAGCCATGCATTCGCGCCGCGAAACAGAGCGGACGACAACCCCGAGCGGCCCGCCAGAACTCCCATCAGGATGAACATCGGCACGACCGACAAGTCGTAGATCGAGAACTGACCATAGGCGAGCGTCTTCAACTGACTGAGGACCAGCATCGGCCCGTTGATCAGCATCACGCCGCCGCCACCTACAATGATCATCGCGTGCGCGATCGGCATCCTAATGGCGATCAACAGGATCAGAACGACAAGTGCCAGAAGCCCCTGGCTGACCGGATCAGCCATGCGCGTGCCCGGCCACTCCGTGGATCGCTTCCTTCAGGCTGACAAGCGCGGTCAGAACCAGGAGCGACAGCGAAACGAGAATGACGCAATAGCCCCACCAAAGCGGCACCTGAAGGATGGCCGTGGTGTAGCCGTAATTTTTCTGGTCGAGCAGCCCGAAAGTCATCCGCCACAAAAGCAATCCAGCCACAAGCGTCGCGGCGATGGCGGCAAGCAGCGAAAAAGCGGCAATCGTGCGGCGACCCGCGCGGGCGGTGAATATATCGGCCGTCACATTCGCTCCCGAGATCTGGCAGTAGGGCAGAAAGGCGAAGACCGCGACGGCTACACCGATCTCAGTCAGTTCAAAGTCACCCGGGAAGGGTCGCCAGACGATACCGCCCAGCACGCTCAGCACGTTGATCGCGACAACGACAAGCAGAACACAGCCGCCGAAAAGCGCCCAGAGGCTGGAAAAAAAAGCAACCGCACCGGAAAGCCCGGTGCGGCCAAGAGTCAGGTCATGACCCATTCACATGCTGGCGTGTTCTTTGATCAGCGCCCGCGCCTTTTCGACAAGCGCCGCACCGTCAATCCCATTCGAGCTGACTTCGTCGATCCAGCGCTGCACCACCGGCTCAAGTGCGTCGTTGAACGCCTTGGTTTCTTCCTCGCTCAGCACGACATGCGTGTTGCCCGCATCCGTCGCGAACTTGATCCCGAAATCATCGGTCGCGCGCCAGACTTCACCGACCTTCGCCCACCAGTCCGGGCCTGACGCATCGCGGAATGCCGCTTGAATTTCCGGCGGCAGGCCGTCCCAGCGCGCCTTGTTCATCGAAACCTGGAACGTGGTCGTGCCAAACCGCTCCATATCCGCGCCTTCGATCTGATACTCTGTCTGCTCCTGAATTTTCAGCGGCGGGATGATTTCCCAGGGAATGAACGCGCCGTCGACGACGCCTTTCTGGAGGGCCTGCGGCAATTCAGGCACCGGCATCGCGACCGGGTTGGCACCCAGTGCCTCGATGATCCACGCGCCGGTGCGGGTTGGAATCCGCATGTTGAGGCCCGCCATATCAGCGGGCGAGCGGACTTCCTTGTCGCGCATCTGAATGCCCTGCCCCGCGTGAACATGCAGGAACATGACCTCGACGCCCTGGTATTCCTCTTTCAGATCGCTCTCGAACATGTCGTAAAGCGCAAGGTTCGCGGCAACCGGATCGTTCTTGAAGACGTTCGGAAGTTCCATCACCTCTGTGCGCGGAAATAGCCCCGGCGTATAGCCGTTAACCGTCCAGATTATATCAACCACGCCGTCGCGGGCCTGCTGGATCAGTTCGGGCGGGCGACCGCCAAGCGACATCGCAGGGTAGATCTCGATCTTCACAGCGCCGCCGGAGTTCTCTTCGACCTGCTTGGCCCAAGGTTCCAGCATCTGGGTCTGCGCCGGCGCCTGCGCGCTAAGCAGGTGGTGGAGTTTGAACGTGTATTCCTGAGCCGGCGCAGTCGATGCCGCCAGCAGACCAGCCGCCGCCGCTGCAAGCGCCGCCGTCAATCGAGTTAGTTTCATGAGTTCCTCCCGGGTTGTCGATCATTTTAGGGTCATCCGGCCAGTTCGCCGCCGCCCGTATTCGGTCTCAAGTCCTCGTCCCGATTTAGTTTACGTTGTCAATCAGCCTTACGGCAAGCGGCGATCAGACCATTCCGGCAGGCGCGTGCTTCAGCAAGACCGGAACGACCAATTCTTCCTCGTCACTCAGATGTCTGTCGAGAAACCCGTCAAGCCTTTTCAATCCCGCCTTCAACGTCCCCTGCGCCGATTCTGCGTTTTCGCGGGCCTCGATCGCGTGCAGAACTGCATTCGCTTGCTCGGCGAACGCATGAAGATGCCCGTCGATGGCGTGATGATCGCGGTCCAGAATATCAAAGCCTCGCGATATCCGCGCGTCCAGAAGCTTGAGGTGCGGGAAATAGTGCACGTCCTCGATCTGGTGATGCCCGTGAAGATCGTTCAGGAACGTCGAGCCGTAGCGCGACAGATGCGCCGCGTAGGTGCGTGGTTCCATCGACCGGTCCAGCACCTGCTCGGTTTCCGAGCGCATCGTCGCCATGATCCGACGGAACATCACGTGTCGGTCGAGCCAGAATCGGATCAGGTGGCTGAAGTTCGCGTCCGCCTCCCATGCCTCGCGAGGATAATCCTGCAAAAGCACCCGAAGCGGCTCGGGCAAGGCGTCGCGGGTCTCAAGTGCGTCTTCCACATCGCACGCTCCTGTCGTGGTTCGACCGACCTAATCATCTTGGCACCAGAAGCTCAATTCGCGGCGCAATGTTCCAGCGTTTCGGCCAATCGCGTCAGAATGGCGGAGTAAAGCTCTGGCCCTGGCAGCATGGTCAAACCCAATGGGTCGATCTCGAGCACTGTGATATCGCTGTCGGCCACCAATGCGGCGGCCATCGGCAGCGGTTCGGTTGCATCCACCAGCAGGCAGACCACCGCGCGCGCCTCCATTGCGGATTTCAGATCGGCTAAACGGCGTGGTCCCGGCGCGGCAGCGTCGGAATTCGACAGCGCACCGACGGCCGGCACGCCAAATCGCGCTTCGAAATGGCCAAGCGCGTCGTGGGCGAGCGCATAGGAAGGTGTGATCGCGGACATGCGGGTTTCGATGTCGCGCGCCAGCGTTTCCAGATCGCGCACGGTGACAACTGCGTTCTTGCGATAGGTGTCAGCGTTCGCCGGATCGGCTTCAGCCAGCGTTTCAGTGATGCTTGCGACCCACCGGATGGCGTTCACAGGATCAAGCCACAGATGCGGGTCGTCGCCTAGATGGTCATGGCTCTCGCCGTCTTCCTCGGCATGTTCCGCGTCGGCCTCACCGCCAAAAATCGCGTCGCTCCGAATAGCGCGATGGATCGTGCCCGGCACATCCGACAATGCCACTTTGACAGCTTTACTTGAGAGCGTCTGAAGCGCGTCGCTCAGTTGCGGTGTCAGCGCGGGGCCAACCCAGAAAACGACATCGGCAGCCTGAAGATCAGACGCCTGCGACGGTTTCAGCGCAAAGCTATGCGGCGATACCGCCCCGCGCAAGATCAAGTCCGGCGTGCCGATACCGTCCATCACGCGCGCTACCAGCGAATGCACCGGAGGCACGTCGGTCACCACGCGCAGAATGTCCGCGCGCACAGGCGAGAGGGTTGTCATCAACACGGCCAAAATGCTGAGTGCAAAGCGCCAGATCATCTCGAATCTCCTTGTTTTCACCACGGACTCCGGTTAGGTGAAATGTTATAGTATTACAATAAGAACGCGCAATGCCCCTATTCACAATACGTAATCTAAGCGTCGCTTACGGTGGCAAAACCGTGCTGAGCCACGTCGATATGGATGTGTCGAAGGGCGAAATCGTCACAATCGTCGGACCAAACGGGTCGGGCAAATCAACTCTTCTGAGGGCGATTGTCGGCAGCGTTATTCCCGCTACTGGGTCGGTTTCCAAGCCCACCGGAATGACCATCGGCTATGTTCCGCAAACTCTGTCATTGCATCCCGGGCTGCCGTTAACGGTGCGCCGGTTCTTGTCGTTGCCGATCCCGGTGAGCGACGATGCAGCCGCAAAAGCACTTGAACTCACGGGCGCAGATAATCTTGGTGCGGCGGCGATGAGTTCGCTTTCGGGCGGCCAGTTCCAGCGGGTTCTACTGGCGCGCGCCGTCTTGGGTTCGCCCGACCTGTTGCTGCTGGACGAACCGACGCAGGGGCTGGATCAGCCGGGATCGGCAGCTTTCTATCGCCTGATCGACACGTTGCGCCACGAAATCGGTTGCGCGGTCGTGATGGTCAGCCACGAATTGCACGTCGTGATGAGCGCGTCGGATCGCGTGATCTGCCTCAACGGTCACATTTGTTGCGAAGGCACGCCCGAAGTCGTCAGCAACGCGCCTGAGTACCGCGCGCTTTTCGGCACTCTGACGGGCGGTGCGCTGGCACTTTATCGTCACGAGCACGATCACGACCACGCCGGCGCCCACACTCACGACCATGCGCACGATCCCTCGCACGGCCCCGGACGCGACGCATGAGCGTCTTACTGGACGGGTTTCTGGTGCGCGCAACACTGGCGGCGCTCGGCGTCGCGCTAGCTGCTGCACCGCTGGGATGTTTCGTTGTCTGGCGGCGCATGGCCTATTTCGGGGACGCGATCGCGCACGCCGCCATCCTCGGTATTGCCCTGTCGCTGGCGCTTTCGCTTCCGGTGTTTCCGGCGGTTCTGGCGGCGGCTTTGCTGATGTCGGTCGCGGTATCGCTACTGTCGGGCCGCACGATGGCCGAGGACACGGCACTCGGCGTCCTTGCACACGGTGCCCTTGCCGTCGGGCTGGTCGCGGTGTCGCTGGTGCCGGGGGTTCGCGTCGATTTGACTGCGTATCTCTTGGGCGACATCCTGTCGGTCGGACGCTCCGATCTGCTGATCATCTGGGGTGGAGCGATTCTGGTCGTCGCCCTTATGACATGGCAATGGTCGGCGCTTTTGACCGCGACACTCGATGCGGATCTGGCGCAAGCCGCTGGTATCGACGCCCGGCGCAGCCAGTTGATACTGACGGTCGGTCTTGCGATCACAGTCGCCGTTGCGATCAAGATCGTCGGCGTGCTTCTGGTCGCAGCTTTGCTAGTCGTCCCGCCCGCCGCAGCGCGACCCTTCGCGCGCACTCCCGAAGCGATGGCGGTTCTTGCGGCAGGGATCGGGGCGCTATCGGCTGTAAGCGGGGTTGCGATAAGTTGGCAACTCGATACGCCGACCGGACCTTCGATCGTCAGCGCCGCCGCTTTCATCTTTGCCGTGTCTCAGATTGCGTCCCGGCGGCTGGATTCACGCTAGCCCACTGTGACCGGACGTTCGGTCGAACGGAGTGGCCGGGTTCGCCGCCAACTCAAGGCCCGTCGTCGCGAAATTAGGGCAACTAGCCGTGCGATGTTCAGTTCGGTCGAACCTGCTTTTCGTCGGCGGCGTCCGAGACGAAGGCGTGGAACTCCTCGAGAAAATCCCACAATCGCTGACAGCTTTGTTCGATTCCCGCAAAGTCGTCGGGCATCACAGTTTCGCCGCCGATCACTTGGCGCCGCATCGTCCGGCTTTGACGCAACATCGCGGACAGGATCGAGCGCATCTCGGACCCGCAGCTTAACGCGAAACGCGACAGAGACCGCTGCATCGAGGCGCGAAGTTCTTCCTCGTCCATCAGGGCCGTGCGCAGGTTGGATTTCTCCAGCGCGTTGGAGACAGCGCGCAGGATGGTGTCGGCAGAGAGATTGTTCTTGATGATGTAATCGTTGCAACCGTTCTTGATCGCGTCGATGGCGACTTGGATCTGACCCTCGCCGGCAACCATGATCGCGGCGGCCTTGCGCTGTAGCGGATGCCGTTTCAGCATATCGAGCGCAATCAAACCGTCGCCCTGGACCAGTTGGTAGTCGAGGAACACGATATCGAACGCCGGACCGTCGAGTTTCTCGGCGAACTGGCTGATCGACGCGGCCTGGGCGAACACCAGATCCAGATCGGCCTGTCTGCAAAGGCGGCGGATGCGGGTCCGGTCGACTTCGTTGTCATCCAGAATTAGGGCGCGACGTGCCGATGACAGCATTTGCGCATGCGAGCGGGCAGGTTCCTCAAGCGGAGCGATCAGGGACATGTCGTGTTCCTTTCGGGATGATGGAAATTCGTGTGCGCCCGATCTGAGCGATCCGGATTGCGGAGTTATAGAAAATGGGTTCATGCCAGTCGCAATTCAGAGCCGTTTGGCGCGCCACCTTCGGGCAGGCGAACGACGCGGGTATAGCTTCGCAGCAGATTGAGCGCGCTTTTCAGCGTCTCATATGCGTTGTCCTTGACGATATAGCCCGCGATGTTGCGCGAGTAGGCCGTGGTGATGTCGGCGGGAGCGTCCGATGTGGTGACGACAAAAATGATTGCATCCTGAAGCTCGGCGTCGCGCCGGACCTCTTCCAGGAATTGGAGGCCGCCCATCCGGGGCATATTCAGATCGAGTGTCACGATAAAGGGGCGGTGGATCCTGTCGTCGCCAACCATGCGCAGCTTCTCCAGCGCTTCTTCGCCGTTGCGCGCGATTTCGACGGGATTGGTAAGCTCCAGCTTCCGGATTGCTCGTTTCATACCCATGATCGCGACATCGTCGTCGTCCACCACTAGAAAAGTCACCCTTTCACCGTCCCCAGTCACGCCGCCGCTCCTTCTGTCCTTCGCGAATCCTTCGCGATCCAAGCATTAGTATCGGCCGGAACAGGTATATTTAGGGTGAACGCCGTACCGCGCCGGTCATCGGGCGACGAGGCCAGCGTGATTTGTCCCTCCAGCGCCAGGACCAGCTTGCGCACGATCGCCAGTCCCATGCCGCTGCCGTCGATCTCGTCCTTCGTGCGAAGTGTCTGGAACATTTCGAACACCTTGTCCTGATAGCGCAGCGGAATGCCGGGGCCATCGTCCGATACCGTAATGTGAATTCGGCCTTTGCTTGTGTGGCAGGCCACCCTGACCTGACCTTGCGGCCGGTCGTGATGCTTGATGGCGTTCGACACCAGGTTCAACAGGACGGTCCGCAGCGGTGTGGGATATGTCATGACCGGCGTGATCCCGGTAAAGGTCAGGTTGTAGTATCCGTCGGGGTCCGAGATCTCGCCAATGTCGCGAACCATCTGGGCCATATCGACCGGCGTTGCGCGCGCTTCCGTCATGTCGGCGCGAGCGTAATTCAGAAGATCACTCAGCAATTGCGACAGCCGGTCCACGCGCCCTTGGATCAACTCCAGATTCTCGCGTGCCTCGGGATTGAGGTCATCGCTGTCCTCGATCGTCCATTCCACAAGGTCGCGAATGGCGCGGAGCGGCGAGCGCAGATCGTGTGAAGCGACATAAGCGAAGTTGCGCAATTCCTCGTTGGAGCGTCGCAGTTCGCGGGCGTTGCGGCGAAACGTCGACAAGGCATCCGCCATGCGCCCGATTTCGTCCTTGCCGCGGATCGTACAGGGAGTGTCGAGATCGCCATCGGCAATCCTCAGAACATCCGCGCTCAGAACTTCGATCCTGCGACTGACTTGCTGCAGAAAGACCTGCCAGACCGTGACGACCAGCCCCAGACCGATGCCCCAGCTTAGCAACAACTCGTTGAATATTGCGCGGCGGGCTTCGCGGCGGGCCGTGTCATAGACGGTCGCCACCTCGGATTCCGAAGCCGCTGCGAGGTCTGACAGGGTTTGCGTCGTGGCCGCGAGTGCCGCCGCCATGTCTTCGCGCGCGGCGGCGAATTCCCCGTCCCAGCGCATCGCGATTTCCGAGGCGGCCTGAACTCCGTCGTTGCCCTGTATGGCGGCTCTGATTTCGCGGACGGTTTGCAGGATTTCGAGTCGTTCCGGGAACTCCCCCGCCTCGCCTAAGGTACGCACGAGCGCCCCGAGAAGCGGCACGATCTCTGCCACGACAGCGCGTTTATGGGGAAGATCGGCGGCCGCGATCAGATACCGCCCGCGATCCAGAAACGCCGCCATCTGAATCCTGAGCCGAATGGCGATTTCGGCGTCGATGGCAATCGACCGGCCGCGCGACCCGATGCCGCTTCGCGACGACGAAGAACCCTGCGCCAAGCCGCTAAATCGCGCGGCATTCAGACGTTGCAAATGGGATTGAAAAACGTCGAACAGGCCCGCCAATGACGCATTTTTCGTGTTCATTTCGCTGACGGTCGCAAGGTGGGTACGTCGGCTTTCGATCGCTTTATCCATTTGCCGGTGCAGAGCATCGAGCTTCAGTCCGATGTCAGACGTTTCGGAATTATCCATGCCGATTCTGGCGAATTCGTCGCGCGAATCGTTCATGGCGATCTCCAGCGCGTCCTGCGCAGTTTCCAGAGCCTGCTCTTGCTTGGCGCCCGTCACCTGTTGGGCCAGCACCTCGAGATCAAGCGATGTCGTGCGCAACACGTTGATCGCTTCGAAGGTGACGCGATTGGATTCGGCCAGCGACAGGAAAAGCTGTTCCTTGTCACGTAGAAAGACGATTCGCGACGCCGACAGATACAGGATCACAATCACCAGAATTGTCAGCAGAATGCTGATCTTGCGTCTGATTGTGAGCGTATCGAACATCGAAGCCATCCCTTCCGGGGGACGGATACCTCAGGGCGATTTACCCGAAGTTAAAGTGTTTCGCATTGTTTGGCGGTGGGGCGCGGAGGGATCGACAACACTATGAGCAAGTCACCGACAACGCAGGGACTGACGCGTCGCACATGTCTGGCAGGGATGGCCGCCGCCGGACTCGGGCCGACAAGCGGACTCGCGGCCACCGACAATGAGTTGCACCACGAGATCGCGGAATATGCGCGCGGTCTGCCGGCGCCCAATCATGGCAGTCTGCGCATTCTGATCCCCTCGGGAAGCGGCGACAATCTTGCGCCGGTTATTTCGGCGTTCACGAAGCTGACCGGAATCCCCGTGAGGCTGGAAGAGGTTCAGGTGCGCGATGTCGCTACTGCGCTTCTGCTCGACAAGCTTCTGGATGAAGCAAAATACGATGTCGCGCTTCCGGCGACCTTCGACGTGCCCGATCTGGTGGCCGGAGATGCCATCCAGAGCCTTGATATGTTCGACGCCGCACGTGCTGCGTACCGCGACGAGCACGATCTTCTTTACTCCGAAGGCGACAGTTTCGACGGAAAAATCTACGGCTATCAGACCGACGGCGACGTCTACATGATGTTCTATAATCGGCGATTTTTCAAGGATAAGAAGCTTACCGGCAGCTACGAGGATCGCTTTGGAGAGGCATTCACGCAGCCCACCGACTGGGCGACGCTCGACCGCCAAATCCTGCACATTTCCGGGCTGGGTGACGGACGCAAGGGTGCCTTGTTCAGCCGCGCGACCGGATATGTGGAATGGGAATGGTGGCTGCGATTTCACGCCCGGGGGGTGTGGCCGATGTCACCGTCGCTTTCGGCGCAGTTCAGCGGCGAGGATGGCGTCGCCGTTCTGGAAGACATGATGCGAATCGGACCGGCGATTGCGGCTGAAAGGGGCGGTTTGAACGGTTTGGTCCTGCGCTGGGAGGACTTCGAAAACGGCAGTATCTACAGTACGCTCAGTTGGGGCGGCTCGCAGAAGTTTCACATGCGTCCGGGCGGCCCGATCGCGAATGATCTTGTGCACGGCCTCATCCCCGGCGGCAGCGGACCTCAGACGCCCGACGCCCTGCCCTACTTCAACTGGGGATGGAGCTATTCGGTGCCGTCGGGCACGCGTGACGCCGAACTGGCGCACGCCTTCTGCCTGTTTGCGGTGACACCCGAAATGTCGCTCAGGGCCGTGCGGCGCGGCGAAGGTTTCTTCGATCCATTCCGCGCGGAGCACTACGAGGATCGCGTCGTGCAGGAGATCTACAGCAAGCCGTTCCTGAAGACCCACCGTATATCGATGGAGCGCGCGATGCCTGATTTCTACCTCGCCGACCGCGCCGCCTATTTCGACAGCCTCTCTAACTGGATCGGACTGGCGCTGAACGACCACCTATCGCCGAAGGAAGCGATGCGGCATGTCGCCGACGAATGGAATTTCATCAGCGAATCCGGCGACAAAGATCGCAAGGTCCGCCAATGGCAAGCCCTTCGCGCCAAGTATCCCGTCGATATCGCCGATTATCTGCGCGATCTCACCGCATGACAGCCACCACTTTCGCCCGCGCCCAAACGGAGAACCGAATGACCGCAATCACCTCAACACTCCCGCCGCCCGCAAATGCAGGCGAGACGCCCGATCTGGACGATATCGTCTATCACATCTCGCACGATCTGCGCGCCTCGGTGCGTGCACTGCGCGAGCTTCCCGGCTGGCTGCGCGAAGATCTCGAAGATCTGAAAATCGACCTCAGCGGCGAACCCGCGACGACGCTGACCCTGATCCAGTCCCACGCCCGCAGGCTGGACGAGATGCTGAACGGGCTTCTGGCTTATTCACGCGTCGGACGACTTCAGGAACTGGTGGCGGTTTCGCCGCACGAGGTTTTCACGTCGGTTCTGGCCGATCTTGCGCCAGGCGATGCGGTTTCGTTCTACACCCAGTTCAATCCCGTGGAGATTCGGATGGGCACCAGCGATGTCGCCCGGCTGTTTCAAATCCTCGTCTCGAATGTCCTGCGCCACGTCAAGACCGATCAGCCACGCGCAGAGATCACAAGTTGCAGAAGCGGCAAACACTGGGAATTGCTGGTTTCAGACAACGGCCCCGGCATTCCCGATGCCGACAAAGAGCGGGTGTTCAAGCCGATGGTCAAACTGGTCTCGCGCGACGACGACGAGGGCGGCGGCATGGGGTTGGCAATACTGCGCAAGATCACCGAGCACTATGGCGGCACCGTCCACATCGAAGACCGGGTGCGGCGCGGTGGCACGACATTTCGCGTGCGATTGCCGGTGCTCGATCTGACCTGAGCGATACGCGCGGCGGGCGTGGGCGGAAATTCGGCTCTGGACCCACCGGGGCGCCACGCGTTAACACGTGGCGCACGCCAGCGCAGAGGGTCAGCCATGCCGTTCAGCAGAACACTCAAGATCGCCCCATCGATTCTAGCTGCCGATTTCGCGGCCTTTGGCGCGGAATGCGAGGCGCTGGAGGCCGAAGGCGCCGACTGGATCCACGTCGACGTGATGGACGGACACTTCGTGCCCAACATCACCTTCGGGCCGCAGCTGTGCGCGGCGATCCGCCCCCACATCAAGGGAACGATGGACGTTCATCTGATGATCTCACCGGTCGATCGTTACATCCAGGCCTTTGCCAAGGCTGGCGCTGACCGATTGACCGCCCATGTCGAAGCTGGCCCACACATTCACCGAACGCTGCAAGCTATTGGCGCGACAGGCATGAAAGCCGGTTTGGCACTCAATCCCGGCACCCCCGCGGCGGCCGCCGCCCCGCTTCTGGACGACATCGATCTGGTCTGCGTCATGACCGTCAACCCGGGCTTCGGCGGACAGAAATTCATCGAAAGCCAGATCGCCAAGATCGCCGAATTGCGCGCGATGATCGGCGACCGCCCGGTGCATATCGAAGTCGACGGCGGCGTCGATGCAACGACCGCGCCCCTGGTCGCACGAGCCGGCGCCGACGTGCTGGTCGCAGGTTCGGCGGTCCTGAAAGGCGGCTCGATCTCGGACCCGGCGGTTTATGGCGCAAACATCCGCGCCATCCGGTCGGCCGGCGAGCGCGCCATCGGGGTCATGGCGTGAGTGCGCATCAATTTGCGCGCTGCCATCTGGTCTAGATAACGATGCGCGTTGCCTTCAAGCATATTCGCGATACCGAAAACCTCGGGGACCGCTGGTCCAGCCCGTATGACCATATACCGGACCTTAGAGAACGATTTGACGCATCCGCGCACGATCTGGACGCGGGCACACCAAATGTCGACGCAGTCATCTTCGGCGGTGGCAAGATCATGGGATCGCTCGCCAAAAAGCTGACCGCCGAAGACAAGGCTGCGCGCCATCGTATCGCCTGGGGGGTGTCTACGGTCCAGTCATTGCCCTTTTCGCTGAAATACTGGCGCAGTTTTCGCGCCATGACGCTGGTCGGCAGCCGCGACTGGGGTGACGACCGGTTCGCATTCGCCCCGTGTGCAAGCTGCATGTCGCCCGAATTCGACCGCCAGCATCAGCCCGAACACGACGTCGTGGCCTATCTTCATCATTGGAA
>JBBKWG010000304.1:0-3552 GCA_037968835.1 Paracoccaceae bacterium
CGGGCAGCGGCGGGACTTTATATCTGACGGCTCACCCACGGACGCGGGCGTAGCTCAGGGGTAGAGCATAACCTTGCCAAGGTTAGGGTCGTGAGTTCGAATCTCATCGCCCGCTCCAAATTCACTCGACAGACGTAGTGTATTCGGAGCGCGTTTCCGTGGTTGGCCGGTTTCCGGCTGGTAAGCACCTAGAATTGAATGCGGAACGTCGTGCCTTCGGGTGTGGGTTCCAGCGCGATGCGCGCGCCGTGGGCCAGAAGCAGGGTCTGGACGATTGCCAGCCCCATGCCCGTGCCACCCTCGTCGCGCCGGGTGGTGAAGAACGGATCGAAAACGCGGTCCCGATTGCCCGGCGAAATTCCAGGTCCATTGTCCCCGACGACAAGCGCCGGGCTGTCATCGCCTGGAATAGCGGAGATACGCATCGAGGTGGCACCCGCAGTGGCGGCGTTCTCGATCAGGTGGGTCAGCACGATGGACAGCCCGTCCCCGTCGAGCGGCAGGAGGACGTTATCGCCCTCGATCTCGATGTGCAGGCTGGCGATTGTCGAGGAGAGGTGCGGCGCGATACCGGCAAGCGTTGTCGTGCCGTGGTGGGCCGGGTCGCGGGCGGCAGCGATCTGACGGGCTGCGGCCAAAAGCCGTTCGGCCCGGGCCTCGGCGTCCGAAATCGTCACGACCAGGCGGCGGGCGTCGTCGCTGAGGGTTTCTTCAGCAGACAGCAACTCGGCGGCACCGCGAATGGCCGAAAGCGGCGTTTTCAGTTCATGGCTGACGTGATCGGCGTAGCTGCGCACCGCCATTTCTCGCGCCTGCAAGACGCGGGCCATGTCCAGCACCACCTGCCCCAGTTCGCCGATTTCCGGCGTGCCGTAGCGATCGAGGCGGGTTGCGGGGCCACCGGCGCGGACGTCTTCGGCGCGCGCGGCAAGGGCACGTACCGGTGCCAGGATAAGCCGCCAAAGAAGCCAGCCGAGGATCAGGGTTGCAAAAAACGCGCCAACAGCGACGACAAGAACTGCACGCCAGCGGCCAATCACCGGGGCCAGCATCTCGACCATCACGAGTCCCGCCATGGGCATGACCAGCACAGCGACAAGCGAGCCGCCGAGAACCAGCATCAGCGGCGGTCGCCATTTGCGGCTTACATCCCCCGGCACGCGCCCATCCTGAGACCGACCCCATGCAATGTATCGACCGAATCGGGACAGCCCGCGTCGGCCAGTTTCGCGCGCAGGTTTCGCAGGTGGCTGTCGAGTGTCCGGTCGCTGACGGCCATGCCGGGCCCCCAGATTGCGTCGACCAGCGCCGGACGGCTGAACACCTGCGTCGGGCGCGCCATCAGTTTGGCGAGGATCGAGATCTCGGTCGCCGTGAGTGTGACTTCGCGATCGCCAACGTGGCAGGTGTGCGCATCGGGGGTAAGTGTGAGAACGCCGCGCGACAGGGTGGCCGGCGGTGTTGCGGACGCACCTGTGCGTTTCAGGATCGCCTTGACGCGCGCCACCAGTTCGCGCGGGCTGAAGGGCTTGGTCACATAGTCGTCGCCGCCGATTTCAAGTCCGAGGATGCGGTCGACCTCGTCATCGCGGGCGGTCAGGAACAAGATCGGCAACGATGAAGTTCGCCGGATCGCCTGACATAGCTGGAGACCGTCCATTTCCGGCAGACCGATATCGAGGACCGCCAGATCGGGCGCGGCGGACTCGGCCTGGCGAAGTCCTTCGGCGCCGTCGCGCGCCAGAATGGGTCTGAAGCCCGCACGCGAAAGCGCAACGCGCAACACATCGCGAATCTGTGGATCGTCATCGACGACAAGGATGGTCGGCTCGTGCATGTCACTTCCTTCGCCGCCACCCTAGCGCCATCAGAGGCGGACGGGAACGTCCGGTCGCCGGGGTTGTGAGGGGGACCCGCCCCGGCGACTTTGTCCGCCCGCCTCTGCCATCAGATATGGGGGCGTGGCGTGCAACGTGCAGTGGGCGATTGTGCAGGTTTCGTGCAGACGCGCCACAACGGCCCTTTGCCGCTCCCATGCCCCCTTCCCGCCTGTGCATAGGCCACCTATAAGCGCCACCGGACCATCAACGGAGCCCGCGACCCATGCGCAGCGCCACGATCACACGAACGACGGCCGAAACCGAAATCTCTGTCGAGATCAATCTCGACGGAAGCGGTGCCTATGACAACCAGACCGGGGTCGGTTTTTTCGACCACATGCTGGATCAGTTGGCCCGCCATTCGTTGATCGACATGACAATCCGCACCAAGGGCGATCTGCATATCGACGATCACCACTCTGTCGAGGATACAGGTATCGCGCTTGGACAGGCGTTGACCAAGGCACTTGGCGACAAGCGGGGCGTGCGGCGCTATGGATCCTGCTTGCTGGCGATGGACGACGCACTTGTGCAAAGCGCGCTCGATCTGTCGGGGCGGCCTTTTCTTGTCTGGCATGTCGAGATGCCGACGGCCCAGATCGGGACATTCGATACCGAACTGGTTCGCGAATTCTTTCAGGCCCTGACGACGCACGGTGGCATCACGCTGCATGTCGATGCTTTGCACGGGATCAACAGCCACCACATTGCCGAAGCCGCGTTCAAGTCGGTTGCGCGCGCGCTGCGCGATGCGGTCGAAATGGACCCGCGCAAGGGTGACGCGATCCCATCGACCAAGGGCGCGCTCTGAACTGTGCTGACTGTCCTGATCGACTATGGCGCCGGCAATCTGCATTCGGCTGAGAAGGCGTTTCAGCGGATGGCGCGGGAAGGCGACGCCGGCGAGGTTCTGGTTTCCAACCGGGCCGAGGATGTGGCCCGCGCCGATCGCATCGTGTTGCCGGGCGACGGTGCCTTTCCGGCCTGCATGTCGGACCTGAGGGCAAGGGTCGGGCTATTTGACGCGCTGATCGAGGCGATCGAGGTCCGCGCGCGGCCTTTCCTTGGGATTTGCGTCGGGATGCAGTTGATGGCGCGTGCGGGGCACGAATACCAGACGGTGCCGGGGTTCGGCTGGATCGACGGCGAGGTGCGGCGGATCACGCCTGCCGATCTGGCATTGAAGATTCCGCACATGGGCTGGAACGATCTGGTGATCGACCGACACCATCCGGTGCTTGCGGGTCTGGCGACAGGCGATCACGCCTATTTCGTTCATTCCTATCAGATGGAAGTCGCCGATCCCGACCAGCTTCTGGCGCATTGCGACTACGGTGGCGCGGTCACGGCAATTGTCGGGACCGGCACGATGGTCGGCACCCAGTTCCATCCCGAAAAAAGTCAGGCCGCCGGTCTGCGACTGATCGCGAACTGGCTCGCCTGGCAGCCTTGAATTCGATCGGTAGTGCCGGTCAGGTCGTCGGGTGCTTTAATTGACCCTTGTCCATTTCTGATCGCGGCAAACGACGAAAACGCATCCCGAGACGGTCAACGAGGCGCCCGAAAGCTCCATGCTCGATTTATACGTCTTGTCACGGTCCGGGGCCCAGATCTTGCCACCGCTATAGCTGCCGGAACCCTCCGCTTTCATGTCCCAGAGCATCCGCTTGCC
>JBBKWG010000305.1:0-3761 GCA_037968835.1 Paracoccaceae bacterium
TCGTCGTTTTCGGGCACCATCATCCGTTCCGCTCGGGTTTCGATGCGATGGACAGTATCGCGCTCGATGACGGCGACTGGCTTGTCGACACGCTGGCGAAATCGAACGTGCGTCTGTTCGTCTGCGGCCATATTCACCGCTGGATGTCAGGCGCGATCCGCGGAATGCCCTGGGTGCTTTTCAAAAGCCCCGTGCATCAACAACCGATGACGCTTGGCGACAACGACATCTACGCCTCGGTGCCCGAACCCGGCGGGTATGGCCTGCTTTTGCTGAGTGACGAGCAGGTCGTCGCGCACATGGTCGATTTCACTCTGCCCGACAGCATGACCGGATCCGCAGCGCCCGTCTGAGGACGTTAACCTTTCTGAAATCAACTTCATTTAAACCGGAGGTTGTATCCGGTCGGCATCTATTTGCCCAGTCTGTCGAAAGTTGGGACCCCGACCAGCCGTTTGCGAGTTTTTGACACAATGCTGCAGTGATAACGCCGCATTCGTCTCAGACCTTTCAACCCGACACCATTGGGGAGACCGGCCATGATACAGAACTGGAAAACACGCGGACGCCTTTACGGGCTTGCGGTTCTGGCGGCGTCGTTCGTGAACGCCAATGCCGGATATTCGGTCGGTCCGGCCAGCGCGGGAACCGGTGGCGCGGCAGGCGTCGCGACGTCGGCCCTGACGGGTCCGCAGACGGCACAGGATGCGGCGCTCCAGCATCTGTCGCAGTTCATGACGCTGGCGCTGAACGATGCCTCGATCCTGCGCAATGGCGCGGGCGTCAAGGTTGCGGTGGCACTGGCGGATGGCCGGGTCGGCGACGTCTGGGTCACGCCCAAGGCGCAGCACAACGGCGAATGGGTCGGTATCGTTGCCGATCAAATTGGGAACCTACCCGATCTTGAATTGGGAGAGCGCGTCACTTTCGGCGAAGCCGAGGTGCGAGACTGGTATTTCTACGGCCGTAACGGCAAGATGTACGGCAACTTCACGACCCGCCATATGATGGACAACATGACACCATCGACGGCCGCGATGATCGCGCAGGTCCTGTCGGTAACGCCGGTCCCGGTCGACTGGTAATCCGGCTTCAGTCGTAGCTGAGTTCGGTCGCCTTGCCGCGAAAAATCACATAGGACAGCAGCGTGTAGCCAAGGATTACCGGCAGCACGAAGATTGTGCCCACAAGGATGATCCGAAGGCTTTCGGGCGCGCTCGCGGCCTCGTAGATCGTGAGTTGTTCGGGCACGACATAGGGGTAGAACGAATACGCCAACCCCGCGAAGGCCAACACGAACAGGCCCACGGTCGCAACGAAAGGCACCCATGCGTGCCGGTCGTTTTCCTTTGGCATCATTCCCAGCATGCGCCAGATCAGCCAGGTTATCGCGACGAATGCGATCGGAAGCGGCGCCAGCAATGCGACTTCGGGATAGGTGAACCATTTGTCGAAGATCCGCGCGCTGACAAGCGGAGAGCCGAGCGAAACCGCTCCGACGCCCAACAGCAGCCCCCAGATGCCGCCCTGCGCCCACGAGACGGCCTTGATCTGAAGATAGCCCTCGGTTTTCAACACGAGCCAGGTCGCGCCGATGAAGCTGTATGCCACCGTCAGGAACAGCGCAGTCAGCACCGCAAAGCCCAGATGCGCCCAGGTGACGCTCAGCCCCATCACGTAAATCCCCAGCATCGCGCCCTGCGACAGCGACGTCATCAGCGAGCCAGCAAAGAATGCCCCGTCCCAGCGGCGCTTGTATTTGGGCGGCGCTTTCGCACGGAACTCGAACGCAACCCCGCGCAGGATGAGGCCGATCAGCATGATCGCGACCGGCAGGTAAAGCGTCGAGAGGATCTGCCCGTGTGCGACCGGGAACGCGACCAGCAAAATTCCGATCGCCAGCACCAGCCAGGTCTCGTTGGCGTCCCAGAACGGACCGATGGAGGCAACCATCCGGTCACGCTCGTCTGGTTCCGCGAATGGGAACAACAACCCGACGCCCAGATCGAAGCCGTCCATAACGACATAGATCAGGATCGAAAGGCCCATCAAAGCGGCGAAGGTGAACGGCAGCCAGACTTCCGGATCGGCGAACAGATCGCTCATACCACCTGCTCCGCTGCACGCGCCGTTGCATCGGGCGCGTCCGACGACGAATCGAGATCGCCCTTCGCAGCCTTCCTCGCCAGATGGAAAATGACGCCGATGTAAGTCACCAGCAGGAGCGCATAAATCGCGAGATAGGCAATAAGGGTCGACAGCACCATCGGCGCCGAGACGTCGGAGACCGCAGCCTCGGTGGCCAGCACGCCCTGCACCAGCCAGGGTTGCCGTCCGATCTCGGTCGTGTACCAGCCCGCGAGGGTCGCCACCCATCCCGAAAACGCCATCGGCACCAGAACCCAGTGCATCCAGACCGGAAGCCCGTCAACGCCGGCGCGCCGCCGCACCATCATCGCCACGCCCGCCCAACTCAGCGCCAGCATCAGAAAACCGATTCCGACCATGATCCGGAACGAGAAAAACAGCGGCGTGACCGGCGGGTGCAACGGCGTCCCGTCTTCTGCAACGAAGTCATTCAGCCCCGGAACGATCCCGTCCGCGTGGTGCTTGAGGATCAGGGACGCGCCGTTCGGCACCGCTATTTCAAAGCGGTTCTCGCGCGCATCCTCGTCGGGCAGCGCGAACAGCACGAGCGGCACATTCGGTCCGGTGGTCCAGTTCGCCTCCATCGCCGCAATCTTCTGCGGCTGGTGTTCCAGCGTGTTGAGCCCGTGCATGTCTCCCGCCAGAATTTGCAGCGGGATCAGTATTGCCGCGGTGATCAGGCCGGTCTTCAGCGTCGAGCGGACATCGGCCCCGCGGTCGCCCTTGATCCAGCGGAAAGCCGAAATGCCGGCCGTCAGAAACGCCACCGTCAGGCCGGACGCCAGAAGCATGTGGATCAGGCGATAGGGCATCGAGGGGTTGAAGAGGATAGCCCACCAGTCGGTCGCAAACGCAACGCCGTCGCGCATCTCGAAGCCCTGCGGCGTGTGCATCCACGAATTCAGCACCAGAATCCAGAACGCGGACATCGTTGTGCCGAAAGCGACCAGACCGGTAGCCGTCGTGTGCAGCCAGCGCGGAACCCGGCTCATTCCGAACAGCATGATGCCAAGGAACACCGCCTCAAGGAAGAACGCCGTCAGCACCTCGTAGGCCAGCAACGGACCCGCGATATTGCCGACGCTTTCCATGAAGCCCGGCCAGTTCGTGCCAAACTGGAACGACATGGTGATACCCGAGACCACGCCCATCGCGAAGGACAGCGCGAAGATCTTGACCCAGAACCGATAGGCGTCGCGCCACTTCTCGTCACCGGTCATGGACAGGCGAATTCGATAGAAAAACAGCAACCATCCAAGCGCGATCGTGATTGTCGGAAACAGGATATGAAACGACATATTCGCCGCAAACTGAATGCGCGACAGCATGA
The DNA here is from genome assembly GCA_037968835.1 of Paracoccaceae bacterium. Lineage (GTDB taxonomy): Bacteria > Pseudomonadota > Alphaproteobacteria > Rhodobacterales > Rhodobacteraceae > JBBKWG01. Next base: position 3,479 of record JBBKWG010000305.1, read on the forward strand.
GAGTTTCAATCATGAAGCGACCTCGCAGATCGGAACTGACAGTCCAAGGATGCGGCACTGGCTGATTGTAATCTACGTCCATCGCACGACCCGACAAGGCTCTGCGACGATCCGCGCGTCGGGGCGGGTGGCAAAAATCGCCCGATGTCCCATTTTCCCCCTTGCGGGCAGCGGCGGGACTTTATATCTGACGGCTCACCCACGGACGCGGGCGTAGCTCAGGGGTAGAGCATAACCTTGCCAAGGTTAGGGTCGTGAGTTCGAATCTCATCGCCCGCTCCAA
>JBBKWG010000306.1:0-14993 GCA_037968835.1 Paracoccaceae bacterium
GCACCCAACCGCCTGATTTCAGGGGCATTTCATCGTCTTCCCACGGCACCTGAACCGAGCCCTTGCGGCCCGAATGTCCGATCTGACAGCAGAACTTCGCATCCGTCTCGCGATGCACGAAGTCGACGATGCGCGCCCATTCCGTGACATGCTCGGGCGCGTAAAGCCCCGGACAGCCGGGGGTGATCCGACCCTCGGGCGAAACGCAGGTCATCTCGGTATAGACCAGCCCCGCACCCCCCTTGGCCCGTTCGCCCAGATGCACGAAATGCCAGTCGGTGGGACTGCCATCGACCGCCTTGTACTGCGCCATCGGCGACACCACGACGCGGTTCTTCAGCGCCATGTCGCGCAGGCGAAACGGCGCGAACATCGGCGCGCGCACCGGGGCATCGACGGGTCCGCCGGCCTGCTGCTGAAACCACTTCTCGGCACTTTCCAACCACTTCGGATCGCGCTCGCGCAGGTTCTCATGACTGATCCGCTGCGACCGGGTCAGCAGCGAATAATTCAACTGCACCGGGTCCAGATCGAGATAACGCTCGACCTCCTCGAACCACTCCATCGAATTGCGCGCCGCCGATTGCAGCCGCAATACCTCAAGCCGCCGCGCGTCCTCGTATTTCGCGAACGCCGCCTCGCGTGTCGGCTCCTCGGTCAGATATTCGGCCAGCGCCGCCGCACTTTCCAACGCCAGTTTGGTGCCGGATCCGATGGAAAAATGCGCCGTGGCCGCGGCATCGCCCAACAGCACGACGTTCTCGTGGCTCCAGCGTTCGCACAAAACCCGCGGGAACCTGATCCAGGCCGATCCGCGGATGTGGCGCGCGTTCGTCATCAACGAGTGACCGCCCAGATGGTCCTTGAACACCTCTTCGCAGACCGCGATCGAGTCGTCCTGCGACATCTCGCCAAACCCGAACGCCGCAAATGTCTCGGGCTGGCACTCGACGATGAACGTCGCGGTGTCGGGATCAAATTGGTAGGCGTGCGCCCACAGCCACCCCTTGTCGGTCTTCTCGAAAATGAACGTGAACGCGTCGTCGAATTTCTGATGCGTTCCAAGCCATGTGAAGTGGCAGCGCCGGGTGTCGATCTCGGGCTGGAAAGTGTCGGCGAATTCGCTGCGGGTCCTGCTGTTCAGACCGTCGGACGCCACCACAACATCGTAATCCGCCATGTAATCGCTGGCCGATCCGACATCGGTTTCAAATTCAAGTTTCACGCCCAAGTCACGTGCGCGAGCCTGCAACAGCATCAGCAACTGCTTGCGCCCGATGCCGCAGAACCCGTGGCCGGTCGAAACAATCCGCTGGCCCGCATGAACCAGCGCAATATCATCCCAATATGCGAAATGTTCGCGGATCGTCGCGGCGCTGACGGGATCGTTGGCGGCCAGATTGTCGAGCGTTTCATCCGACAGAACGACGCCCCACCCGAAGGTATCGTCGGGCTTGTTACGCTCGACAACGGTGATCTCGGCGTCCGGCTGGCGCAGCTTGAGAGAGATGGCGAAATAGAGACCGGCTGGTCCACCGCCAAGGCAAATCGCTTTCAAGCCGCACCTCCCTTCGTTACTCGTGGCAGCGTGACTCAGCCGCAAAATTATTTCAAGCATGAAATTTTAACCTTGAAATAAATCAACCTGGCAGCATGATGCGACCATGACCAACAGCCTTCTCATCAAGCGACACGACGGCTGGACGCGCCTGACGCTGAACCGTCCCGACAAGCGCAATGCGCTGAACACGGCGACCCTGGCGGCACTCGCCGAGGCGCTCGAAACCTGCGCGGACGATCCGGATTGCCGCGCGGTCCTGCTGACGGGAACAGGGGGCAACTTCGCCGCCGGGGCCGACATCGACGAGATCGCGGGCAAGACCAGCGCCGACGTCGTGAACGATCCGCGCAAGGCAAGTTGGTCGCGCGTCCGCGCTTTCCCCAAGCCCCTGATCGCCGCCGTCGACGGCTATTGCCTTGGCGGCGGGTTCGAACTGGCGCTGATGGCCGATCTCATGATCGTCGGCGCGGACGCGAAACTTGGCCTTCCGGAAACCAACCTCGGTCTCATCCCCGGCGCGGGCGGCAGCCAGCGACTGACAGCACTCGCGGGTCGCGCCCGAGCGATGCGGATGGTTCTGACGGGCGAAATCATCGACGCCCCAACCGCCCATAACTGGGGCATCGCCGCTTGGCTGGCCGATGGCTCCGCCCAACACGACGCCGAAGCCCTTGCCGCCCGTATCGCCCGCCGCGCACCCCTTGCGCTTCAAGCCGCGAAACGCGCGATCATCGCCGCCGCCGAAGGGCCGCTGAGCGAAAGCCTTGACGCCGAGCGGGCCGCGTTCGAAACGCTTCTGGACACCGACGACAAGGCCGAGGGCATCGCCGCCTTCCGCGAGAAACGCAAACCGCAGTTCAAGGGCACCTGATGGAAAAGATTGGCATCGTCGGACTGGGCGCGATGGGGCTTGGCATCGCGCAGGTCTACGCCCACGCCGGGCATCCCGTCATCGCGACCGACGCACTTCCCGACAGCCGCGCCTCGGCGCACGACCGCATGGCGCGCGCAATGCAACCGCTACTCGACAGGGAAAAGATCAGCGAAGAGGATCGCAACGCCACGCTGTCCCGGCTTGTGGTGACGCCCGATCTCGCCGATTTCGCCGGCGCCACCCTGATCGTCGAAGCCATCATCGAAAAGCTGGACGCCAAGTCCGCATTGTTTTCCGATTTGGAACAGGTGGTTGCGCACAACACCGTCCTCGCCACCAACACATCGTCCTTGTCGGTCTCGGAAATCGCCAAAGGGCTGCATTACCCGAACCGGATGTTGGGATTGCATTTCTTCAACCCCGCGCCGGTCATGAAACTGGTCGAACTGATCGCCCACGCCGCCACCACGCCCGAAGCGCTAAGCCATGCGGAAACGCTCACCGCCGACGCCAGCAAGACCGTCATCCGCTGCGCCGACCGTCCGGGATTCATCGTCAATCGCTGCGCCCGGCCGTTCTATGGCGAGGCGCTGGCGATCCACGAGGAAGGCCGCGATCCGGCGGAAATCGACGCCGCGATGGTGGCCGCCGGATACCGCCTCGGTCCCTTCGCGCTGATTGATCTGGTCGGCGCAGATATCAATCTGGCGGCCACCGAGAACATCTGGAAGGCGATGGGCGAAAACGCGCGCTACTACCCGTTCGACAGCCTGCGCAATCAGGTCGCGACCGGCGCTCTGGGGCGCAAGACAAAGCGCGGTTTCGTCACGCCGCCCCCCGATCCGGTCGACCCGCCCGGCGATTCCGCCGCCATCGTGCTGAGGGTCGAAGCCACGCTTGCGAACGAAGCGGCATTCCTGCTCGACGAGGGCAGCGTCAGCGAAACCGACATCGACACCGCCATGCGATTGGGGCTGAATTTCCCGCGCGGCCCGTTCGAGGCGGCCCGTGCCTACGGTCTCGACACGATAAGAAGCGTGCTGTCGGAATTGGCGAAAACCGCACCTGCGCGCCTTGCCGGGCGTTACGACGTCGCCCCGTCGCTGGCATCCTTGCACTGAAAGCTAGAACCGCTCCAACAGGCGCTTTAGATAATCCAATTCCTCGGTCGGGCGTTCCTGCTGGCCCGAGCGGCGGCGGATTTCGTCCAGCAACTCGCGGGCGCGACGATAGACGTCCTCGCCCTGCAATAACTGCTCGTCAGTGCCGATGCGCCCATTCTCCCCGGTGTCGCGTCCCAGCGGATCGCGGCTGCCCTGCGGATCGTTGCGCCCGGCGGTCTGGCCCTGCTGGCCGTTCTGCTGTTGTTGCTGCTGCTCGGCCATCTGTTCGGCCAACTCGCGCATACCCTCGCGCAGCGCCTCCATGGCGTCGGCCTGATTGTCGAGCGCGCCGGCGAAATCCTCGTCCCTCAGCGCCTCTTCCGCGCCTTCCATCGCCTCGCCCGCACGCCCCAGCGAATCGCGCGCGGCGTCGCCTTCGGGCGTGCCCGCACCCGGAAGGCTCCGGGTCTGGCGGTCGAGTTCGTTGCGAAGCGCCTGCTGGCGATCTGCCAGCGACTGCTGATCGCTCTGACCTTGCTGGCTGCCCTGACCCCGCTGGTCGCCGGGGTCTTCGCCGCTCTGGCCCTGACCCTGCTGACCGTGCTGCTGGCCGCGTCCCTGATCGCCGTCGCGACCTTCGTTCTGCTGGGATTGTCCGGCTTGCGCGTCGGGGTTGAACTGCTCCTGCAAATCGCGAAACGCCTCGTCGCTCAGGCCCTGCTGTTCGCGCAACGTTTCGGCAAGGCCTTCCATCGCCTGATCGCCGGGACTTTGCTGGCCCTGCTGACCGCGCGCGACCTGCATGTTCTCCATCATCTGCCGCAACTGCTCCAGAAGCTGCTGCGCTTCGGCGGTGCGGCCCTGCTCCATCAGTTCCTGCAGCCGGTCGAGCATGTCTTGCAACTGATCGCCGGTGATTTCCTGCATCTCGCCGTTTTGCGCCTGCTGCTGGTCCTGATCGCCCTGCTGTTCGGCAAGCTGCTGCATGTAGTCCTGCATCGCCTCGCGCAATTCCTGCATCAGTTCCGCGATCTCTTCATCCGTCGCGCCGTTTTCGATGGCCTCGCTCAGACGATCCTGCGCGCGGCGCAGACGCTCAAGGGCATCGCCCAGATCACCCTCTTCGATTTCGACCGCGATGGCCCAAAGTGCATCCGCCGTCTCGGTTATCGAATCGTCCGTCATCCGGTCGAGCGACACGCGGGTCTCCAGACGGCGGACGGCGAACCGCAGTTTCAGATACGCGGTTTCAGAGCGAAACACATCGTCGGGGCGATGCGAGACCGCCCGAAGCACCTGCGCGACTCGCGCCGCGTTGATCCGGTTCCACAACAGGTCGCGGCGCTGTTCGATGATCGCCTTGGCAAGCGGATCGAAGAACCGCCGCCCCGGCAGAGTGGCGTATTGCGGAGCAGAAAGCCCCTCCTGCCCCAGCGCGTCGGTGACGGTCAGCGTCGCCGACACCGGCAGATTGGCGAACGGATGCTCGCTGAAATCATCGACCACCAGTTCGGTGAATTCGGTCCGGTCGCCGCTGATCGTCATCGGCAGATCCAGCACGATCGGCTCGCGCGGTTCTGGATCGACCGCCAGGCCGTAGCGACGATCTGCCTCGGCAGGATCAAGCGTGATCGTCATCTGCCCGGCACTCACGCCATAATCGTCGCGCGCGGTGAACGGCGCTTCCATGCGCCCGCCCTGACCTTGCGCAATCGGTCCGTCGAATTCGACCTCGGGCGGCGCATCGTCGCTCGCCTCGATCTCCCATGTGCGTCCGCCCGGCCCCTCGATCCCGATGGTGCCGCTCATCGCCACGTCAAAGGTCTGCACCGGATCGCTGGCCGGTGCGACATCGCTTGTCCGCCCCGACACGGTTTCGCTCAACAGCAACGCGCCGACTTCGCCGTAAAACCGGATGGTGACGCGACTGCCTTCGGGCACCGAGAATCCGACCCGGTCGATGTCGTTCAGATAAAGGCTCGGTTGCCCGGTATAGACCGGCGGCTCGACCCAGCCTTCCCACGCCGGTCCGGACGCAAGCGCCTGTCCGCCGGGGGTCAGTTCGCTGACGCTGGTCACCCGCAGTAACGAGCCGAACAGGATCGCGACGGTCAGCGCCAGCAAGGCGACATAGCGCAACGCGAACGGATCGCGCCGCGACAGTTGCAGATCGGGTTGCGGCGCGCGGACGTTTTTCAGCCGCGCCGCCATGCGTTCAAGATGCGCCGCCCAGACCGCTTCGGACCCGACATCGCCAGCGCCGATGGCCTGATGGTCGGCAATGGCGGTGATCGGGCGACCCGGCAGCGTCCGGTCCAGCCGGTCCAGCGCCTCGCCGGCACTTGGCAAGTCGAAGTGCCGCGCGCCATGCATCAACGCCCAGAGACCACCGACAATGAACGCCAGCCCTAGTGTCCAGACCGCTTCCAGCGGCAACGCGTCCTGCAAGCCCAGCATCAGGGCGGCCAGGGCCACGATCAGAATCGACCAGAACGGCCAGAACGCGCGCACCACCCGCTCGGACAGAAGTCCGGCGAAGGTCAGCCGCAGGGGCCATCTCAGCCGCGTCGCGGCCTCGGTCGGAAGATCGCGCTGTTCGCTCATGCGCTCATATATAGGGCCGGGTCAGGAGGATGCCGAACCCTCGAGCCATTCCGGAATGGTATCGCGATTTATCATCTCGTCAAAGGTAGGACGCGCCCGGATGACAGCGAATTGATGCTCATGGACCAGAACCTCGGGAATTAAGGGTCTTGTGTTGTATTCCGACGCCATCACCGCGCCATAGGCCCCCGCCGAGCGGAACGCCAGCAGGTCCCCGGCCGCGACCGGCGGCATCTGGCGGTTCTTCGTGAACGTATCGCCGCTTTCACAGACCGGGCCGACAATATCGAACGGCTGCGTCGCGACCCCCGGTTCGGCTTCGATCACCGGCACAATGTCGTGATACGCCCCATACATCGCCGGACGGACCAGATCGTTCATGGCGGCATCGAGGATCAGGAATTCGCGGCCCTCGCCCGATTTCACATAGATCACTTCGCTGACCAGCAATCCCGCGTTGCCGGCAATCAGCCGCCCCGGTTCGATCTCGATCTCGCAGCCAAGATCGCCGACGGTCCGGCGCACAACCTCGCCGTATTCCAGCGGCAGCGGCGGTGCCTTGTTCGACCGCTCATAGGGAATGCCAAGACCGCCACCAAGATCCAGCCTGCGGATATCGTGCCCATCCGCGCGCAACTGGCGCGTCAGATCGGCGACCTTCGCATAGGCCAGTTCGAATGGCTCCAGATCGCTCAACTGGCTGCCGATGTGAACGTCGATGCCGATCACCTCCAGCCCCGGCAGCCCGGCAGCCATCGCATACACATCGCGAGCGCGCGCGATCGGGATGCCGAACTTGTTCTCGGACTTGCCCGTCGCGATCTTTTCGTGGGTCCGCGCATCGACATCGGGGTTCACCCGCACGGTGATCGGCGCAACCACGCCAAGCGCGACGGCGACTTCCGAAAGCGCCACCATTTCCGGCTCGCTTTCGACGTTGAACTGACGAATGCCGCCGTCCAGTGCCAGCCGCATCTCAGCCCTTGTTTTGCCGACGCCGGAAAATACGATCCGCTCGCCGGGAAAGCCCGCTGCCTTGGCCCGGCGATATTCGCCGCCCGACACCACGTCGACCCCGGCCCCGAGCGACGCCATCAGCCGCAGCACCGCCTGGTTGGAATTGGCCTTCATCGCGTAGCAGACCAGATGGTCCATGCCTTCAAGCGCCGCATCGAACAACTGGAAGTGCCGCGTCAAAGTCGCCGTCGAATAGACATAGAACGGAGTGCCGACCGCCGCTGCGATTTCGGGCAGAGCAACGTCCTCGGCATGAAGTATGCCGTCGCGATACAGAAAATGGTCCATCGGGCGTCCCTTGACATGCTGGCGCGTCTTATCAGAACAGCGCCAGCACGCAATCACCCGAGAAACGCGTCAGGCCGTGATGGGCTTGTAACTCGCCGCCGCACCCTTGGCTTTCTCCATCATCTTCTTGGCCTCCGCCGCAGTGGCAAGCTTGGTCGTCATGCCGCCCGAGAACGCACCCGACGCGGCCAGCACTATTGCCGCCGATCCCATCGCCTGATCGTCCGGAGCTTCGACGATCACCACGACGTCGTACTCGCCGAAGGAGAAGTAGAGGTTGTGAAGCTTGCCGCCGACCGCCTCGATGATCTGCTTGGCAGCCTCGGTGCGATCCTGCGGCTTTTTCAGCATCCCGCCAAAGGCCGCGACCGAATACTTGGCCTGAAACATGTAAAGTGGCATAAAATGTCCTCCCAGATTGGCCGGAAGGCTGACATTGGAATTGCAACGAATGAAAATTCACGCTGAAGGATCAGCGCGCAGCCCCGGCGGCGACATCCTACCACGATGCCGCCGATTCCATTCAGCGAATTTTACACCTGTGATAATGCCTCGTCGCAGCGTCCGCACACGCCGGGATGCGAATGCGCGCCGACATCTGGCAACAGTTTCCAGCAGCGTTGGCACTTCTCGCCATCGGCCAGTTCAAACACCACACCGACGCCGTCGATTTCCGGCAGGCGGAAGGCTTCCGACGGCGATGGATCGCCCGAAACCGTTATGGCGCTGGTGATGCAGATGTCATCGAACGCCACGGTTTTCAGCGCCTTGAGGATGTCGCCGTCCTCGACATGAACGACCGGTGCCGCCTCCAGTGAAGCCCCGATCACCTTGTCGCGCCGCTGGATCTCCAACGCCGCCGTCACCACCCGCCGCACGCGCCGAATCCCGGCCCACTTGGCCGCCAACGGTTCGTCCAGCCAGTCCGCCGGAGTTGTCGGCATGTCGGTCAGATGCACCGAGGACTTTGCACCCGGGAACCGCTCCAGCCAGACTTCCTCCATCGTGAAGACCAGCACCGGCGCAAGCCACGTGGTCAGGCGATGGAACACGATGTCCAGCACGGTCAGAGCCGCGCGCCGCCGCTCCGAGGGCCCGTCGCAATAAAGCGCGTCCTTGCGGATGTCGAAGTAGAACGCCGAAAGATCGACGGTCGCGAACTCGAAAATCGCCCGGAACACGCCCTGGAAATCGTAGGCAGCATAGCCCCTGCGCACCTTGTGATCCAACTCTGCAAGGCGATGCAGCACCCAGCGTTCCAACTCCGGCATATCCGCCGGTTCGACCCGCAGATCGTCGGAATACTCGGCAAGGTTGCCCAGCAGGAAACGCATCGTGTTGCGCAGACGACGATAGCTGTCGGCGACCCCCTTCAGGATTTCCGGCCCGATCCGCTGGTCGTTGGTGAAATCGACCTGCGCCACCCAAAGCCGCAGGATATCCGCACCGTATTGCTTGACGACCGACTCCGGCACGATGGTGTTGCCAAGCGATTTGGACATCTTGATGCCCTTCTCGTCCAGCGTGAAACCATGCGTCAGAACCCCGCGATAGGGCGCGCGCCCGATCGTGCCGCAGGCTTGCAGCATCGAGGAATGGAACCACCCCCGGTGCTGATCGGTGCCTTCAAGATAAAGGTCCGCGATCCCGTCCGCGCTGCCATCCGGGCGGTCCCGCAGAACGAACGCATGCGTCGACCCTGAATCGAACCAGACGTCGAGAATGTCGAACACCTGATCGTAGGCGTCCGGATCGGCGTCATTGCCAAGGAACCGCTCTTTCGCGCCCGGCATGTACCAAGCGTCAGCCCCTTCGGTTTCGAACGCTTCAAGGATGCGGGCATTCACCGAGGCATTGCGCAACAGGAAATCATCGTCCGTCGGCAGCGTTCCCTTCTTCACGAAACACGTCAGCGGCACGCCCCACGCGCGTTGCCGCGACAACACCCAGTCGGGCCGCGCTTCGATCATCGAATAAAGCCGGTTGCGCCCGGTCTTGGGAGTCCACGTCACCAGCGCGTCGATGGATTTCAACGCCCGCTCGCGGATCGACTTGCCATAGGTGTCCTGCCCGTCGCCCACGGTCCGGTCGATGGCCGCGAACCACTGCGGCGTGTTGCGATAGATCAGCGGCGCTTTGGAGCGCCATGAATGCGGATACGAATGCTTCAGCCGACCCCGCGCCAGCAGCCCGCCGACCCCGACAAGCGCGTCGATCACGGCCGTATTCGCGTCGCCCTCCTTGCCGTTCGGCTTCAGGATCATCTTGCCACCGAACACCGGCAGATCGGCGCGGAAGGAACCGTCTTCCTCGACGTTATAGGTGATGACCTGCTCCAGCATCCCGGCGTCGCGGTATAGCTCGAACTCCTCCATGCCGTGGCTTGGCGCACAATGCACAAAGCCGGTGCCTTCGTCGTCGGTCACGAACGGCGCGGCGCGGAAATCCCGAAGCTCGTCCCACTCGCCGTTGCCACCTTCGATACCGGCCAGGGGATGGGCAAGCTTGATACCCGCCAGTTGCGTCTGCGTCACGTCGCGCACACGCCGCCACTGGCCCTCGTCAAGCCGCGCCTTCGTCAGCACCTCGCCGGCCAGCTTGTCGGCCAGGATGAAGCGGTCGCCGACCTTCGCCCAGCTTTCCTCGGGCGTGCCGGTGACCTCGTAAAGTCCGTAGGCGAAATCGGGGCCATAGACGACGCCCTTGTTCGACGGGATCGTCCACGGTGTGGTTGTCCAGATCACGATGTAGGCACCGATAAGCGCCTCGGCGACCTCGGTGCTCGCGACCACCACCGCTTCGCGGCTTTCGTCGGTCGCTTCCTCGTCGGACAGGATCAGATCGGGCAAATCGAATTCGGCCACCCGAAACTTCACCCAGATCGTGTGGCTTTCCTTGTCGTGGTATTCGACCTCGGCCTCGGCCAGCGCAGTCTTTTCCACCGGCGACCACATCACCGGCTTGCTGCCCTGATACAGCGTGCCGTTCATCAGGAACTTCTGGAATTCCTCGGCAATCACCCGCTCGGCGTGGAAATCCATCGTCAGATAGGGGTCGGACCAGTTGCCGGTGACGCCCAGACGCTTGAATTCCTCGCGCTGGATGTCGATCCAGCCATCGGCGAATTCGCGGCACTCGCGGCGGAATTCCACGACATCGACGGCATCCTTGTCGAGCCCCTTCTGGCGGTATTTCTCCTCGATCTTCCACTCGATCGGCAGACCGTGACAGTCCCAGCCGGGGATATAGCGCGCATCCCGCCCCATCATCTGCTGGGAACGCACGACCATATCCTTCAGGATCTTGTTCAGCGCATGACCGATGTGCAGATGCCCGTTCGCATAGGGCGGACCATCGTGCAGCGTGAACGGCTCGCGTCCGTCGGCCTTTTCGCGCAGCCGGTCGTAGATGCCGATCTGTTCCCACCGCTCGAGCCATCCCGGCTCGCGATTTGGCAGACCCGCGCGCATCGGGAAATCGGTTTCGGGCAGGTTCAGCGTGTCTTTGTAGTCAGGCGTGTCGGCACACATCGTTTGTGTCCTTGCTCGGTCTCGGGAAAGTCGGATGGGGCGGCGGAAACGTCAACGCCTGAAACCCGGCGGCTCATGGATCAGAGCGCCGGGCCCGTAATTCGGAGGATGATCGCAAAGGCGCATCTCATGGGCCGCGCTTATAGGCCCGCCGCCCGGTCAGGACAAGCCGCATGAAAGGCGCATTCCCCGCACGTTTCTTTGGGCGGGAAAATCCCGGGGAACGGCGGCGCAGGCGACGTGGGGCAGAGCCCCGCCACCCCGTTCAGACGCGAAACATCATCCCCACGAAATAGGCGATCACCGCCGCCGCGCCACCGATCAGCAACGTTTCGCTGCCCGAGCGCCACCACGCCGCCAGCGACCAGCGCGATTTGGCGGTGCCGATCAGAAAGAACGTCACGCCGGTCAGGACCGCGGACCAGACAAACGGACTGGCAAAGCCCGCGATGAACGGCAACAGCGGCACCATGCCCGCCACCAGAAACGCCAGGAACGTCGCCAGTGCCGCGCGCATCGGATGCGGGTCGACCGGCGACATGCCGTATTCCTCGGTCAGCATCAGATCGACCCAGATCTTCTCGTCCTGGGTGATCGAATCCGTCGCGTCGTCCAGAACCTGCCCCGACAGCCCCTTGCGGCTGAGGATTTCGCGCAATTCGGCGCGCTCGCCTTCGGGAGCCACGCGGATATGGCGCTCTTCGATCTCGCGCAGGCGATGGACGTTGTCGAGTTCGGCCTTGGTGCCGGAATAATTCGCCGCCGCCATCGAGAACCCGTCGGCCAGCACGTTGACCAGCCCCAGCGCGATGATGATGCGCATCGACAAATCCGCGCCGCTGACCCCGGCCACGATCGCGAACGTCGTCACCGCGCCGTCAATCGCGCCATAAACGGTGTCCTTCAGATAGGACCGGACCGGGTCGGAGCCGATCCGCGCTTCGATCTCCTCCGGCGAGTGCCCGTGTTCCAGCTTCACCATGACCAAAACCGGAAATAATCGGCATTTTGCGTTGGAGAAGTGCGCGAAATCCCTGTGTTCACTAACGCAGCGAACGCAGTTTCGGCACCGATCCGGCGCACCTGCACAAACCGCTTAACCAATCCCTGACCCGCCGACCGCCCGGTTTCGCATGCGAAATTCACCGCACGTCCAGCCGGTCGCGGAGCCTCGTCCAGATGGCGCGCGTGTCCTCGTCCCAGACCTCGGCGCGGGTCTTGAACAAGGTCGCCTGACTGCGCAGCACCAGACCGTCATCGAGCACGCGCAGATGGTTGGCGCGCAGCGTTTCGCCGGTCGATGTGATGTCGGCAATCGCCTCGGCGGTCAGGTTCTTGACCGTTCCCTCGGTCGCGCCCTGGCTGTCGACTAGCTGGTAGTCGGCCACACCCTCGGCGCGCAGGAATTCGCGCACCAGGCGGTGATATTTCGTTGCGATCCGCAACCGGTGACCGTGGCGGGCGCGAAACGCCGTCGCCGCCGCGTCCAGATCGTCGAGCGTCGTCACATCGACCCAGAAATCGGGGACCGCGATCACCAGATTTGCCTCGCCGAAACCCAGCGCCGCGACTTCGCAGACGCGATTCTCCCAAAGCGCCAGCTTTTCGCGCACCATGTCGGTGCCGGTCACACCAAGATGGATGCGCCCCGCCGCCAGATCGCGCGGAATTTCGCTGGCCGCCATCAGCACCAGTTCGACGCCATCAATACCCACGACCTCGCCGGCGTATTCGCGCCCCGACCCGGCAAGGCTCAGCGTCACGCCGCGCGCACCGAACCAGTTGAAGGTCTTTTCCATCAACCGGCCCTTGGACGGCACCCCCAGTTTCAGCGTCATGACGCCCTCCCGAGGCTGAGCGTCAGGCCCGGTCGGATGACGCCGCCAACTGCGGGAACCCCGTCGCCGCCACCGATGGCGCGGGTCAGCGCGTCGTAACGCCCGCCGGTCGCGACTGGCGGCAGGTCGGGGCGGGCGTCGGCGTAAAAGCCGAACACGAACCCGTCGTAATATTCCAGCGTCGTGCGCCCGTAATTCGCCTCGAAATCGAGCGCATCGACGTCGACGCCAAGTTCGGCAAGGGCATCGAACCGATTGGCAAGCCCCGCCACAGCCGCCGCGATGGCCGGAAGATCGAACGAGATGTCCTTGAGATGCGCCAGCGCGAAAGGTGCCTTCTCGCGCACCGCCAACAGCGCGTCGATCAGCGCGGTCTCGCCCTCCGATACCGGCGGCGTTTCGTGATCCGCCCGCAGCGCATCCAGCCGGGCTATGACCTCGACCTGACTGCGCACGCCGATTTCGACTGCCGCACCGGTCAGCGGGTTGGCGGCATCCAGCAGCGCCGCACGCGCCGCGTTGGCACCGCCGCTGCGGCCATAACGGTCAAGCAGGGCGCGAAACCGGCGCGGCCGCCAGAGGTGATGCAGCAACGCCGCCTTTCGCGCCGCGCTGGTGCCAAGCCCGTTCACGGCGGCGCGCAGCAATCCGATGTCGCCGGTCGCGGCGCGAAGACCAAGCGGTGCGAGAATGTCGGCGAATGTCGCGAACACATCGGCATCGGCGTGGGCGGCATCCTGACCGTTGAAGATTTCATAGCCGACCTGAAAATATTCCGAGGCGCGCTCGGGCTCTTCTTCCTGACGGCGAAACACCTCGCCCGCATAGGTATAGCGCGCCTGCCCCAGACCCGCCTCCATGTGGCGTTGCACAAGCGGGACGGTGAAGTCGGGGCGCAGCATCATCTCGCCCCTGAGCGGGTCCGAGGTCACGAACGCCCGGCCCCGGATATCCTCGCCGTAAAGGTCGAGAAGCGCGCCCGCCGGTTGCAGCACGTCGGCCTCGAACACCTCGGCACCTCGCGCCTCGATCAGCGCGCGCAGCCGTTCGGCCTCGGCCCGGATGTCGGATTTCTCGGTCATCGCTTGCCGAGGATCTCGCGGACCTTGGCGACCATATCGGCCAGCGGCACCTCGAATTGCGCCGGCTGGTCCTTCCATTCCTCGTGCGTCGCGGTTTCGGCGATCTTGGCGCCAAGGATCAGGTCCTTGATCTGGACAACTCCGCGCGCGGCTTCGTCCGAGCCCTGGATGATCGCCACCGGCGAATTGCGTTTGTCAGCGTATTTCAACTGGTTGCCGAAGTTCTTGGGGTTGCCGAGATAGACTTCCGCGCGGATACCACCCGCCCGCAACTCCGCCGCCATCGCCATGTAGTCGGCCATCCGGTCGCGGTCCATGACGGTGACGACCACGGGTCCGGTCGAATCGACGCCCGCCTTGCCCTTGGCGCGAAGTGCGGCCAGCAACCGGTCGACGCCGATGGAAATCCCCGTCGCCGGAACCGCCTGCCCGGTGAAGCGCTTCACCAGATCGTCGTAACGCCCCCCGCCCGCGACCGAGCCGAACTGGCGCGGATTGCCCTTCTCGTCGGTGATCTCGAAAGTGAGTTCCGCCTCAAACACCGGGCCGGTGTAGTAGCCGAGACCGCGCACGACGGAGGGGTCGATGACGATGCGGGCGGGGCCGTAGCCCTGGGCGGCGCAGATGTCGGCGATTTGGCGTAGTTCGGAGACGCCTTCAGCCCCTGCTAAAGATCCCTCTACGACCTTCAACAACGCGTCATAAGTCTCTTCGCTATTTTCTTTTCGCGCGGTAAGGAATCCAATTACCACATCAATTTCTTCTTTAGATCGTTCCCAGCCTCCAATGAAGGCGCCCGATTCATCGAGCCTTCCAGGACCAAGAAGTTCTCGAACACCCTGTTCACCAACTTTGTCGAACTTGTCGATTGTCCTGAGAACCGCGTCCGCGACTCCCGCATCGTAAATGCTCGACTGTTCTCGGTCTTCCTCCGAGCTGGGTTCAAATGCTCCAAATGTCCTTTCCAGCACCCCGTTCAGCACCTTGCGGTTGTTCACCCGGATCACATAATCCCCGCGCTCGATCCCGACCGCCTCCAGCGCATCCGCCAGCATCATGCAGATCTCGGCGTCCGCCGCGACCGACGCCGTTCCGA
>JBBKWG010000307.1:0-3163 GCA_037968835.1 Paracoccaceae bacterium
ATCGAGCAGGTTGGCAGCCCCATGGAACTCTACAACAATCCCGCCAACCGGTTCGTCGCCAGCTTCCTCGGCTCGCCTGCAATGAATTTTCTCGAACGCTCCGTTCCCGGGCTAGCTGCGGGTCATGTAATCGGCATTCGCCCCGAGCACCTCAGCCTCAACTCAGACGGGCCGATAGGCGGTTCAGTCACCCATGTCGAACGGTTGGGTGGCGACACGAACCTCCTCGTCAAGACCGATCAGGGCGAGACGCTGACGGTGAGGCTCTTCGGTCAGAACCCGACCGAGGTCGGTTCGCACGTGAAGCTAGGTTTCGACCCGCTCCACGTCTTCCACTTCGATGATTCGCAGGAACGGATTCTGCCGCAAGCGGCGTAGCCGGTGCTGGCAGACTAATTTGAACCAGCCTCAGTCTGCACCAGAATGCGTGAACCTACGCGGTTCCATGTTGAAGCCACTCGGAGACGGCGGCGGTTCGGTTCGTTCAGAAGATGTTTCGGTTGGAGTGGCTGCGTTCCGGATTGAAGTGATTGAAGACTGAGGCGTGCACGTGTGGCGATCGACGCGTCAGGATGGAGCAGACCGACGAACTCGTCCTCAAGGCCATCATGAGCGACATGTTCACCGTAAAGGGATGACCAAGCTGCTCGAGGCTCCGCAAATACATGGGTCCGAAGCGACGCCACCAAAACCGAACCCTCTGATGGCTGAGGCCAAACCCGCGCTCGTCGAAGAGTTCCTCGACGTTCCGAATTGAGAGCGGAAAGCCGAGATGGAGCATCGCCGCCAGTTAATAATCTCCAGGCTGGTTTTGAAATCCCTGAACGGGCTGCCTTTGGTTGCCCCACCACTCCGAGACCGCCCTGTCCTCCTCAGCCGGGTTTACCTTGACGGAACCCTGGCGGCGCCGTGAAGTAGCGAAAAGGGCCGAGGTTGGTCACGCGACGCCGCCATTTGACCTCCCCCTACCCGCCTCGAACCGGTTTGCTCGAACTGGATCGTCACTTGCCCTGACGATGCTGGTGGTACGCCGGATCCGCGCCCGGTTCTATTGAACGTCGCCGGTCGAGTTCGCCGATTCAAAGGAAGGTCGCCCATGCGTAGCACCAAAGTCATCCACGTCGTGTCGGCCCATGCAGAGGGCGAGGTTGGCGACGTCATCGTGGGCGGCGTCGCGCCACCGCCGGGCGACACGCTCTGGGATCAGCGCGCCTGGATCGCCAAAGACGAGGTTCTGCGAAACTTCGTCCTGAACGAGCCGCGCGGCGGCGTATTTCGCCATGTGAACCTTTTGGTGCCGCCCAAACACCCCGAGGCCATCGCCAGCTGGATCATCATGGAGCCCGAGGACACACCGCCGATGTCAGGGTCGAACGCGATCTGCGTTGCCACCGTGTTGCTGGATACCGGTATCGTCGAGATGCACGAGCCCGTGACCGAGATGGTGCTGGAAGCGCCGGGCGGCCTTGTGCGCGTGCGTGCGCAGTGCAGCAATGGCAAGGCGGTTCGGATCGAGGTCGAGAACCTGCCGTCCTTCGCCAGCCGCCTTGCCGTGCCGCTTGAGGTCGATGGTCTGCCCACGCTGACCATCGACACGGCCTTCGGCGGCGACAGCTACGTGGTGGTCGATGCCGCAGCACTGAGCCTCAAACTCGAGGCGGATGAGGCCCGCGATCTGGCGGAACTGGGCGTCAGGATCACCAATGCGGCCAACGACCAGCTGCGCTTCGTCCATCCCGAACGGGACGACTGGCGACATCACTCGTTCTGCCTCTTCGCCGGGGGCATCGCGCGGGATGGCGCCGATCTGCGCGCGAAATCCGTGGTCTCGCTGCAACCCGGAAAGCTGGACCGCTCGCCCACTGGCACGGCCATTTCCGCGCGGATGGCGCTGCTACACGCGAAGGGCGAGATGGGTCTCGGGGACCACTTCACCGGCGTCTCGATCATCGGGTCCGAGTTCGGCGGGCGCATCCTGGGCACGACCAGCGTCGGCGACACGCCGGCGATCCGGCCACAAATCAGCGGTCGGGCCTGGGTGACGGGGACGCATCAGCACATGCTGGACCCCGACGATCCCTGGCCCGGCGGCTACCGGCTGTCCGACACCTGGCCGCGCTACGGGCGCTGAGCCTCAGACGCTCAGCACCGGATCGCCCAGCACATCCATCAGCGGCGTGATGCCGAGGCCCGGCGCGTCCGACGCGCGCATCTTGCCGTCGATCCGCTTGGGCGCACCATTCGCGATGTCCACCGTGCCGTAGGAATTGAAGTCGGTGGCCGAAAAGGCGAACTCGGCGGGCGTCGACTGGGCGAGATGTGCGATTGTCGCGGTCACGATATCGCCGCCCCAGGTATCCTCGATGGTCATCGGGATGCCCGCCTGCACGCAGATGTCCCGCATCAGCCGCGCCTTGGTCAGGCCGCCCACTTTCGAGATCTTCAGGTTGATCACGTCCATCGCGCCGTCGGCCAGACCCCTTGTCAGGCTGTCGACGCCGGTGATCACCTCGTCCAGGACGAAGGGCAGAGAGGTGCGGCGGCGGGTGACAAGACATTCCTCGTAGGTCGGGCAGGGCTGTTCGATATAAACGTCCACGTCGCGCACCGCGTTCACCACGCGGGCCGCTTCGTGCATCGTCCAGCCGGTGTTGGCGTCGGCCACCAGAATGTCGCCCGGCCGCATCTGTGCCGCCGAAAGATGGATGCGCTCGATGTCGCTGTCGGCGTCCGCGCCCACCTTCAGCTGGAACTTGGTATAACCCTCGTTACGGTAGCCCACGACATTGGCCGCCATCGCTTCCGGTTCGACCTGCGAGATCGCGCGGTAAAGGTGGATGTCGTCTTGCGCCTTGCCGCCCAGAAGCTGGTAGACGGGCAGACCCGTCGCCTGCCCCAGGATATCCCAGCAGGCCACGTCGATGCCCGCCTTGACATAGGGGTGCCCGCGCAGCACCGCATCCATGTGGCGGTTCAGGACGTTCAGGTCGCGCGGGTCCAGCCCGATCACCTGAGGTGCCAGTTCCGCCAGACCCGACCGGACGCCCAACGCATAGGCCGGAAGATAGGCCGACCCCAGCGGGCAGCATTCGCCATAGCCCTTCAGCCCCGCGTCGGTCTCCACTTCGATCACGGTGGAATCGAAAACCTCGACGAAGTTGCC
>JBBKWG010000308.1:0-15329 GCA_037968835.1 Paracoccaceae bacterium
GTTCCACCGCCGGCGAACATATCGACAGCGACCGAGGATATGACGGTTAAAGGATCGCAAGCTCTCTGTTGGAAAGCGTTCCCTGACTTCCGGCGCGCATTTCCAGCTTCTTTTCCAGCGAGGCGATGACCGTTTCGGCAAAGTCGGCCTCGTACATGTCGCAGATACTCCAGAGACCGCCCGGGGTGAAAACATTGATCTCGAGGATCTTGTCGCCAACGATATCCAGCCCGACCAGAAACAGCCCGTCGTGGATCAGCTTGGGACGCACCAGTTCGGCCACCGCCAGGATGGTATCTGTCATCTTCACTTTCGCGGCCGTGCCCTTGGCGTGCATGTTCGACCGCACGTCACCCTTGGCGGGAATCCGGCGCAGGGCCGCGAATTTTCCGTCACGTTCCAGCGGCGCGCCGTTCATGACGAACAGCCGGACATCGCCGTCCACCGCCTCGGGCATGAACCCCTGGGCGATCATGTATCCTTCTTCGCTAACCGCCTCGAATATCTGGTTAATATTGGCGTCTTCCGGGCCGTTGATCTTGAACACGTTCTTGCCGCCGGACCCCTGCAACGGCTTGAGGATGACGCCCTTGGGCTGGTTGCCGATGAAATCGCGGATCTCTTCCAGGTTCTTGGAAATCAGCGACGCGGGCCGCGCCGCTTCGGGAAAACCTTGCAGGTAAAGCTTGTTCTGGGCGATGGACAGACCGTCGGGATCGTTGACGACGAGAACGCCGCGGTCTGCGGCCAGACGCCCGAACATCGGACCGGAATGCGCCGCCCACGGATGCTTGTCGGCGTCGTGCGACGGATCGTTCCGCAGCATCAGAACGTCGATTTCGGTGACATTGATGGTTTCGCGCGTGGCGTCATCCGACTGCAAAGCCTTGTGCAGAGTTTCGACTTTTTGAAAGGTTTTCTTGGGCAGATTGAGGACGTTGACATGCAAGGTATCGTCGTCGCGCAAGACGAAATCGCCGGGCGTGATATAGCAAATCTCGTGCCCGCGCGCGCGGGCGGCCAGTGCAAACACGGTTGTGGTGTAGCGCGGAAATTCATCCTTGATGGCGTTAACGAAAAAAGCGATGCGCATGGTGTCAGTCCTGTTCGGTGATGAGATCTGCGGGCGTCAGGCCCGCGCGGGCGGCGGCAAGACGCCTTTGCGCGCCCGGGTCGTTTAGGAAACTCGGTCGGATGGGCGGCGGTTCCAGCAAGCCCCGCGAGATCAGTTCCTCGATCACCGGAAACTGCGAGGACGCAAACTTGCCAAGCCAATACGGGTCGAGCGATTTTCCCTGCGCCATGTGGTCGAGGATTTCGCCGAGACCGCGCAGATAGATCGCATCCTTGGCCAATCCGCCGGACCTGAATAGCCGCACCGTCAGGTTGAACGCCGCGCTGTCCGAAAATCCGTAAGTCACGCTCAGCAATCGGTAGGTTTCGGTGAAGTCCGCGCCATTGAGCATTGCCGCACAGCCAACGACGCGCGCCGCAAGCAGGCGCAGACGCCCTTGGGTCAGTCCGCCGACGAGATACTCCGCGAACACCGCCAGACCTTCCTGAAGCCCCTCGTAACCGGCCAGACCGGTCCGAAAGATCCGCAAGCCCTGTGCGTCGCCGGCAAAATAGGTCATCAGGTGCACGCCGATTTCGTGGTTCAGCAACGCCGGAACCCTTTGGCGCGACATCCGGGTGCTGCGCGAAATCATCAGTCTGTGACCCGAGACCATCATGCCGGCGGGCAGGTCGTCACGAATGGCGATCTCGGGTGCGAAACCATCATATTCGCGTCGGTATTCGGCGACCATCTGGCTTGCCGCGTCCCGGAGTTCAAAACAATCGACATGGCCTTCAGGGCCGCCCTCGCCTTTTGTCGAGGCCACCGGTTTTTTGGGGAGGTCCAGAATATCCTTTGCGCGTTGCAGCAACGAAGGTTCGACGACGCCGTATAAAAGACTGCTGGCTTCCTTGAAGCGCGGCGTATCGCGCAGGTCGATGGCCGTCAGTTGAAGGTCGAGTTCCTGCTGTTTCTCGCGGTAGATCTGGTAGAGCACCGGGTCTTCCAGATTGCCGAAACCAATCGAGAATAGCGCACGTTTTTCAGCGTCGATTTCGATCGACATCGGACGATACAGAAGCGTCGGTGCTTTTTCATGCCCGCCCGCTTTGAATTCATCCCACGCGGCGTCCGCGTTGATCGGTGTGACCGCCATCAGAAAATCGAAAGCCGAGCTGATCTTGTCGATCTGCATGTCGAGTTTCCGGACCGCATCTATGAACGTGCGCCGACCCAGACTGCGGTGCGTCGCCAGATCCAGCGCCCCTCTGGTCTTGGCGTAGGCGGCAGCCCCGCGCAGGATGGCGTCGAAGATGTTGGCAACAAGGCGTTCGCGAAGTTCGGGATAGGCCCCGCTTCCGTCTGATTGCCGATAGATCGGCGCAAACCGAACAGCCAGAATGCCAAGCGAGTCGTCGATGCCAGACAGGGCTGTGCGTTCTTCTACGCTCCATTCATTAATTTTACTGACCACCGGAGAACGGTACTTGACCGAGACGTTTTCGATTGCGTCGGCGATCGCTGCCATTGCGGCATCGCCACCGTTTGCCGCGCGAACTTCAACCTCGAACGGCGGCAGATAGGGGCTGTCGTCGGTCAGCACTCTGTCGCGCTCGAATTCGGAAACCACGATCACCAGAAACGCGCCGTAGCGGTCGATCATCGCCCGGCCAAGTGCGTTCAGCAATGCGGTTTCGCCGGCGATATCCGGGGTGATCAGGTAGGATGCGTTGGAGTTGACGACATCATGTGCGGCCTGCCTGACGTCACCTACGGTTTCGTAGACGCAGATGAATGGAAGTGGACGGTCGATGTGCAGATGACCGCCCGAGGCAAGTTTTTCGCGGACGGATTTCCCTTCGGAAAGGCAGGCTATGATGGCGTCGATGTCAGGTGTCGTGTCGGTCCGAGGGCTTTCGTCGGCAGTCCGGTTCATGCCGGCGCTTCCAGGATTTCTTCCAGCATCGGCAATGTCGAGCGGATGATATTGCGCATCGTGACAAGCGCCTCGCGGTCGGGTTTGCCCGTCCATTCGTCCATGAAAAACTTCTTGAATTCTATCGCTATGGCGCAGCCGCTTTGAGGAAACGTGCTGTGGATGAAGCGGGTCTGTTCGCCCTTGCCCTGAAACGCCACGTTTTCACGCACATCAAGTTTATGCCCGCGGAACTTGAATTCACTCAGTTTTTCAATGAACGGGTCGACGACATGCGCCCACTTTTCGCGATTCATCGAGTGGGTGCCAATGTTGATTTCCGGCATTTCCCTGGGGTCGGCCGCCGGGGCTTCGGGTCCATCGCGCCGGTGATTGTAGCTGTGGATATCGAGCACGACGAATTGCCCGTATTGTTCCTCCAACTCGCGCAGCAACGTCTTGAGCATCAGGTAGTAATGGTCGTGCATCTGAAGCGACTGTTCGATCATTTCGGGCGTCGGTTCCTCTTTCCAGACCTCCAGCCCCCATGATTGCTCGGGCGACAGATAAACCGCCTCGTCGCGCGCGCGGTTGAGGTCGACGGCGAAGCGTGACCTGTGGAAAGCGATCCGGTTGGGCAGGTCGCGAATGGTGAACTCGGTGAACGGATCCTCTTCGCGCAGCCGGTCATCCTCTGGCAACGACATCTGATCTTCCAGAGCGGGATTGATTTCGTGTCCGTTGTGGATTGCGGTGCCGAGAACCGGCGAGGCTCCGCGATGCAGCGTCCACCAGTCCCTGTTGTCGGTTTCGAGAGCTATGCCGTGCTCTTTTGCCATTTTCACTCCTGACGCGGTGAGCCAACCGAACTCACCGTATGTAAAGAATGAAAACACTTCTGCGTATCGTTAGGTTCCGATGCGCGTGATCCGGGGTGATCGTTCGTTGTGAAAAGTGCGCGATACCGCCCCGACCGGCACGTCGGTATCACGTCGGTATTGCGTCGGTATCGCGTCGGTGCGGAGTGCCGACTTCATGGCCTGAGCGGGACCGATTCTCAGATCGGATCGGGGGCGAAGATTTGGGGATAGAGGTGGCGCATTGCCGCCTCGTCGAATTCGACTTTGAACTTGTGCTGGTCCTTCAAGGCGACCGCGCGTTTTGCGGCGGGTCGTGCGTCGATTTCGTCCACCAGCCGTTGCAGGTTCGGATAGGCGTCCATCGCCGCTTCGTCGGCGAGCATGAACGGAATGCGCCCGGCCCAGCCCCAGACCGCCATGTCGACGATGGTATAGGTCTCGCCCAGCATGTAGCGGCCTTGCGCCAGACGGTCCTCGACGATTTGCCAGTGACGCCGCGCTTCGAAATCGTAACGCTTGATGCCGTAGGGGTTCTTTTCAGGGGCGAAGTTGCGAAAGTGGACGGCCTGACCTGAAAACGGCCCGACCCCGGTGGCCACGAACATCAGCCACGACAAGAGCGCGCCGCGCTGATCGGCTTCTGGCAGGAACTTTCCCGTCTTCTCGGCTAGGTAAAGCAGGATGGCGTTGCTGTCGAAAACGATGGTGCCGTCGTCATCAATCGCAGGCGCTTTTCCGTTGGGATTGATCGCGCGGTATTCCGGCGTGTGCTGGTGGCCGCGTCGGGTGTCGACGGGGAGCGGCACATATTCGAGCCCCGACTCCTCCAGAAATAGCGCGACTTTCAGGGGATTGGGCGCGGCGTTGTAATAGAACTTCAGCATTGTGTCGGTCCTGTCAGTTGGCGCGATCAGTGGCGCAGGATTTTCGAGAAGAAATCGCGCGACCGGTTGGTCTTGGGAGTGTCGAACAATTCGGCCGGGGTGCCCGCCTCGACGATCTGGCCTTCATCCATGAACACGACCTTGTCGGCGACTTCGCGCACGAAAGCCATTTCGTGGCTGACGATGATCATCGACATGCCTTCGTCCGCCAGTTTGCGAATGGCGTCGAGGACCTCGTTGACCAGTTCGGGATCGAGCGCGGATGTGACTTCGTCCAGAAGCAGGATTTGCGGCTTCAGCGCCAACGCGCGTGCCAGGGCCACCCGCTGTTGTTGACCGCCCGAAAGCTGGTCCGAATAGCTTTCCGCCTTGTCGGACAATCCGACGAGGCCGAGAAGCCGTCGCGCCTCGGATTCGACTTCGGCTTTCTTCCATTTCTTGATTTTCAGAGGCGCCAGAGTGAGGTTCTGCATCACGGTCATGTTCTGGAACAGATTGTACTGCTGGAACACGATTGCCATGCGGTCGCGGGCGGCGCGGACTTCCCTGGCGCTGGAATAGTTCATCGTCTCGCCGGCAATCTCGACAAAGCCGCCGGTGATCGGCGTCAGCCCCATCAAGGCACGCAATACGGTCGACTTGCCCGACCCCGACGGGCCGACCAAAGCCGCGATCTCTCCCTTTTCGATCGAGAAGCTGATCCCCTTCAGGACTTCAAGGGAACCATATTTTGCGCGTACGTCGTTCACCGCGAGGTGTGGCAAGACGTTTCTCCAGATGTTGGCCGAGCAGGCTCAGCGGGAAGGAAAGCAGGAAATAGCAGAATGCGATGGTGCCGAAAACGAGGATGCCGGAGTAACCCTGATTGTTCAGCTCCTTGCCGCGAAACGTCAGTTCGAAAACGCCGACCTGACTGACCAGCGCGGTGTCCTTGATGAAACTGACCGCGAATGCGATGGCGGGCGGCACGATGACGGGCCAGGCCTGGGGCAGCACGATGCGCAGGTTGGTTTGCAGGCGCGACAGGTTCATCGCTTCGGCGGCTTCGACCTGCGTGCGCGGAACGCTTTCAAGACCGCCGCGGATGATGTCGGCGGTATAGGCCACCGCATAGAGGCAGATGGCGATGACCGCGATCGTGAAGAGCGAGGCATTCGGCGTGACGGCCTGGATGAAAAACAACACCAGATAAATCACCACGAGGAAGGGGATCCGGCGGAAAACCTCGACGTAAACAATGCAGATCCAGCGCAGGGGAAGCGCCCACATGCCGGGGGTCTGGCGCAGGAAAACGAGCACGAAGGCCAGACCGAAACCGATGAGACAACCGGCAAGCGTCATGCCGAGGGTGAGCATCGCGGATTCCAGCAGCCGCGCCATGTTGGGGCCGGAAAAGAAGCGCGGTATCTGTTCGAGGATACGCTCCATCAGAAGATCCTCGCCTTGACGCGGAACGCCCAGCGCCCCAGCAGCGCCAGTCCGATCGAGGCGATGAAGGTCAGCACGACATACATGCCTGCGACCACGGTGAAATATTCGAGCCAGCGATAATTGACGGTCGACAGGTTGATCGCCTGCCCGGTCAGTTCATCGACCCCGATCAGGGCGCCAATCGACGTGCCCATGACCAGCACCACGATGAAGAAGTTGGCGAGCGCCGGATAGATCGACTTGGCGATATGCGGAACGATGATGTAGCGAACCTGCTGGATCAGCGACATGCCGAGCGTCTGCCCCGCCTCGATCTCGGTCAGGCGGACGGACAGGAAACCGGCGCGCAGGATCAGCGTCAGATAGGCCCCGGCATTGAGGGTGAGTCCGATAAGCAGGCACGCCTCGTTCGACCACCTTATGCCGAATTCGGGAAGGCCGAAGTATAGGAAGTAGATCTGGATCAGCGCCGGCGTGTTGGTAATGAAAACCACGTAGGTATCGACGAGGAGCCGGATCGGCCTTGGCGCATAGGTCTTGAGCGCCGCGCCCAGCAGGCCGATCAAGGCACCACCGGCAAAGGCGAAAACGCCCAGCTGGAACGTCAGCCAGGCACCTTCAAGCAGATCCGGGATATTCTCCCAGACGACGCCGAACTGGAATCTGTAATTCATGTATTGTGCAGTGTCCAAGCGCCCCGGTCGTCGGTCAAGACCCCGGGGCGCTCTGTGCGTTCGATCAGAAGTAAGGTATCGGTTCGACTTCGCGCAGCATCGGCGCGCCGTAGAACTTCTCCCACGTTTCGTTGATCATGCCCGACGAATGCAGGTTGTAGAGCGCGATGTTCAGAACTTCGGTGAGATTGTCATTGCCCTGTGAAACGCCGATGGCGCAATAGGCGACGAAGATCGGGTTCTCGACAACGCGCCAGGTCACATCGGGGTAATTCTCGGTGAAGGCCATGAAGAAGTCGATGTTTTCGACGATGGCGTCGGCGCGGCCCTGCCCGACCAGACGGACGGTGTCGGCCAGCGTATCGACAAGCTCCAGCTTGGCGTTCGGCATGTTCTCACCGATCCAGTCGACGGTCCAGTTGCCGCGCATGTTGGCCAGCGTGACGTTCTCGTTGTTGAAGTCTTCCCAGCTATCGCCCTCGATCTTGTCGGTGGTGAGAACGGCCAGCACTTCGGTGTGAAGCGGCACGGTATAGTCAATGAGCTTCGCGCGCTCGGTGTTGCGGGTGAGCGCCCCGAGCGAAATGTCGATGCGGTCCGAGACGAGGAACGGAACGCGCTGCGGCGTTTCGGTCGGCACCCACTCCACTTCGACGCCGATCGCTTCGGCCAGCGCGTTGCCGACGTCGATGTCGAAGCCTTCCCACTCGCCCGCGTCGTTGCGCGTGCTCATATTGGGAAAGTTGGGGTTGATTCCGATTCGGATCACGCCGTCCGAAACGATGTCGTCGAGGCTTTTCGCCTGAACGCCAGTCGATGCCATGGCGGCGAGGGCAATGCCTGCTACGCCTGCAAGGAAATGTCTTTTGATCATTCGTGGTTCTCCCATGTCGGTCGGTCCTGTGCGGACCGGGTTCAGGCAAACATTCAGGTCTTTCGCCCGAATTGTGCGCAAAACGAACTTTTGTGCGCGATCAGGGTCAGCGAGAAACCGATCCGAGTCAATGCTGTTCGTGGGTGTGTGGGTTTGGCCGGGCATCAAGAACCGCGTCGGCTTCGATTTCGACATCGTAGGGTCCGATGAGTTCGACGCCACCGATCAGCGTGTTGGCCGGGCGCACGTCGGCAAAGACGCGGGCGTGAACGGCCGAAACGGTCTGCCAGTCATCGGCGTTGCGAAGATAGATGCGGGTGCGGATGACGTCCGCGACCGTTCCGCCCAGACTTTCGATGGCGGCGAGTATCTTGTCGAGGATATAGACCGCCTGCCCCTCGGCATCGGCCGGACAGACGGGATCGCCACCGGGAGTCGTCGCGGTCGTGCCGCTGACGGCAATGTGCTGCCCGTCGCGTACGGCGCGCGCGAAGCCCGCTTTTTCCTCCCAGATCGAACCGCTGTCGGCGCGCGCGCGGTTGGCGCGGCCCGATACATCGGACACCGCGAAAACCGGTGGCAAGGCGTTCAGGTGATGGCTCAGATCGCCCGAGGCGGTCAGGAACGGCGGCTTGCGGTATTCGTCGCCGCAGTCGCCGGGAATGCCCGTCAGCGCGTTGGTTGCGGCCCGGATGGCGGCGCGGTCGTCGTCGTCGAATTTCAAAGCCAGCGCCTTGAGGTTGTCGTCGCGATGCTGACTTTCGCCCAGACGCACGCCGATGATGGTCGCGCGCACCGCGTCATGGTCGAGCACCCACGCCGAGGCCACGTTCGAGGTTGAGACGCCGTGCTTTTGGGCGACATTGCCGAGCGTCGCCAGAAGGCGCTGATAGAGCGGCCAGCCGCCCGCCGCGTCGATGAAACGCTTGTATTTCATCCGGCTCCAGTCCGCGATCTCGCCGGGTTCTTCCTTGCCTGCCCATCGCGACGACAGGAAGCCACCGGCGAGCGTGCCGAAGGCCAGAAGCGCCACATCGTGCTGACGGGCCACTTCCGACAGGTCTTGCGCCGCGCGGCGATCCAAGAGCGAAAAACAGACCTGATTCGAGGCGATTTCGATGCCGTTGCCGATCAGCATCTTCAGATGCGCCGCATCGAAATTGGTCAGCCCGATCTCGCGGATCAGACCTTCTTCCCTCAGGCGCATCAAATGCTCCAGCGCGTCCAGATACTCGGGCGAGGTGTAGCGCCACCAATGCAACTGCATGACATCGACGGTATCGAGACGAAGCCGCGCCAACGCCGTCTCGACGTCTTTTCGGACGACATCGGCGCTCATCGGACCCGGTTCGGGGCACCACTTGGTCAGGATTGTCGGTGGTGTCTCGTTGGCCTCGCGCATCGCCCTGTGAACCATGCCGGCGACGATCTCTGCGCTGCCATAATGGTCGGCCATATCGAAGGTATCGAAACCGGCCCGCGCGTAGGTCAGCAGGTCTTCGGCGGCTTTGTCGAGATCGAACGATTTGCCGTCGCGCTCCTGATCGGCCATTTGCCAGAGACCCGTGACAAGCCGACGGATCGGCAGGCGTCCAAGCTTGGTGCGGTCCGGTTCTTGCATCAATCGCTCTCCCATTTCCGAACATCTGTGCGCATATTGAAGCCACCCGCAACCCGCGAAAGTCCCGTTGATGCGCCTAGGTCTGATCGTGAACCCGAATGCCGGTCTGGGCGGCGCCGTGGGCCTGAAGGGCACCGACGGGCCGGACACGGTGGCCGAGGCGTTGCGACGCGGTGCGGTTCCTCAGGCCGGTCCGCGCACGCGTTTGGCACTGGAACGCCTGGCGGATCGAGTTCCGGGGGCTGAACTGACTGTCGCGCCCGGTCGTCTTGGTGCGGATTGGGCCGAGAGCCTGCCGCTCGATCTGCGCGTACTGCCGCCACAGGAGATCAGTGGCACGGCGCAGGACACGCGCCACGCGGTTCGGGCAATGCAGCCGGTCGATGTCATGGTCTTTGCCGGCGGCGATGGCACCGCGCGCGATGTGGCGGCTGCGGTGGCTGAGGGGACGGCGATCCTTGGCATCCCTTGCGGCGTCAAGATGCATTCGGGCGTTTTCGCCGTCACACCCGGCGCGGCGGGGTGGATGATGGCCGAACTGCTGAGCGATCCCGACCGCGTCGGCTGGAACGACGAGGCCGAGGTGATGGACATCGACGAGGTCGCGCTGCGGGCCGGTGTGCTTGCGCCGAGGCTTTACGGTCTGGCCCGTATCCCGGTTTCGCGCAGTTTGATGCAGGCGGCAAAGGGCGGGCCGCAAATGAACGCCGCCGCAGCACTCGGCTCGGCAGCGATGGCGGTGGCGCGCGAGATGGCGTCGGGCACTCTCTATGTGATCGGACCCGGCACCAGTGCGGGCGCGGTGATGACTGCGTTGGGTCAGAAAGCCACAACGCTGGGAGTCGATGCGGTGTTGAACGGCGAGGTCATCGCGCGGGATGCCGACGCACGGCGTCTGGCGGAACTCGCCGAGGGGCGGCCGGTGCGGATCATCCTTGGCGTCACCGGCCAGCAGGGGTTTCTTCTGGGTCGCGGCAACCAGCAGATTGGTGCCGATCTTGTCCGGCGCGCCGGTCGTGATGGATTGATCGTCCTTGCCACCGAGAGCAAGCTGGCGGCGTTGTCGCAGCCGCGCCTTCTGGTTGACACCGGTGATGCCGAACTCGACGCCGACCTTGCCGGGTTCATCCGGGTCAGAACCAGCGCGAACCGCGAGACCATGATGCGTATCGCGTCGTCTTGATTAGGCTTGTGCGATATGCGAACAATTGTGCAAAGTCGAAGGGAGTCCAAAATGCCTCAAGATACCCGCGCGCATCCGTGGATGGCGAACTCTGCACCTGGCGCGATTCAGGCGATGCTGGACGAGATCGGCGCCGCCTCTGTGCAGGAGGTGTTTGAACAGATCCCCGCCGATCACTATCGCACGACACCGCTTGATCTGCCGCCGGCGCTATCGTCCGAAATCGAGTTGAAGCGCGATCTTGTCGACAAGCTGAACAAGAACCAGGATTGCGAGACCAATCTCAGCTTTCTTGGCGCCGGGGTCTGGCAGCACCACGTCCCGGCCGTCGTCGATGAAATCGTCGGTCGCACCGAATTCGCCACCAACGTCTGGGGCAGCTATCAGTCCGACCATGGGCGCAATCAGGCGTGGTTCGAGTTCTCGTCGCAACTTGGGGCGCTGCTCAACCTCGATGTCGTGCAATTGCCGGTCTATTCCTGGGGCTGCGCCATTGGACACGCGATCCGGATGGCGCAGCGAATCAACGGACGTCGCAAGGTGCTGGTCTCGCAGATGTCGGATCCCGAAAGGCTTTCGGTGATCCGCACCTATTGCCAGCCGTCGTCGATGGAAAGCCACATCGAAGTCGTCACGGTCGCAGTTGATCCGACCAGCGGGCGGGTGGATCTCGGCGATCTGAAAACCAAGCTGGGCGACGATGTTGCAGCGGTCTATTTCGAGAACCCGGCCTATCTCGGGACCATCGAAACCGAGGCTGCCGAGATTGCCCGGATGACACGTGCAGCCGGGGCCGAGACCATCGTCGGGGTCGATCCGCTGAGCCTTGGAGTGATGAGTGCGCCGGGCGATTACGGCGCCGACATAGTGACCGGGCCAGTGCAGCCGCTTGGCGTTCACATGCAATGCGGCGGTGGCGTCGGTGGCTTCATCGCGTCGCGCGACGAAGAGAAATATGTTCTGGAATACAATGGCTTCCTGGTTTCGATCGTCGAGACCCTGAAGGACGGCGAATTCGGTTTCGGCCTCGCCTGCCCGCATCAGAATTCCTATGGATCGCGTGAACACGGCAAGGACTGGACCGGCAATTCGACCTATCTCTGGGCGATTGCGGGCGCGGTTTACATGAGCCTGCTTGGTCCCGAGGGTTTCCGTGAACTGGGAACCCTGATCGTGAGCCGGGCCAGATATGCCGCGAAACTTTTGGGCGAGGTGCCGGGCGTCAAGGTCGTCTGGCCGGACACCACGTTCAAGGAATTCGTGGTGAATTTCGATGGCACCGGCAAGTCGGTCGCCGAGATCAACGATCTGCTGCGCTCGCGCGGTATTTTCGGCGGCAAGGACATCTCGGGCGAGGCCGACACGCTTGGCCAGTCCGCGCTTTATTGCGTCACCGAAGTTCATACCGCCGCGGATATCCGCAAGCTGGTTGAAACCTTAACGGAGGTCCTGGCATGACCCGCATACCGGAATTCCACGCCGCGAAATGGAACGAACCTGTCGTCATGCAGATGGGGCGCAAAGGCGCGCGCGGTCAGCTTTTCCCCGCGCCCGAGGCCGAGGTCACGGACGCCGTGGGCGGCGACCTGATCCCGCGCGCAATGGCGCGCAAGGATCGCGCGGAATTGCCGGAAATCACCGAGTTCGAGGCGCAAAGGCACTATCTGCACCTGTCGCAGATGACCCTTGGAATGATGGGGATCAGCCTGTTTGGCACCTGCACCATGAAATACAACTCGAAGGCGGCGGAGTATGCGACGCTGCGCCCGCAACTGGGTGAAGTGCATCCCTATCAGCATCCCGACACGTTGCAGGGCGTGCTTGAAATCATCCACGATTTCGACGTTATCCTGCGCAGCCTCTCTGGCATGGATCAGTTCATTTTTCAGGCCGGTGGCGGTGCCGACGCGGCCTACACGATGGCCGCCGTCGCGCGCGCCTATTGGGATGATCGCGGCATGCTGGGGCAGCGCACCGAAATGGTGACCTCGGTGCAGGCGCATCCCTGCAACCCTGCAACGGCGGCGGCGGCGGGATTCAAAGTGGTGAACCTGCCGCTGGAGGAGAACGGCTATCCCTCGCTTGACGCGTTGAAGGCAGCGGTCAGCGAGAAAACCGCGCTGATCATGATCAACAATCCCGACGACATGGGCATCTATAATCCCGAGATCAAGGAATGGCTGAAGGTCGCCAGGGACGCCGGGGCGCTTTGCTTTTACGACCATGCGAATTTCAACGGGGTAATGGGCAAACTGTCGGCGCGTGAACTGGGCTTTGATGCCTGCATGTTCATGCTGCACAAGACTTTCGGCGCACCAAAGGCAGGCGGTGGACCCGCTGTCGGCGCCTATGGCTGCACCGACGAATTGGCCCCCTACCTGCCCTGTCCGGTGGTGGTGAAAGAGGGCGCGCGCTATGTCCTCGACGAGGACCGCCCGAAATCGGCGGGCAAGGTGCGCGAGTTCTGGGGCAACGTCCCGCAGATCGTCAAGGCCTACGCCTGGGCGCGGGCGATGGGGGCGGAGGGCATAGAGTTGGCCTCGGATATCTCGGTCGTGGCGAACAATTACATGGACAAGAAGCTGGCTCAGATTCCGGGGCTGAAGATCTCGAACCCCTCGATCGACGTCTGGCGCATGGAAATGACGCGTTGGTCGCTTGGTCCGCTGACCGAGGAAACCGGCGTTTCAACGGTCGATTTCGCCAACCGGATGGCCGATTACGGAATCGACCCCTACTGGATGAGCCACGAGCCCTGGATTGTGGCCGAACCGTTCACGCCCGAGGCTGGCGAGTTGTGGTCGAAGGAGGACATCGACACCTGGGTCGGCGTCATCGCCCAGATCGCCGAGGAAGCGCGCAGCAATCCCGAGTTGGTGAAAACCGCGCCGCACAATCAGCCGATCGCGCAGGTCAAGGGCGGCGCGTTCGAGGATCCGGGCAAATGGGCGATGACCTGGCGGGCCTACCAGCGCAAGCACGCCAGCCGCGACCAGCCCGCCAACAAGGGCGTGGCGTGAGCCATGATCGCGCGCGCGTCAGTCGGCGAGGATCGAGATACCGGCAAGGTCGATGACCGGCGCGCGGCCCGACACCATGTCGGCAATGACGCGCGCCGTCATCGGACCGGCGCTGAAACCGACCCACGGAAACAGCGCGAGATAGAAGCCCGGCATCTGCGGCGCTTCACCGATGATCGGGCGCCAGTCGGGCGTGCCGTTGACCCAGGCGGTCCAACTGCGCAGCGTGCGGGTATTTCCAAGCCCCGGCACCACGCCGACCGCCATCGCCATGTTGCCCGCGAAATTTGCGGGATCGGTGGCAAGACCGCCGTCGGGCCGCAATCGTGCCGCCCAGCCTCCGCCGATGATGCAGCCACCGTTCGCCGCCTGCTTCAGGGAGAGTTTTCCGGCGGCGGAATAGACCAGATGAGGAATGATCGGGGCCATGGGTTCGGTGACCGTGACCTGAAGCGGGAAGCCGCGCAGGTCGATTGTCATGCCGACCATTGCGGCGATCTCTGCGGCCTTGGCCCCAGCCGTGTTGACGATCTTGTCGGCGTGAAAGGTGCCGTGCGAGGTGGAAACCTCGAACGCACCTGCCCGTCCCGCAATGCCTGTGACACAGGTGTCGCGGTGCAGCGTAGCGCCTGCCCGCTCTGCCGCGCGGGCCACGGCGGGCGTCGCGCGCAGCGGGTTGGCTTTGCCCTCGCCGGCGCAGAAACCGCCGCCAATGGCGAGCCGGGACAGATAGGGCGCGATCTGGCGCAGCGCTGCCTGATCAAGGATCGAGGTTTCGACACCGACGCTGGCCTCGATCTTTGCCTTGGCCTCGATGAACCGCATCTGCGCATCGGTTTGCGCGACCACGATGCCGCCGCCAAGCGTCACGTCGAGATCCTCGCCGACCTCGTCGCTCAGACCCTGCCACATGGCGAGAGATGCCTGAAGGAAGCGAAGTGTGGG
Organism: Paracoccaceae bacterium; assembly: GCA_037968835.1. GTDB lineage: Bacteria > Pseudomonadota > Alphaproteobacteria > Rhodobacterales > Rhodobacteraceae > JBBKWG01. The sequence goes on from JBBKWG010000308.1 coordinate 14,465, forward strand.
CGCATAGTCGCGGGCCCAGCCTTCGCCGAACTTGACGAATTCCGGGTACTGGAGTTGCAGATGCAGCGATCCGGCATTGGCGCCCGACGCCTGAGCGCCGAAATCCCCGGCCTCCAGCAGCGCCACATTCGCGCCGTCGCGCGCCAGATACCAAGCCGTCATCAGACCGGCGATGCCACCCCCGATCACCACAACATCGTAGCGGGTCATGCGCCCGCGCCCCACGCAAGGACAACTCCATGAGACCGACTTATTCCGGCAGCCACACCGTCACCGTCACGCCGTTTACACCGGGCGGGGCCGAGATTGATTTCGAAGCCTGGGAGGCGTTTCTGGACTGGCAGGTCGAGAGTGGCGTGCCGGGTGTCATTATCCTGGGAACCACCGGCGAGTTCCTGACGATCAGCGATGCCGAGCGGACTGCGTTCGTCAAAAAGACCGTCGAATACGTCAATGGCCGCATGGTCGTCTGGGTCGGCACTATGAACGCCTATACCCCCAACGCGGTCCGCTATTCGCAGGAAGCCGAGGCATTGGGGGCGGACGGTTTGATGATCATTCCGCCCTATTATTACACCCCGACCGAGGACGAGATTTTCAATTACTACAAGGCGATTTGCGACGCCTGCGATTTGCAGATCATGCTTTACAACAACCCGTTCACATCGAACGTGGATATGCCGGCGGCCCTGGTCGGCCGGCTTGCCAAGAGCTTCGAGCAGATACGATACATCAAGGAAGCCTCGCAACGTATTGAACGGATACACGATATTATCGTTGCGAGCGATGGCAAGATGATCCCGTGGGCCGGTCAGCGGGTGCTGGAAAGTTTCAAGATGGGTGCGCGCGGCTATGTGAACCCCTA
>JBBKWG010000309.1:0-3158 GCA_037968835.1 Paracoccaceae bacterium
GATCGCTATACGCTGATCCGTTACGACCCACGCGGCTGCGGCCTGTCGGACCGGGCGGTCGACGATCTGACGTTCGATGCGTGGGTGCGCGATCTCGATGCTCTGGCGCAAACACTGGACCTGCCGCGCCATTCGCTGATCGGGGCCTGTCAGGGTGGTGCGGTGGCGCTTGAATATGCCGCGCGGCTGCCCGGTCGGGTCGACCGCCTGATCCTTTACGGGACCTACGCGCGGGGACGCGACCGGCGCGGCGATATTCCGTTGGAAGCGGAAAAAGCCAATGTCATGCGTCAGATGATCCGGCTTGGCTGGGGCGCCGACGATCATGCCTTCGCCACCGCCTTCGCCAAGCAATTTCAACCCGGCGGATCTGGTGAACACCTGCGCTCGTGGTGCGAATTGCAACGCATGGCCGCGACACCCGAGACCGCGTTGAGGCTGACCGAGGTCATGTTCAATATCGACATCCGCTCGGCTGCCGCGATCATCGGCTGTTCGACGCTCGTTGCCCACGCCGAGCGTGACGCCGTCGTCCCTCCCGAGGAAGGTCGGCTTCTGGCCAGCATCATTCCACACGCGCGATTCCTGTCGCTCGACAGCGCCAACCATTTCATGCTTCCCGAAGAACCCGCGTGGGCCCAATTCGTCGCGGCTTTGCACGAATTCCTGCCAACGCCTGACCCGGCAACCGGCAGGTTCGCCGGTCTGACCAACCGCGAGCGCGACGTGCTGCACAACCTCGCCCAGGGTCTCGACAACCACGAAATCGCGGCGTCACTGGGGCTTGGCGAGAAGACCATTCGCAACCACGTCTCGGCCATTTTTGACAAGCTCGATTTGCATTCGCGCGCAAAAGTCGTGGTCGCCGCACGCGAGGCAGGGTTCGGGCAGGACGTTTCGGCGCGCTAGGGACACCAATCCCCGTGTGATCGTCATCGGCGTTTCGAAATGACGTCGATCCGGGACGGGCGCCTCAGGCGCGTGAACCCTGACCGGACTACGCTCTTGGCAGTAGCAACGGTTTTGTGCCGTCGCCAGCGCCAGAAGGTTTCCGCCCATGCCACAGCAAAAGTTCCCAGCCGTCCTCATCGCCGTATCCGTGGTGATTTCGTTCGCCGCGTCGTCCGTCGAAGCCGGATCGCGCTCCTTCGGAACGACCGATCTTGCCATCGACCAGTTGAAGCGCGCCTATCTGTCGTGCGAGATCGAGGCGCTGACAGGCCAGATGGAAACCAACCGGATCGTCATCTGCTCGGTCATCTATGAGGACCTGAAAGCCCGCGCTTTCGACGGCGAGTTCTCCAAGATTCGCGCGTGGAGCGACAGTCAACTCGGACGTCTAGGCTCTGACCAGAATGCTGACATGAGCAATATTCCGATCTTCTGACGCCCTACGTGAATCTGACGCTAGGAGAGGAAATTTCGTCGTGGTAAACTGGCCCGTGAAACACTCGTGGGGGCCAGATCCATGCCTGCTTCTCTTTCCCTTCTCGTCGGCACGACCAAGGGCGCGTTCGTTCTCGACGCCGACAGCCAACGCCAGAACTGGACGCTCACCGGACCGCATTGCGACGGCTGGTCGATCAATCACGTGGTCGGTGATCCGACATCCGGCACGATCTGGGCGGGCGGCGGCAACGACTGGTTTGGTGCCGGAGTCTGGCGCTCGGACGATCACGGCGCCACGTGGACGCTGGCCAAGCTGTCGAAGGGACAGATGGACGAGTGGGCCGCCAACGATCCCGACACCGCCGCAATGTTCAACTGGGAACCCACCGAAACCCAGTTCGACGGCGAGGTCGATGCGATCTGGTCGCTGCACCGCGTGAACGGCACGCTTTATGCAGGCGGCAAGCCCGCCAACCTGTTCGAAAGCGCCGACAATGGCGAAAGCTGGACCAAGAACGCCGCCATCGCCGATTTCGAGGATCGCGAGGACTGGACCCCCGGCGCGGCGGGTCTGGTCCTGCACTCCATCGTCACCGATCCCGGCATCCCCAAGAAGCTCTGGCTTGGCGTGTCGGCTGCGGGAGTTTTTGCCTCCGAAGACGGTGGCACCAGTTTCGAGCGTCGCAACCGCCTGTCGAACGCCGACGCGCACGCCCATCACCACCACCCTGCCGCCCCGAAAGGCGGCGAGACCGGGCATTGCGTCCACAATGTCGTGCGCGCGCCTGGCAACAGCGACGTTCTCTACCAACAGAACCATCACGGCGTGTTCCGCAGCCGCGACGGCGGGCGAAGCTGGGACGATGCGACGACGGGACTGCCCTCGACCTTCGGCTTTCCCATTGCCGTTCATCCCCGCGACCCAGACATGGTCTGGACGCTGCCGCTCAACGGCGACATCGAAGGGCGGTTTCCGCCGAACGCTTCGGCGGCGGTCTGGAAATCCAGCGACGGTGGCGAGACGTGGCGCGACATGCGCGATGGCCTGCCGCAGAGGGACTGCTTCTTCACCGTCCTTCGACAGTCGATGGCGACAGATAAACTTGACCGCGCCGGCGTCTACTTCGGCACCAACTCCGGGTCGGTGTTTGCCAGCCGTGACGAAGGCGAAAGCTGGGGCGAAATCGCCCGCCACTTACCCACCATCCTGTCCGTGGAGACGCTTGAGCGCGCGTGACATCTGCACAACGGCTGAGGATTTGCGCAACGGCGCCTGCGCAGCGAGGCTGAGACCACCTTTCTGATCACAAGATACAGAAAGGTGTTCCCATGTTCCGATCCGCTGGCCTCAGGTTCTTCTCCGTCGGGCTTCTCGTCCTACTCATGTTCATCCCGCTCAACCTCGTCAGCGGCGTGGTCGATGACCGCGCCCGCTACAGCACTTCCACCATCGAAAGCATCAGCCGCGAATGGGGCGGCGCGCAACTTCTGAGCGGTCCAATGCTGGTGATCCCGGTCACCGAAGATGTGACCTATGAGCGAAAGCGCGAAGCCGTCGATCCGACCACGGGTCAGACGTTGCGTGACGGTCAGAACAACATCGTCTACGAGCATTTTGAGGAAACCAGAACCGAAGCGCGCGCCCCGGTCTATCTTTTCCCCGAGGCGTTCGATCTGCAAACGACTTCGCGCACGCAGGAACGCCATCGCGGCATTTTCGTCGTGCCGGTCTACACCGCCGAAGCCGAGATGCAGTTCGATTTCAACGC